>CAWVUS010000366.1:0-4381 GCA_963933195.1 uncultured Planctomycetaceae bacterium
CTGGCTTTTTCTCGGCTGGCTTTTTCTCGGCTGGTTTCTTCTCGGCCGATTTCTTCACCGCCGATTTCTTTTCACCCGGTTCCGAAACTGGCTTGTCAGCCGCCCCACTCGTCGGGGGCTTCCGTTCGGGCATCGCCGGGCCGCGATCATCATCCATGATCGTGACGGTCGAGGTCTCCTCGTTGATCTTCGGAATAGCATTCTCGGTATTGACGACCCGGACCTGAAACGTCCAGTCACCGTCGGGAGCCTCGCCCCCATCGTACTTGATTTCGACTGACTGGCGTAAATCGGTCGTGTTGGCCTTGAACGTAACCGACTTCGCGGTCAGTTCGACTTTGTGTCTAGTTTGTATGGCAGGGTTTTCGATCGCCTTGATGGACGCCGTGACGTCTTCGGTTGGAGTGCCGCTCAGATAGACAGGCACGGTGACCGTCATCCGATCGTCCCCCTCCCACCGGGAAATCGCCCCCAGCAATCGCACTTCGGGCTGATCAAACGTGACACTGCCTCGATCGGCTCGCAACGTGATTCCACCGAAACCGGCCAGCAACACCCACATCACCGTCAGCACGATGGTGATTCCGGTAAAGGCATCCCCGGCTCGAGCACCGAACGCGCTCTGCGCCCCCATGCCACCGAGAGCTCCCACCAGTCCGCCACCACGTCCCTGCTGCAGGAGGATGATCAGGATCATCAGCGTGCCATCAACGACAAGCGCCCAGCCCAATCCGGTACTGGCGCCGCCAAGAAGGTATCCGAAGAAAAAACACATCGCGGTCAGAACCAGGAAGAGCAGATACAGCTTCCAGTAGTTCTTGAGGTGTTCGAGTAGGTCCTTCACCGGGTCATCTCCGTCGGGAGCATCACGCTAGGAGGGAAAAGTCATGAAGTCAGCGGCAGCGGAGGTGAAACAACGGGATTCAGGCTCCCGAGGCAGCCTCGATAATGGCAAGAAACGATTCGACCGACAGGCTGGCCCCACCGACAAGTGCTCCATCCACGTTGGGCTGGCTCATCAGATCCGCCGCGTTGTCAGGCTTGACGCTGCCTCCATACAAAATCCTGGTGGCCTCGGCCACTTCCGGATTGTAGCGAACGGCCAGTTGGTTGCGAAGGTGAGCGTGCGCCGATTCGGCCTGAAGCGTGGTGGCCGTCAGGCCGGTCCCGATCGCCCACACCGGTTCATAGGCAACAACCAGTCGCCCCATCGACTCGACATCAACAGCTTCCAGGCCAGCCTCGAGTTGCCGCGAGAGCACTGTTTCGGTCTCGTCGGCCTCGCGCTGCTCGCGAGTTTCCCCGACGCACAAGATCACCTCCAGGCCCACTGCCTGTGCCGCAGCCACCTTGCGACCAACCAACTCGTCGGTGTCACCAAACAGTTGCCGCCGTTCGCTGTGCCCCAGGATCACCGAACCGCACCCGACTCCGACAACCATTTCCGGCGACACTTCGCCGGTGAAGGCCCCGGAGGATTCCGACCAGGAGTTCTGAGCCGCCAGTTGGACGGCCGAATCATCCACGACCGCTGCCACCGCGTCCAGCCAGACAAACGGTGGAGCAATCAACACATCGACGGGGCCCGGCTGGCCGTGACGTTCAACCAGTCCCTCGGCCAACGCGAGCGCCTCGGATCGATCGGTGTTCATCTTCCAGTTGCCGGCCACCAGAATACGCCTCATGTCCGCCCTCTCTGTCCTCAAATCGCTTGCCTCAATGCCGCACGCCATCGCATCCAACCCATTGATCTCAACAGGTCACGCTGCAGCACCCGGCACCGGAATCACCTTCTCAAACATCTCGGCCAGTTGCTTCAGCCCGTCCATCACCTCTGCGTACTGATCGGGCAGCAATGCCTGTGGCCCATCACTCAACGCCTGTTCGGGACAGGTGTGCACTTCGATATGCACACCATCGGCTCCTCCCGCCACCGCGGCATGCGCCATGGCCGGGATCAATTCGGGACGACCGGTCGCATGCGACGGATCAACAATGATCGGCAGATGACAGGTCTGCTTGACGTTGGGCACCATCGCCAAATCCAGAACATTGCGAGTCGAGTTTTCGAAACTTCGAATGCCTCGTTCGCAGAGGATCACCTGCTTGTTGCCCTGCGCCAGGATGTATTCGGCCGACATCAACAGGTCACCCACCGTCGCACTCATTCCCCGCTTCAGCATCACCGGACGGGTCGTCTGGCCGACCTCGCTGAGCAGGTTGAAGTTCTGCATGTTCCGGGCACCGATCTGGAACATGTCGGTGTACTGATCGATCAACTCGACCTGGCGGGGATCCATAACTTCGGTCACCACCGGCATCCCCAGTTCGTCACCAACATCCCGGAGGATTTTCAATCCCTCTTCGCCCAGCCCCTGGAAACTGTATGGGCTGGTCCGTGGCTTGAAGGCTCCACCACGGAGAATATTGGCTCCCGCAGCCCGAACCGCCTGGCCAATCCCCAACAGCACCTCGTGACTCTCAATGGCACACGGACCGGCCACCATCCCCAGTGACCCACCACCGACGGAGACACCCAGCCCCACGTCGATCACCGAATCCTCGGGCTGGAAATCTCGACTGGCTCGCTTGTACGGCTTCAGGATCGGCATCACCTTCTCGACACCCGGGAACGCTCCCAGGGGGGCGTTGGACAGGACATCCTCGTCGCCGATCACACCAATCAGCGTCCGATGCACCCCGCGACTCAACTCCGGCTTAAGACCCAGGGCTTCAATTTGTGTTTCGATATGCTCGATCTGCTCGTCTGTGCAGTCCGGCTTGAGAACAATGATCACTGGCGGTCCTTCAATTGAGACACCCGGGCTGACCTCACAACGAGGTCCCCGGACTGGTGCGTAAATGGTAAATCAACGGGCAGGATTCGCACAGCGACGAGCACACGAACTTCGAGATTCAATCGAGCGGCTCGCTGCGAGGATACGACCCGAGCACTTCAAGACGAATGGCCTGCTTGGCAAGCGAGGCCAGGGCACGCTTGGTCGGTGCATCAGAGGCATGTCCCTCGAAATCCAGGAAAAACAGGTAGCCACTCTCCGGCCCCTGCAACGGGAATGATTCGATCCAGGTCAGGTTGAGCTTGTTCCGGCGGAACACTCCCAAGGCGTCGGCCAGGGAACCGGGCCTGTGAGGAACCTGCAACAGAATTGCCGTCCGGTCACATCCGGTCCGGGTCAACTCGTCGTCTCCGATCACCGCAAACCGCGTCACGTTCGCCTCGTTGTCCTGGATGGCCGCGTCCACCACGGGGAGATCGTATTCGATCCCCGCCTGGCGACTCGCAACCGCAGCCGCCCCCGGCTTGTCTCTTGCCAGGCTGGCCGCCGTCGATGTGCTGGTGACCTCAACCAGCCTCGCATGGCCCATGTTCCGACTCAACCAGTCTCGACACTGCGACAACGCCTGCGGCTTGCTGTAGATCTCAACAATCTCCTCGCGCGGGCAGCGGGCCAACAGGTTGTGCCGGATCGACAACTGGACCTCGCCACAGATCCGCAAGGGCATCCGGGTGAACATGTCCAGCGTGTCGATGATTCGACCATCGGTGCTGTTCTCTATCGGCACCACACCAAAGTCTGCCAGTCCGCGATTCACTTCCTCGAACACCGCCGCAATCGTGTTGACCGGTGCCAGATCCGCCGACTTGCCGAAACGCTCGATCGTCGCCAGGTGCGTGTAGCTGAACTGCGGGCCAAGATACGCCACACGCGTGGCCTTGATCGACCTCCGCGAAGCGCTGAGCAACTCGCGATAGATCCCCCGCAGGGCGACAAACGGCAGCGCCCCCGATTGCTGCTCCAGTTGAGACCACAGCGCATCGTCGGATTCCGGATCGTACAACGCTCGCTGAGCGCCAGACAATAACGACAAATGTTCGACCGTCAGACGAGTTCGCTCGTGGAGACGCTTGACCAACTCTCGGTCCAACTTCTTCAACTTCGCCTCGATCGACGCAGCCGTCTTCGACGATCGAGACTTCGATCCGGAACCCGCTGCCTTTTTCCGGCTCGTCGACTTCTTGGCCATGTGTCCTGCTCCGATCCCGACGACTTCGTATCGGCCGACCAGATCAATGTTCTCTCATATCAACGAGAGCTAATCTGTTGCTCGTCGCTATCGTCAACTGATTCGACTAATCCGGAGTCTGGCAAAACGACTGAACCGCCCAAACAGGCGAGAACGAGCCGCTGTTGATCCAAAACCCGTCACACCCAAACGCGGCTATTACCTGGCCCGGGACGGAACCACAAAACGGGATCGATCCATGCCAAAAAACTCGCACAAAACCGCGACAACCACGTGATTCGGGCGTGTTTTACCCCTCGCCGTCCACACTGTCAAGCGGTCCCGACGACACTCT
>CAWVUS010000367.1:0-4355 GCA_963933195.1 uncultured Planctomycetaceae bacterium
TTATTCTTGTCCACGGCGAAATACCACAAATGCACCGCGGTCTTCCCATTTCCTATACGACCCAACACTTCCAGGACAATTGCCTGCAGATTTGCGTCGGGGCTATCGAGTACGGCCAACAACGGGGGGATCACTTCGGTTCCCAGTCGTGCCAGCGTGTAAGTGAGCAACTCCCTTGTCGGCTCGTCCTTGACGTCTCCAATCGTTTGGATCAATCGCGGGACGACCAGTGCGCCTCCTGACCTGAGTTGCAAAATCGCGGCATCCCGGACCGAGGGCGCTCCTCTCAGTTCTTCAATCAAGCTGTCGATCCGCTTCGCGTCTCCGGCAAAACGAGTGAAAGCCGCGGTCATCCGCTCCAGTAGGGTCGCCGAACCGGGCTGCAACGACTCGAGGTTCGCCAGTCGCAAAAACACGGCCGGACCATGTTTGTCTCGCATAGCCAACAACGCTACGTCGTCCGGATTGGCGGCCAATACCTTTTGAAGGTATTCACGGGCCAACCGCGGACGGGCCAGGTCGGTCATCAAAACCACGGCGTCAAACAGAGCATCCGGTGTTGTGGGTTCGCTCAAAAGTGGCGAAGCCTCGGTCTCGACCGTTGCCTCAGGCGAGTCCGCCGCTGCAGCGTCCGCCGGTTGGGCCTGTGCCATCGCCGCCGGCACCAAAAACAACAAACCGACAACCGCCATCATCGAAGACATCGAAAACAAATGATTCGAAGATGATTCGGCTCGATCTACTGGAATGAGGCAATCCCTGACCATGGCTGGCAACTCCGCCCAAAGGAACACGCACGATACGCGCTGCCGAGGAAACTCTCCGACACCGCAAAACACCGTCTTTTGTTTTATCGGCCCACTGTTGGTCACTTCTGTTTCGGGGGACTCCCCTCCCTGTGCCAACCATCGTCGCTAAAGCGTCTAGCACCAGTCGTAACGAAGATAACGACCACGCGCCCCCTCGAGGCGTTACAACCCGTACAACCGAAACCCGCATTACCCCCGTCAACCTACCACCTCTGCGAAAGGAGTCCTAGAATTGGCAACTCCCGGTTGCATGGCTTTGTCGACTCCCGTCACGTTCTCGAATCGTAAGAAACAATGCCAACTCTCCCACTACCTTTTGATCGCGATCGAATTCTCGAACTGGCTCGAGATTTCCCGACACCATTTTACATCTATGATGAAATCGCCATCCGGGCCAACGCCAGGCGATTGATCGCTGCTTTTGGTTGGTGTTCCAACTTCCGGAACCACTTCGCCGTCAAGGCCACTCCAAATCCATACCTGCTCGAAATCCTCGCGGAAGAAGGGTTTGGCGCCGACTGTTCCAGTCTTCCGGAAATCCTGTTGGCCCAGTCGGTTGGGATCGACGGTGAACAGATCATGTTCACTTCCAACGACACACCCGTCTCGGAATTCGTCTATGCGAAAAATGCAGGAGCGGTATTAAACCTCGACGACATTTCCCACATCCAGTCGGTTGAAAACCACGCCGGACTGCCTCCTTTGGTCAGCTTTCGCTACAACCCCGGACCACTTCGCCAGGAATCAGGCAACGCGATCATTGGAAACCCCGAGGAAGCGAAATACGGATTGACGCGAGACCAGTTGTTCGACGGTTACCGCGAATTGAAGAGTCGCGGCGTCACGCGTTTCGGACTTCACACCATGGTTGTTTCAAACGAGCTCAACTCGAACTCGTTCGTCGACACCGCCAGGATGTTGTTTTCTCTCGCAGTGGAACTTTCAAACACGCTGGACATCAGGCTCGAGTGGGTCAATCTCGGCGGGGGAATTGGGATCCCGTATCGTCCCGAGGAAACGCCGGTCGACCTCGAGGCCGTCGGCCAGGGGGTCGAAGCCGCCTACAACGAAATCGTCGTACCGGCCGGCCTCGATCCGCTTGGCGTCTTGATGGAGAACGGTCGTGTGGTGACCGGCCCCTACGGGTATCTCATCACCACGGCCATCCACCAGAAAAAGATTTACAAGGATTACGTCGGAGTCGATGCGTGTATGGCCAACCTGATGCGGCCGGGCATGTACGGCGCGTACCACCACATCACCGTCCTCGGCAAAGAAAACGCACCTCACAACACTGTCGTCGATGTTGTTGGCTCGCTGTGCGAGAACAACGACAAGTTTGCCATCGACAGGGAACTCCCCGAGATCTCCCAGGGCGACCTGCTTGTCGTTCACGATTCCGGCGCCCACGGCCACGCCATGGGCTTCCAATACAATGCCAAACTCCGATCGGCCGAACTCCTTCTCACCGCCGATGGTGGCATTCGATGCATCCGAAGAGCCGAGACCGCAGCAGACTACTTCGCCACACTCGATTACGGGCCCCTCGACGCGCTAGTCGAGTCCTCGTCGAACTGACCGCAGGCCTGTGAGATCACTGGCATGGCCAAACTCTACTTCTATTACTCGTCGATGAATGCTGGAAAATCGACAACTCTCCTGCAGTCCAGTTACAACTACCGTGAACGAGGAATGCAGACACTTGTCCTGACCCCCGAACTCGATGTTCGGTTCGGCGCGGGAACCGTCTCTTCACGAATAGGACTCACCGCGGAAGCCACAACGTTTTCGACCGTCGACAACCTGTTGACCATCGTCGAAACGGTCCTCGCAGAACACCCGCTGCATTGTGTCCTGATCGACGAGGCCCAGTTCTTGGTCCGCGAACAGGTCCAACAACTCGGCGATGTCGCCGACGACCACGACATTCCAGTCCTTTGTTACGGACTGCGTACGGACTTCCAGGGCAAGCTCTTTGAGGGCAGCCGGTACCTGCTTGCCTGGGCCGACAATCTGGCCGAAATCAAGACCATTTGCCACTGTGGCAGCAAGGCCACAATGGTCCTCCGCCTCGACGGACTTGGTCGCGTCATCAAACACGGTGCCCAGATCAAAATTGGCGGCAACGAGTCCTACCAGGCCGTGTGCCGTAAACACTTCAAACTCGGAATGGCAACCCGTGACGATCCAGAATTGCCCTTCGAAGCGCCTCACAATCCCACGTCCGACTGATTCACAAACGAATTCAACGAAATAGCACATTGAACCAACTGGACAAGGCACGCAGTCTGGGAATAATAATCCATGTAGGCATACACGCAGTCGTGAACCCGCACTCGCCACACATTTTTCACATCGCAGTCACCCCGCGCAACGGGAGAACCAAAATGACAATTCGCAGCCAGGTCAGACTGACCTTGAGCACCCTGTTTGCCTTCCTGCTTGTGACACCGCTACAAGCCGCCGACAGGCCCAGTCTGATCCCGGGTTACGTCGACTCCGACGGACGGGTTCACCCAGAGAAATTACTCTCTTACGTCGATGCCTTGCACCGCGCGGCCGATGCGGAAGTCGCCGAGGCCCGGATCACTCAACTCCAGAGTCACTTGTCTCAGTTGGTTGCCACTCTCAACCGAACCCGGCAACAGTTGGCTCATCAAACCAAACGAGCCGACGCGGCTGAACAACTTGCTGAGACCCGGGGCAAGGAAGTCGACCGGATCACGAAACTGCACCGGACTAGCCAAGCCAATTTGGCGCGCACCGAGCAGACACTCCAAACAACCCGCAATGCACTCTTGGCACAGACGACCCGAACCACAGCCCTGCAGGCCGACCAGGCCACACTCCGCAAGAAAGTGACCGCACTGATTGTCTCCGTTCAAACGTCACAGTCCAAGGCGAAACGAGTCACTACCGAACTCGGCAGGTCCCAGACATCGCTGGCCGCGGTGACCGCTGCACGGAATGCTGCTGCTGAAAACTTGGAACGCCAGTCCGCAGACAACCAGAAACTCAAAACGCAACTCGCCAAGTCCAGCGGAATGCTCGCAGAGGCCAACAGATCACTCGAATCGGCAATGACTGAATTGGCCAAGACCAAAGCCAACCTCAAGGCATTCGCCGACAAAACGAAATCGGCCGCAGTGGAACCCGACTCCAAGCCAGCCAACAAACCAGACGCTACTCCGGTTCCAGAATCCGACTCGGATGATTCGTGAGACGGGCCGCCCCGTCACTCACTCCGCATTCTCGCGATGCCGACCCAACAATTCGGCAATCTGGACCGCATTGGTCGCTGCTCCCTTGCGTAGATTGTCCGACACACACCAAAACGTCAGTCCGTTGGGGTGAGACAAGTCTCGTCGAATTCTCCCTATAAACACGTCATCCTTCCCACTGCAATCACTCGGCAGTGGATAACGTCCGGCGGGAGTGTCATCGACGACGGTAATCCCAGGGAACGCAGAGAACAGTTCCCGGGCCTCTTCGGGCGAAATGGGCCGTTCGGTTTCCACGGTGATGACTTCGCTGTGACAATTGGCC
>CAWVUS010000368.1:0-4352 GCA_963933195.1 uncultured Planctomycetaceae bacterium
TCGCCTTCGGCCTGATCTCGGTCTCGCTGATCGTCTTCTTCATGACCTTCAACCTGATCGCACAGTTCAAGGGTGGCAGCACCATTCTGAAAACTCTGCTGGGACCAATCGACGCATTCACCTCCTCGGCCGCCAGCCTGCCCGACTGGATCAGCACCCTCTGCTCCCAGGGCAACGAGTACCTGGTCTGCCTGGTCGTCTTCGGCGTGGCCGTGATCGTCTACACCACCTACGGGGGTTTCCACGCGGTGGTCTGGACCGACGTGATGCAGGGCGTGGTGATGGTCATCGGCGTGGTGATCATGCTGCCACTGGCCATCAACCAGGCCGGAAGTGTTGCCGCCACCGACAAGGGGGCCGGGCTCGAACAGGTCACCCGGGCCATGGCGAAGATGGTTCCACCACGGAAGGGAACCGCCACGATCACCGCGGCCAAGGCCGGCGACGATGTCACGATCCCCTCGGGGTCCTGGATCTTCCTGGGCACCGGTGACGATCAGCGATTGTTCAAGATCAAGAACCGCTACGACATCACCGCAACCGAATCCCGTATCGAGGATGCCGAGATCTGGGAGATCGTCACGCCGACGGACATCCAGCAGGTCCGAAACCGGTTGGAGTCCGGCAACGAACGCAGCGACGTCACCGGGAAGGTCACGCTCAAGATCGGCGAACTCAAGGACTACGCCTACGGGGCCAAGCCCGAACAGGCCGGGTCCTACGTGACCGGTCCCGGCCCCCACCGGGAATCGGTCGACGGCTTCCTGCCACTGTCACTGGCAATCTCGTTCTTCTTCATGTGGGCCATCTCGGGCACCGGACAGCCCAGCAACATGGTTCGCCTGATGGCCTTCAAGGACACGGTCACCCTGCGGCGATCCATCTTCACCGTGGCAATGTACTACTCGGCTATCTACTTCCCGCTGGTGATCATCTTCTGCTGTGCCCGGGTACTGATGCCGGGAATGGAATCCGAGCCCGACCGAATCATGCCGCAGATGGCCGTCGAATTGACGCAGAACATCGGCATGGGCTGGCTGGCCGGATTGCTGATTGCCGCGCCGTTTGCCGCGGTGATGTCCACGGTCGACAGTTTCCTGCTGATGATCTCCTCGGCACTGGTCCGCGACATCTACCAGCGGAATATCAATCCCGATGCCGAGGAGAAAAAGATCAAGACGCTCAGCTACGTGATCACCATGGTCGCGGGACTGGGCGCCCTGGCGGGGGCAATGAACCCGCCGGAATTCCTGCAGGACATCATCGTCTACACCGGCAGCGGCCTGGCCGCCTGCTTCCTGGCGGCGGTCGTCTACTCGCTGTACTGGCCACGTTCCAACGCGCAGGGCTGTATCGCGGCCATGCTCTCGGGCTTCGCCGCCCACCTGTCGATGTACCTGGTCGGTTTCCTCCAGGGCAACGGGTTCACGCCCTACAAGCTGTTCAACATGGACCCGATCATCGTCGGCCTGGCCACCTCGTTCGTCGTGGGCTTCGCCGTCACGTTGGCAACACCGCCACCACCGCGGGACCTGGTCGAGAAGTACTTCCACGAGCCAAGTTGATACACCATGAAATTCATCGACGCGCACTCGCACATCTGGACCCCCGACACCAAGGCCTACCCGCTGGGCCCGGGATACCGCCGGTTCAACATGAAGCCGCCCAGCTTCACCGTGGCCGAGTTGCAAGAGAACATGAAGGGCGTTGGGGTCAACCGGGTCGTGCTGATCCAGATGTCCTTCTACGGATTCGACAACAGCTACATGCTCGACTCGATCCGCCAGCACCCCAAGGCCTTCAGTGGCGTGGCGGTGATCGACCAGGACCAACCACGGGTGGACCTGGAGATGCGGAAGATGAAAGGGCAGGGGGTCCGCGGTTTCCGCATCTACCCCAAGAACCAGAAGGTCGAACAGTGGCTCGACAACCCGGCCATGCACGCCATGTGGAAGACCGCGGGCGACGAGGACCTGGCGATGTGTTGCCTGATCGATCCCGACGCCCTGCCGGCCATCGACCGCATGTGCCGCCGGTATCCCAAGACCACCGTCGTGATCGACCACTTCTCGCGGATCGGCGAGTCGGGTGAAATCAAGCCGGCCGACGTCAAGGCGTTGACCGACCTCGCCCGTCACAAGAATGTCTACGTCAAGATCTCGGCCTACTACGCCCTGGGAAAGAAAAAGCCGCCGTACCACGACCTGGGCCCGATGATCAAGCAGATGCTCGATGGCTACGGTCGCAAGCGGCTGATGTGGGCTTCCGACGCGCCCTTCCAGGTCGTCGACGGGCACACCTACAAGGCCTCGATCGACCTGATCAAGTCCGGCCTGGACTTTCTCGACGATGACGACCGCGAGTGGTTGTTGAGAAAGACAGCCGAGCGCGTGTTTTTCTAGGACCCGGTGAACCGGACTCGTTCATGACAACTCCCCCGACCATCAACGACGCCTCGGGCATCCTCTCGCCAGCCATGGTCGTCTTTCGCGACCGGCTGCTGTCCAACATCGACGCGATGATCTCGATCGCCGGTGACCCGTCGCGATTGCGACCCCACTGCAAGACACACAAGACCCGCGAGGTGGTGGTGCTGCAGATCGAACGTGGCATCACCAAGCACAAGTGTGCCACGTTCGCCGAGGCCGAGATGCTGGTCCAGGCGGGAGCCGCCGACATCTGCCTGGCCTACAACCTGGTGGGCCCCAACATCGGTCGTGCCGTCACCTTCTGCAGCACCTACCCCGACGTCACCTTCTCGGCCACCGCCGATCACGCCGACCCGATCCGCGACCTGGCCACCGCGATGACGACTGCCGGACAACAAATCGGGCTGCTGCTGGACATCGACACCGGTCAGCATCGTACCGGGATCGGTGTTGGTGACGAGGCGAATGCCCTGTACCAGCTGATCTGTGAGTCCGACGGCCTCGTCCCCGGCGGATTCCACGTCTACGACGGGCACCAGCACCAACAGGACCGCGAGGAACGGCGGGTGGCCGTCGATGCCGAGTTTGCCCGCGTGGTCGAATTCCGCGACGCGGTGGTTGCCGCCGGAATGCCCGTCCCCCGCATGATCACCGGCGGCACGGCGTCCTTTCCGATTTATGCCGAGAAGGACGACCCGACCATCGAACTCAGCCCGGGCACCTGTGTCTACAACGACCGCGGCTACGGCAGCCGTTTCCCCGACATGGCCTTCCCACCGGCCGCGGGCGTGTTGACCCGGGTGGTCAGCCGACCCACGGCCGACCGCGTCACGCTCGACCTGGGCTACAAGGCCATCGCCAGCGATCCACCGATGGGCACACGGGTGCACTTCCCCGAACTGCCCGACGCCGAACAGGTGCTGCAGAACGAAGAGCACCTGGTGCTGCAGACCGACCGCGCCGGCGAGTACTCGCCCGGCGATGTCCTGGTCGGCATTCCCTGGCACGTCTGCCCGACCTCGGCACTGCACCGGCAGGTGTTCGTTATCGACGGCGGCGAACTGGTCGACCGCTGGGACGTGGCCAGCCGCGACCGGTGGATCACGATCTGAGATGGATTCCACCGCGCCGTCACGACTCTCGACCGGCCTCCCGGCCCTCGATGACCTACTGGGAGGCGGATTGTTGCCCGGGTCACTGACCGTCGTCGCCGGAGCCACCGGCATCGGCAAGACCCAGTTGGGCCTCTCGTTCGCCAACGCGGGACTCGCCCAGGAAGGTCAACGCGGGGTCCTGTTCGACATGGCCAGCCGCGGCGACTCGCAGAACCATGCCGACTACGCCAGCCGGCTGTTTGACTGGGCACTGACGGAGAAACCGGCCGAGGTCGAGGCCTTGTCCGAACACGTCTGGGACATCAGCCGGGCACGATTCGACTACACGCACATTTTTCGCCAGAGCGGACGGCGGGTCACCAAGAGCGACCTGGAACTGGACGACTGGAAGGAATGGAAGATCGAGCTGTCCCGGAAACTGCAACGGGCCATCGCGTTCTTCTACGGCAACTTCGCCCACGGTGTCCGGCGATGCCTGGTGGACGGGGTGGAACCGGTCGACCGGGCCAGCGACAGCTGGCAACTGGACCTGTTCGAATACATCTATCACCAGATCCTTCGCAAGGACCACGACTGGGTGGCTCGCGACCTGTTTCGCGAACGATTCCGGGTCAACGCCGAAAAGGTCGAACAGCACGGCTGGGACCAGGCCGACGTCGGATGCTTGCTGTTGTACACCTCGCACGAGGTGATGCTCGACGACCTGCTGGAACGGCCAATCGAGAGCGGCGACCTGTTGAGCAACGCCAACACGATCATCCTGATGGGCAAGACACGGCACGAGGATTCGATGGGCCGCGCCCTGCAC
>CAWVUS010000369.1:0-4344 GCA_963933195.1 uncultured Planctomycetaceae bacterium
GCCACCGCGGCTGTGGCGACCGCCGAGACACCGACGGATGCGGCAACCGACGCGGCAGACGACGACAGGAAAGTGTCCGTGCTGGGCACGAAGATGGAACTGAAGCACGTGCTGATCCCCGTTATCGCCGTGGTGGTGGTGTTCTACGGCATTGCCGGTGGCCTGGCCGCCGCGTACTTCACCGACCTGGTCCAGGGCCTGTGCATCATCGGACTCTCGGTGATGCTGATTCCGATCGGGCTGAACGCCTTGAGCGACAACCCGGAACTGAATCCCGGGGGAGACAAAACGGGTTTCGAGGTGATGCACGACCAGTTGCCCGAGTCGTATTTCGACATCATCGGTTCCAGCGCCGCGGAGTTCTCGCTGATCTATCTCGGGGCCATCGTGCTGGCCAATCTCACCGGCATCGTCGTCCAGCCTCACTTCATCGCCACCGGCGGCGGATCGGCCAAGACCGAATACACCGCGCGGGTGGGGCTGGTGGTGGGCAATTTCCTGAAACGGTTCTGCACGCTGGGGTGGGTGCTGACGGCGCTGATTGCTGCGACGCTGTATGCCGATGTGCCCGCACTGGTCAAGGAACCGGACCTGACCTGGGGCTACGCCTCGATGCAACTGCTGGGCCCGGGATTCCGCGGATTGATGCTGGCCTGCCTGCTGGCAGCCCTGATGAGCAGCGTGGATGCCCAGATGGTCGTCGGTGCCGGATTGATCGTCCGCAACCTCTACGTGCCATTCCTGCGGCCACAAGCCAGCGAGCGAGAATGCCTCTGGGCGGGACGACTGACCGGGATGATCGTCGTGGCCGGTTCGTGCTTCTTCGCCCTGACGTTCTACGACATGCTCGAACAACTGGAACTCACCTTCTGGTTCCCGCTGGTCTTTGCCGCTCCGTTCTGGATCGGGATGTACTGGCGCAAGGCCAACGGACGAGCGGCCTGGACCACCGTCATTTACTGCCTGCTGTTCTTCTTTGTGATCCCCTATTTCGGCCCGCAGGTCTTCAGCGGACTCCGGACCAACCAGGACCTGATGACACGAACATCACACACCGTCACCACCACCCAGGCCGTCGCCTCCAAGTCGCTGCTGAGACGAAAGCTGACCGAGGCGGAAGCCGTGTGGACCGCGGCCGGCCAGGGACTGACAGGACCGGAACTCGACACGCACAACGCCACCAAGCCACGATCGATCTCGCCTGAAAAAATTGAGATCCCCGGCCCCGACGGCATGCAGGTTGTCGAGGCCGGTGTGACCCGTCTGCCGTCGGTCAAGACATCCAAGAGCAACAGCATCTTCTGGAAAAGCATCTCCCCGGTCGACAAGTCGGTGACGCTCGCCGTGGTCGACACCAAGCAGGTCGATGAGCACACGGTGCGAGAGACCCTGGAGTACCCCAAGGGCACCGAGTTGCATGGCGAGGGCAACCTGAAGCTGAACCTGATGTTCTACCAGCCGCTGGGAATCGACCTGGCCGCACAATCCAAGTCGTCCCTGAATGCCCTGGGACTGGTCCCCAAGATCGTGATGCCGTTTTTGGTCATGATCGTGGCCAGTCTCCTGACCCGAAAGAACTCCGAGGAAGCCCTCGACCGTTACTACGCCAAGATGAAGACCCCGGTGGATCCTGACCCCGAGGCCGACGCCAGGAAACTGGAGGCCGCCTACGCCGATCCGTCGACGTGCGAGAGAGTCAAGTTGCTGCCCGGCAGTTCGCTGGAATTCCAGAAGCCGACCACCGAGGACGTCGTGGGCTTCATCATCTCGGTGGTCGTCTGTTTTGCGATCATCGGTATCGCCTTCCTGATGGCCGGAATCGGCAGCTAAGGATCCCGGGAGACTCACATGTCACACAACGTCACCAACATCGAGACCTTCTGGGTCGAGTTGCCACTCCGCGAGGTGCCCGCGCGGCACATGGTCCGCGAGATCCCTCACTGGAACCTCTTCGAAATCGTCAAGGTCACTCTCGACTCGGGCGTGGTCGGATTCGGCGAGACGATGGTCTATTACACCTGGGGCGACGAGACCACCAGCGAGGCCTCCAAGGCCCAGGTCGTCGGCAAGCATCCCGCCGAGAACATGTGGGATGACCAGTTGGGAGCCGGACTGCAGATCGCACTGTTTGATGCCGCCGCCAAGGCCGCCGACTGCCCGCTCTGGCAATTGCTGGGACAACAGGTTCGGGACCGTTGCCACATCAGCTGGTGGGACATCGACCTCTCGGCGGAGGACTGGATCAGCGAGGCCAGGCTGGCTGCCGAGAACGGCTACACGGCATTCAAGACCAAGGGCCGCCCGTGGTGGGATCTGATCAAGAACACCCGGGAGCTGTGTGCCAGCCTGCCGGAACACTTCGAAGTCGACATGGACTTCAACGGCTTCGGAATCGACACCGCCCACTGCACGCGACTGCTCAAGGAACTCGAGGCGTTCCACAACGTGGTGATGTTCGAGAGTCCCGTCCCGCACCACGACGTGGCCGGCTACACCTTCCTCCGTCAACACACCCACGTCCCCATCTCGATGCACACCCAGCATCATCCCGGGGAGCCATCGCTGGAGACGGCAATCCGAGAGGAAATGGTCGATGGATTCGTGGTCACCGGCGGGGCGACCAAGATCCAGCAGGACGCGATGGTCTGCCGGGAATTCAACAAGTCGTTCTTCCTGCAGGTGGTCGGCACGAAGATCGCCGGCACCTTCGGACTGCACCTGGGAGCCGTGCTCGAACACGCCCGCTGGCCATCGGTCAACTGTTTCCAGTTGTTCGAACGCGACTGCGTGGCAACCCCGCTGGAAGTCTCCAACGGACTCTGCACCGTGCCCGAGGGACCGGGACTGGGGATCGAACTCGACGAGGAAGCCATCGAGTTGTTCCGGTGTGAACCCAAGGAGAAACCCTATCCGCACCCGGACCTGGTGATCGCCCTGAGATGGCCGTCGGGAACGACGACCTACTACGCCCATTGCCAACAGTTCTGGGAAGACTGGCACCGTGGACGATTGCCGTTCTTCCCGCGGGGCATCAACCTCGAACACATCGCCAACGACGGGTCAGCCGACTGGGCCGACCTCAGGACCCGCGTACTCCAGGGAGCGGTGCACTGTAGCCAGGCCCCGTTCTGAGACCCCGTTGTGCGACCGGGATCCGCGGATCCCTCTTGCCGTGTTCCCCGGTGAACCCGGCAACGCATCGAGTGACTAGTTGTCGTACTTGACCTCGATCCAGCCGTTGCCTTTCAAGCGGATGTCGACCTTGTACTCGCCAAAGTCGTAGCGAATCCTGCGACTGCTCAGCACGTGCTGCCCCACCCGCAGACACTCGATCCCACACTGCGGGGCACAGATCTTGATGTTGACCATTCTTTGCCTCTGCCTGATCGGCCGTGCACAACCGCGGGGATAGGCGCAGCCAACCGGGTAAGCACAGCCACGGGGATACGCGCAGCCGGCCGGATAAGCACAGCCACGAGGAACGGCACAGCCGTGAATCGGCGATGGTGTCAGCATGTCCATCCAACTGGACATGCCACGCGGATCGGGAACCTGGATCACCAGCGGAATGGCGTTCTCGGGAATTTCGTCGGTGTCCTTGTACTTCACACAGCGATACAACCGCACGGTCGCGGCAGTCGAACCGCCGCGCGGTACCCAACCCGAAGAGGGCGGAGCCACGGGAGCGGATTTCACTTCCGGCATGGGAGACGGCTTGGAAATCGGCTGGGGTGCCGGCTGCGGAGCAGGAACGGGAATCGCCTTGGGCGGCGTTGGCTTGGGCTGGACCTTGGGCTGGTCCTTGGACTGGACGGTGAGCGTGGTCGGTGGTGCAGGAGGCGGTGCAAACACGGGCCCCTTGGCGATTCGTGGCACCCGGAAAACTGGACGGCCATCGCCAGCGTCGGCGAAACGGCCCACACACAGGGCAACCACAGTGATCACGCACAGCCCTCGGATCACGGGACGACGCAGCAATTCGTAGTTCCTGGGATCTGTCATCTTTCTCTCTCCTATCCCCGGTCGCCCGGGTCACTGAGTTGGTCGTCGTGTCGAGCCCTGCGGTCTGACTGGCCTGCCTGGTTGGAATTGGCATTGAACCGGTTGCCATTTTACAACGGGTTGGGGAAACGGAGGTAGAGGTGTCTGGGGGGGAAACCGTGGCAAGGCCGGGTGTGGGTGGGGGTTGTAGCGATTCTGCGGCCTTCTGCCCCCTCACCCCCTGTTGCCTCGCCCGGCATTGCCCCGCATAATCGGAAGCAGGGGTGCCGGTCATACCGGTCATCAATTCCCCGCTCGCTTCCACGAACAAGAAACCACGATGCCACAACGCGTCTGTCCTCG
>CAWVUS010000370.1:0-4312 GCA_963933195.1 uncultured Planctomycetaceae bacterium
CCGATTGCCCAGAAGGAGTACTACCAGTTCTTCGCCTTCTTCAACAACATCGACGAATCGGGAGTCTACTCCTACTTCACGAGTTCGGTTCCCACGCCCACCTTGCTGCTGTCCAACGACAAGCAGAAACAGGCGATGGCTGCGGCCGAGACGAAAGTGTCCCAGGCCGAGGCGTCCTGGCAGAAACTGGTTGGCCAGCGACAGGGGGCTTTTGAAGCGTGGCTGGCAGCTCGCAAGCCAGACGCCGGGGCTCCCAGCCCGTTGCCCGGTCGCGTCTATCACAACGACTTCGAGAAACCGCCCGGTGGAGCCAATCGCAGCGTCGAGGGTCGAATCGGCAAGGCTGCTCAATTGACCGGGGATGATGGCATCGGCACCGGGGTTGGCAATTTCCGACGGTTCCAGCCGTTCAGCGTGTCGTTGTGGATGATGACTCCCGACGAAAAGAAACGGGCCATCATTTTTCATCGCTCACGGGCCTGGACCGACGCTGGAAGTCGTGGCTACCAGTTGATGCTCGAGGACGGTCGCCTGAGCGGATCGTTGATCCACTTCTGGCCGGGCAACGCCCTGCGGGTGGTCACAAAACGCAAGTTCCCGGTGGGCAGTTGGCACCACGTGACGATGACCTGGGACGGTTCGAACCGGGCCAGGGGCCTGAAGATCTACATCGATGGCCGACCGGTTGCCAGCACGCTGGTTCGAGACAATCTCTACAAGAACATTTCCGGTGGAGGAGGCGACACGATCACGATTGGACAGCGGTTCCGTGACCGTGGGCTCAAGAACGGCAGCGTCGACGAGTTCTCGGTGTTCAATCGTCGCCTGACCGATCTCGAGGTGGCACAACTCCACGATGGTCACAGCCTCGACGACGCGATGGCGACTCCGGGTGACCAGTTGACCGCGACACAGCGAGTGGGACTTCGCGAGTTCTTCCTCGAGACGGTCGACAAGCCGTACGCCGATCAGCGCAACGCCGTGCTGGCCACGCGAAAGACGCGGTGTGAATCCTACGATGGCGTGGGTGAGATCATGGTGATGGCCGACCTGGATCCCACGCGTCGACGCCAGACGTACGTGCTCAGCAGAGGGGCCTACGATGCCCCGACCGATCCGGTCGAGCCGGGCACTCCGGCTTCGTTGCCAGCATTTCCGGCCGATGCTCCGCGAAACCGCCTGGGGCTGGCTCGTTGGCTGACTGATCCGGCTCATCCGCTGACACCACGAGTGGCCGTCAACAGGTTGTGGCAGCAGTGCTTCGGTACCGGGTTGGTGCGGACCCCCGAGGACTTCGGGAGCCAGGGACAGCCACCGACTCACCCGGCGCTGCTCGACTGGTTGGCTCGGGATTTCGTGTCCGGTGGTTGGGACCTGAGGCGAACGCTTCGACAGATCGTTCTCTCGTCGACCTACCGCCAGGACTCGTCCGCGACCGCGGACCTGGTGGCTCGTGATCCGGACAACCTGTTGTTGGCCCGGGGACCGTCGTACCAGTGGCCGGCCGAGATGATCCGAGACAACGTGTTGTGGGCCAGCGGGTTGTTGGTCGACAAGCGAGGTGGAGCCCCGGCGCGGCCCTACGACCTGGCCGTGTCGTTCAAGCCGGTGCGGGTGGACACGGGTGAGGGACTGTATCGCCGCAGCCTGTACACGTTCTGGAAGAGAACCGGGCCGGCACCGGTGATGATGACACTGGATGCATCGAAGCGGGACGTGTGTGTTGTCAAACGCGAACGGACGTCGACTCCCCTACAGGCCTGTGTGCTGCTGAATGGACCCCAGTTCATCGAGGCCGCACGGGTGATGGGGCAGGTGATGCTGAAGAAACACGGTGAGAACGTGGACGCGATGGTGGTCGAGATGTTTCGCCGCCTGACCAGCCGTGTGCCGACCGATCGCGAACGTGAGATTCTCGTCCGCGGGTTTGCTGAACAACTGGCGTACTTCCAGGCCGACCCCAAGCGGGCCGAGGTCTTCCTGAAGACCGGAAAGGCCCCGGTCGAGAAGACACTGCCGGCGGCCAGGATTGCCGCGGCCGCGATGGTGGTCAACACGCTGATGAACTTCGACGAATGTGTGACGAAGAGGTAATGACCGTGGCACAGAATGAAACACTTTCGAACCGACCCCGGGGTTGCACCGGGTTCGACAATCCCGCAGGGATCACCCGGGAGCAGTTCCTGAAACGTTTCGGCTTGGGGTTGGGAGCCATGGCGCTCTCGAGCACCCTGTCGGATCTTCCAGGCGGGGCCGCGGCCCGCGCCGACGGTGTGCTGGGGCCGACCCATCGGCCCGGCAAGATCAAGCGAGTGATCTACCTGTTCAACAGTGGCGGTCCATCGCAGATCGAGCTCTTTGATCACAAGCCGGAACTGAAACGGTTGCACGGGACCGAGTTGCCCGACAGCGTCCGCAAGGGGCAGCGGCTGACAACGATGACCGGAAGCCAGTCGAGCCTGCCCCTGGCCGGGTCGTCGTTCTCTTTCAAGAAACACGGCGACGGCGGCAACGAGATCAGCGAGTTGACGCCGCACCTGGCCGGACTCGCCGACGACATCTGCATCATCCGTTCGATGTACACCGAGGCGATCAACCATGGTCCCGGCGTGACCTACATGCAGACCGGATCGCAATTTCCCGGACGTCCGAGCATGGGCGCGTGGCTGGATTATGGCCTGGGCACCGAGAACTCGGACCTGCCGGCTTTCGTCGTGCTGGTGACCAAGGGCAAGGGAGGGCAGCCGCTGTTGTCGCGGCTGTGGGGCAGTGGTTTCCTGCCATCCAGGTACCAGGGCGTGCGGTTTCGCTCGGGCAAGGACCCCGTGCTCTACCTGGCCAATCCCGACGGCGTGGATTCGAAATCACGGCGGCTGATGCTCGATCGGCTGCGCGAGTTGCAGCGGGCCGGCGGCGGATCGGGTCGGGAGACGGGTGATCCGTTGCTCGAGGCCCGCATTGCGCAATACGAGTTGGCCTACCGGATGCAGAGATCGATTCCCGAGGCCACCGACTTCAGCGGTGAGCCCAAGCACATTTTTGACGAGTACGGCAAGGACTCCAAGAACCCCGGGACCTATGCGGCCAACTGCCTGTTGGCCCGGCGATTGGCCGAACGCGGTGTCCGGTTTATCCAGTTGTACCACCCCGGATGGGATCAGCATGGCGGGTTGCCCGGTGGCATTCGCGGCCAGTGCCGAGAGACCGACCAGGCGTCGGCGGCCCTGGTCAGTGATCTCAAGCGGCGCGGACTGCTCGAGGACACCCTGGTGATCTGGGGCGGTGAATTCGGGCGAACGTCCTACTGCCAGGGCAAGCTGGCCCCGAACAACTATGGCCGCGACCATCATCCGAGGTGTTTTTCGATGTGGATGGCTGGAGGCGGAGTCCGTGGCGGGACGACATACGGACAGACCGATCCGTTCAGCTACAACATCGCTGAAAACCCGGTGCACATCCACGACCTGCACGCCACCATCCTGCACCTGATGGGCATCGACCACGAGCGGTTGACGTTCAAGTACCAGGGCCGGCAGTTCCGGCTGACCGACGTGCACGGCAAGATTGTCCACGACGTGCTGGCCTAGGTGGCCCGCGTCATCAATTCCCACCTACTACCTGGATCAACCACGATGAAAATTGTCATCTCCGACATGCTCGGATTCGAAGAGGAACACGACAACTGGATTCTCGAGGCGGCCGGAGACGACACGGTTGTTTGCCCCGAAGGAGATGAAGAACTGGTGGCCGAGTTGGCCGACGCCGAGGTCTTCTTTGGGTACCACTCGCCAGAGGTCTTTGCGGCAGCGAAGAACCTCAAGTGGATGCAGACCACCTCGGCCGGCCTGGACATGATGCTGACACCGGAAGTGCGGGCGATGGGCCTGCAGGTGACCAACGCCAGTGGTCTCCACGCCGCCCCGGTGGTCGAGACCGCCTGGGCACTGACTCTGGCCGTGTCGAGATTTCTGAAGCATTTCGGCGAATGCCAGCAAAAGCACGTCTGGGACCAGTTCACTCCCTACGATCTCAACGACCGAACGGCCGGCGTGGTGGGACTGGGGGGTATTGGACGCCGTTACGCGAAGATCGCCGCGGCATTTGGTATGCGAGTGATTGCCGTGGACAAACACGCGCCCGAGAAGCCCGACGAGGTCGAAGAGTTGTGGTCCCTGGATCGCCTCAATGACCTGTGTGCCGAGGCGGACGTGGTGATGATCGCCTGTCCTGCCACGTCCGAAACTCAGGGCCTGATCGGTGCCGAACAACTCGCGGCGATGAAGCCGACCGGGATCATCGTCAACATCGCGCG
>CAWVUS010000371.1:0-4308 GCA_963933195.1 uncultured Planctomycetaceae bacterium
GAGGTGTTGGCACAGGCCATGGAGGTGCTGGGGCGTTTCGGCAAGCAGCAGGAACTTGGGCTGATTGTCACCGCGTACCCGAAGCTGGCCGGCTCGTTGCAGCCGAGGGCCCGGCAACTGGTTTTCGGTCATCCCGAGACGGCACTGGCGATGCTGGGCCTGGTCGATCGTGGACAGGTGAAAGCCAAGACGATCGACGTGGTCGAACTGCGGGCCCTGGCCATTCACAAGGATCCGCGGCTGACCAACCTGATCAAGAAGCACTGGGGCCGGGTCTCGGCGGGAACGGCCGAGGAGAAACTGGCCACGATGCGACGGTTCAAGAACGATCTCAGGGCGGGGTCGGGTCGACCGACGGCGGGACGCGAGTTGTTCAAGAAACACTGCGCCGCGTGCCACAAGCTGTTCGGCGAGGGGGGCAAGATTGCTCCGGACCTGACCATGACCTCGCGTAAAGATCTCGAGGCGCTGCTGGCCAATATCGTCGATCCCGGTGCGGTGATTCGCCGCGACTTCCTGGCGTCGGTCGTTGTCACGACCAACGGAAGAATGGTCACCGGGCTGGTGGTCAACCGCAAGGGGGACCACCTGGAAGTGGCCGATTCCAAGGGCAAGATCGCCAGGATTCCCAAGGCGGATGTCGAAATCGAAAAGGTGTCCGACACGTCGATCATGCCCGAGCGGCTGCTCGAACAACTCACGCCACAACAACTCAGAGACCTGATCAGTTACTTGCAGGGGACGGCTCCATGACACCATTGCCAATCACTCGACGTCGATTTCTTTCCACCGCTGCCGCGGCGACCACCGCCGGACTGGCGACTCCGGGCCTGGCCAACGCCGCTCCGGAGAAGGCGCACATCGCGTTGACGCTCGACCTGGAAATGAGTCGGCACTACCCCCGTCGTGGTCTCACCGAGTGGGATTTCCAGAAAGGAAATCTCGACAAGGCGACCAAGGCGTATTCCCTGAAGGCTGCACGGGTGGCTCATGACCTGGGGGCCAGGATTCACTTCTTCTGTGTGGGACGGGTTCTCGAGCAGCCCGACGTGGGGTGGCTCAAGGAGATCATCGAGATGGGGCACCCGGTCGGGAACCACACCTACGATCACGTCAACGTCCACGCCGCCAATCCCGCGCAGACACAGTTTCGATTTCAACGGGCTCCGTGGCTGATCCGGGGGCGGACGGTCTCGCAGATCATCGAACAGAACATCGCGACGACCAACCTGGCGATGAAAACCCGCCTGGGCATCTCGCCCAATGGATTCCGGACGCCGGGAGGGTTCTACACCGGGCTGAAGGGACGCGAGGACCTGCAGCGGCTGATGTTGAAGCAGGGTTTCAAGTGGGTCAGCTCGGTTTACCCGCGACATCTTTCGGGCAAGCCGAAGCAGGAACCGGGCCCGGAGGTCTACAACTCGATCGTCGCCGCCCAGCAGATGGCCCAGCCGTTCAAGTACCCCACCGGGCTAATCGAGGTTCCGATGAGCCCGATCAGCGATGTCACGGCGTTCCGAACAAAATACTGGAAGCTCGATTACTTCCTGAAGGCCGTGCGGTTGGCTGTCGAGTGGGCGATCCAGGAACGGAAGGTGTTCGATTTCCTGTCCCACCCGTCGTGCCTGGTGGTCGAGGACCCCGACTGCGAGACGATCCGGATGGTGTGCGAGCGCGTGAAACGGCAAAAGGACCGGGCCGAAATCGTCGGCCTCGATCGGATCGCCGGTCGGTTGGCCTGAGTTTGCTCGAGGACGCAGATTCATCGGCTGTCCGGTGGCCTCGGCCGCACCGATTTGGTTGACTATCACCCATCGACATTTGCCAAACCGTTACCCACACGGGCCAACAACCTATGACCATTGCATCACCACGGAAAACATCGCTGCTCGTCCTGGCCACTCTGCTTGTGACCGTCACGACGGCCACCGCCGAATTCAAGGACGGCAACAAGCAACTGGGTATCACTCCCGGCGGCAAGGCGGCATTTATCGACTACAACAACGATGGCTGGATCGACCTGTTCGCCGGCCAGTTGTGGAAGAACGAGGGTGGCAAGAAGTTCGTGCTGGCCAAGGACTCCAAGGCGCCCGGTGGCGAGGTGATCTGGGGCGACTTTGACAACGACGGCAACGTCGACGTGTTCCAGTTCACCGGGGCCGGTTCGTTGCATCGCAACAAGGGCGACGGGACATTCGAGGCGGTCGAGTTTCCCAAGCTGCCGACTGTCAATTCACGCGGCGCCTCGTGGCTGGATATCAACAACGACGGGTTGCTGGATCTCTACGTGGGTGGCTACGAGATCTGGACCAAGACGGTGCATCCCGATGCGATTTATATCAACCAGGGTGGCGGGAAGTTCGCCAAGCACTGGCAGAGCAAGGAGGGGAACTACTCGGCACGGGGCGTGACAGCTGGCGACTTCAACGAGGACGGTTTTGTCGACGTGTACGTGTCCAACTATCGCCTGCAGCCCAATCACCTGTGGCAAAACGGTGGTAAGGGCAAGGGATTGTTCTCCAACGTGGCGATGGATGTTGGTGCGGCCGGCAAACCGTCGCAGGTGATCCCCTACACCGGTGGAATCAGGTATCCGGTGTGTGGCCACACGATCGGCTCCTGCTTTGGTGACATGGACAACGATGGCCACCTGGACATCTTCGTCGGCAACTTCGCCCACGGGGCGGCCTACCAGAACCGGTCGCAGTTCCTCAAGAACCTGGGTCCCAAGGGCAAGTACAAGTTCGAGGACAAGACGGCCGGGTCGGGGTTGGGGTACCAGGAATCGTACGCGTCTCCGGCGCTGGGCGATTTCGACAACGACGGCGACCTGGACCTGTACTTCACGACCGTCTACGGCCACAACCACTCGGTGCTCTATAGCAACGAGGGGGGATGGAAGTTCAAGAACATCACCGCCCCGCAGGGCCTGGGCAGCCTGCCCCCGACCTACCAGTCGGCCTGGGGCGACATCGACAACGACGGCGACCTCGACCTGGCCACCGCCGGCAAGCTCTGGATCAACCAGGTGGCCGCCACCCCGAAGAACAAGTGGATCGCCCTGACGCTCGAGGGGGATGGCAAGAAGGTGAACCGTTCGGCAATTGGTGCCATCGCCCGCATCAAGTTGAAGGACCGTGTCCTGACCCGGCAGGTCGAGAGTGGTACCGGCGAGGGCAACCAGAACCAGGTGCGACTGCACTTTGGCCTGGGTGCTCACGAGGGGCCGGTTGACGTCGAGATCACCTGGCTGGGTGCCGGCAAGCGGATGGTCAAGGGCCTGGCCGCCGGCAAGGTCCACAAGGTGACGTTCAAGTAGGCACAGGACACCTCGCCAGGCAAGCACTCATGAATACCTTTGACTTCAACCGGTCGTTCTTCACGTTCCGGATCGACACGCTGGTCAAGCAGCCGTTGACGGTGACACACAAGCCACCGTTCAACCTGAACAACGCCAGGATCCCGATCGAATGTCGGTGCGTTGTCACCGAGAAGGCCACCGACCAGGCCCAGGCGTTTGTCCTGGGGGCCAGTTGCAAGACCGAGCGGGTTGGTGTCGCGGGCGACATCTGGCTGGAACCCAACGCCGACTTTTGCCCGATCTTTTCCGACGATCGTTATCTCAGCCTGAAGACGTACTCCCAGGTCGGTACGACGATGGACTTGTTTCCACCCGGCAGCGGAAGCCAATCGGACCGTCAAACCGGCCTGATCGACGACACGTACGACAGCGTGAAAATCGACATGACCGAATGTGAAGGCACGCCACTGGATTCGGCCCAGGAGATCGTCGAGGCGGTCCTGGCCAACCAGAACCTGGTCGCCCGTACGGAACTGGAAAACGACCGGTACCACGCATTGATCGAGCATCCGGTCAAGACGATCAACGCCAACGAGCGGGACTGGATCTACCAGACCGACACGGGGCCGGTGCTGTTCCCCGACCTGTCGGTCGAGCCTGGTGAGATGCTGACCAGCCTGGAACTGGCCTACTCGGCCTTCAATTGCCCCGACTGGATCGAGTTCATCGTGCGGCGGGTCACTCCCACCACCTCGGACGTCAGCGTCTATCACTACTCCGATGCGGTCCGCTGCGATTCTCGCAACCAGATGCTGCGAATCGACTAGCCAGGCGAGTACCGGGGAACCGGTGTCAACCGATCACGTCCCAGATCGGTTCGCCGCCGTGTGCGACGGGAACGGGCCGTCCATCGAGGTCGGGCACGGTCATGTGCGGGTCGATGCCCAGCAACTGGTAGATCGTGGCGACGACATCGCCGGGCGAGACCGGATGATCGATCGGGTAGC
>CAWVUS010000372.1:0-4304 GCA_963933195.1 uncultured Planctomycetaceae bacterium
TGCCGAGGATGGACTGGGACTCAGCCCCCGACGCATCACCATCTCGACCGTCGGCCTGCCCAAGGGGATCCGACAACTGGCCGAAATCGGACGACCCTACAATCTGGCCGTTTCGCTGCACGCCCCCAACGACGAACTCCGCAACCGACTGGTCCCCGTCAATGAACAGATCGGGATCGATGCGATTCTCGAGGCGGCTGACGAGTTCTTCGAACGAACCGGCCGACGAGTGACCTACGAATACGTACTGCTCTCCGAAACCAACGACCAACCCCGGCACGCCAGACAATTGGCCGCGCTGCTGGCCAACCGGAAGGCACACGTCAACCTGATACCGATGAACAACGTCGACGTGCTGAGGTGGACCTGCCCCGGTGAACCTCAAACCCAACGCTTCGCGACGATTCTCGAAGAAGCTGGCGTGGCCACCACCGTCAGGAAGAGGAAGGGAGCCGATATCGATGCCGCCTGTGGACAATTGAGGCTCACGAACCTCGAAAATGGAGCTTCCAAGGGGACCCAGGTAGAGGTCGGGTGAGTTGACTCCTGCCAAAATGACAGCCACAATGGTCGATCCGGCCCACGGAGGCGGGTTTTGGCATACGAGCCAGTTCCGGCGAAGGGACTCAAGCGACGACAAGAAAACGACTTAGAGTTTCCTGACTGTTTGGGCACGGAGTTCGCATTATCACAAGTGTCCTGGATCGTATCCGGGACATGACGGCGTAACCGCTGAGGCGGTCGTCACGAGCGAGCCACACGATAGACACCGCGATAGCGACTGAAGAGGAGACGGCTGATGGCCAAGAAACAGGGCATCAACATTGTTCCCCTGGGTGACCGGGTGGTGGTGAGACGCGAGTCGGCTGAAGAGACAACCGCGGGGGGCATCGTGCTTCCCGATTCGGCCCAGGACAAACCGCAGCGTGGTGAAGTCGTCGCCGTGGGCGACGGTTACGTCAAATCCGACGGCGACAAGATCGCGTTGACCGTTCAGGACGGCGACAAGGTGATCTTCAGTTCCTACGCCGGCGATGAAATCCAGATCGGTGACGAGGAACTGCTGTTGCTCCGCGAGAGTGACATCCTGGCAACCTTCTAGGCTGCCGACTCGTCAACCGTCCCGACATTCCAGCAACACAGCCAGAGACAGCTTCTTAGAGGAGTGATACAGCTATGGCAAAGATGCTTGCCTTCGACCAGGACGCCCAGGAAGCGATGCGACGCGGTGTCAGCAAGTTGGCCCGCGCCGTCCGCGTAACCCTGGGACCCCGTGGTCGCAACGTGATTCTTGAAAAGAGCTTTGGATCACCGACGGTGACCAAGGACGGCGTGACTGTCGCACGTGAAATCGAACTGAGCGACAAGTTCGAAGACATGGGTGCCCGGATGGTCAAGGAAGTTGCCAGCAAGACGTCTGACGTCGCCGGCGACGGAACCACCACCGCAACGATCATGGCCGAAGCGATCTACAACGAGGGCCTCAAGGCCGTCGTCGCCGGGGTCAGCCCGATCGAGATGAAACGTGGCATGGACCAGGCGGTCGAGGACATCATCGCCAAGCTCCGTGGCATGGCCACCGAATGCAGCGACAGCAAGGCTGTTGCCCAGGTCGGTACCGTCGCCGCCAATGGCGATACACAAATTGGCCAGATCCTGGCCGATGCCATGGACCAGGTTGGCAAAGACGGCGTGATCACCGTCGAGGAAGGCAAGAGCCTGACGACCGACTGCGAGCAGCTCGAGGGCATGCAGTTCGACCGCGGGTACCTCTCGCCCTACTTCGTCACCGATCCGCAGTCGATGGAGGCCGTCTACGAGGACGCCTTCGTGTTGATCCACGAGAAGAAGGTGACCAACGTCAAGGATCTCGTTCCCGTGCTCGAGAAGGTCGTCAACGCCGGCAAGCCGCTGTTGATCGTCGCCGAGGACATCGAGGGCGAGGCCCTGGCCACGCTGGTCATCAACAAGCTTCGTGGCACGTTCAAGTGCATCGGGGTCAAGAGCCCCGGTTACGGCGACCGCCGCAAGGCAATGCTGCAGGACCTGGCCATCATGACCGGTGGTACAGCGATCTTTGAGGACCTCGGTATCCAGTTGGAAAACGTCCAACTCTCCGATCTTGGCACCACCAAGAAACTCATCGTCGACAAGGACAACACGACGGTGATCGAGGGTGGTGGCGACTCGAAGGACATCAAGGCCCGGATCGACCAGATCCGCCGTGAACTCGACAACTCCACCAGTGACTACGATCGTGAGAAGCTCGAAGAGCGGATCGCCAAGCTCAGTGGTGGTGTCGCCCAGGTCAACGTGGGAGCCGCGACCGAGAGCGAGATGAAGGAGAAGAAGGCACGGGTGGAAGACGCCCTGTACGCCACCAGGGCAGCCGTCGAAGAGGGCATCCTGCCCGGCGGTGGTGTTGCCCTGCTGCGGGCCTCCTCGACGTGCTCGAACCCCAAGGGGCTCAACCACGACCAGGAGACCGGCTACAACATCATCCTGCGGGCCTGCCGGGCACCGCTGACCCAGATCGCCGACAACGCCGGAGCCGATGGCAGCGTGATCTGCGAGAAGGTCAGGGAACTCGACGGCAACAAGGGCTACAACGCCGCCACGGGCGAATTCGAAGACCTGGTCAAGTCGGGCATCATCGACCCGACCAAGGTCACCCGCACCGCCCTGCAAAATGCGGCCAGCGTCTCAACGCTGCTGCTGACCAGCGACGCGTTGATCGCCGAGAAGCCCAAGGACGACCACGCCGGCGGTGGCGACGAGTCGATTTACTAGGCCCGAGGGTCATCTGCGAGATTTTGACACCAACGGCTGACAAACACCCCGGCAGGACCACGGTCCTGCCGGGGTGTTTTCTTGTCCCGGCTCCTATCGCTGCTCCAACCAGAGTCTCAATCGATCACGCAGTTGATCTCGACTGGCCGTCCCCGTCCGTGCCAACTGCTCGACCGTGATGGAAGCCACCAGGTTGCCCACCAGCGCTGCCTCGGCCAACGTCCCGCCGCTGGCCCACCCCAGCACGCACCCTGCCGTCGCACTGTCCCCTGCCCCGGTGGTGTCCAATTCGCCGCTCAACTCCACGCCCGGCACGTGCGCGGGATCGGGATCGCTCACCAGCATCCCCCTCTCTCCCAGTGTCACCACCACGGCCGCCCCCGTCGCTTCCCGCAAACCGCTCGCAGCCGCCGTCACTTCGTCGATCTCCACCCGCTCGCCGGGCAACGGGAACTCCCGCCCCACAGCTTCGAACTGGTTCGGCTTGATCGTCAATCCCCGAAACCGGTCGATGCGGATCCGACTGTCGACCCAGAAAATCACATCGGGATACTCCCCGGCCAGCCGCGACAGTGCTTCACGAACCGGACCCGTCACCACCCCCCGGTCCTCCTCCTCGACCTGATCGGCCACGATCACCGCGTCCACATCCCCTTCGGCCAAGACCCTCTCCAGCGACCCGATCACCGCACGACACACCTCCCGGGACATCTCCCCCCGGTTCTTCGTGTCGTACCGTTCGTGCTCGCCCGCCAGGCTGGCGTCGGTGCGGTCGCGCGGCTTGAGGTAGGTCGGCGTCATCAGGCTCTCGAAGGCATGAAGGTGACCGGACGCGCATCCCAGCTCCTCCAGGCACCGACGCAACTCCCAGGCCTCGCCGTCTGCTCCCACCGCTCCGATCGCCTCCAACCGACCCGTCCCCAACGCGGCCAGGTTGTTGACCACCGTGCCGGCCACTCCCGCGCTGGTGCGGATGCCGGTCACCTGGTGAGCCGCCTGCCCGGTCTCGACGCTGTGCTCGACCAGTGACGGCTCGGTGTCCAGATACTTGTCCAGGAAAAAGTCGCCGACCACCACGATCCGGCACTCACCGAACCGCTCGATCAACCCGTCCAACCGCTCGGGGGTCATCATCACGGCTCCTCCGGCCGTCGGTCGGCCTCGTCGATCAGGTCGTACAGCGCCGGCACTGTCGCCTGGTGTTCGCCCCGCACATAGAAACTCTCGCCGCCATCGGCGACCGTCCTCACCAGGATCGTCTTGAATGGCCGGAAGTAATACCGCGGGTCGTGCTTGGGGGCCTCGGTGTCCAGGTCGTCGCCCAGGTCGGGCAGGTCGAAGACAGCCGTCGTGAACCGGCTGATCGTCTCGCCGTCCTGGTGAGCCACGTTGCGGGCCATCGCCAGCGCCTTCAGGTACACCTCCGGCCCCATCACCGCCGTACCGATGTTCAGGAACACGCCCCCTTCAAGTCGAGTGACCGTGTCGGCATAGCACAGAAAATCGGCGTAGGA
>CAWVUS010000373.1:0-4301 GCA_963933195.1 uncultured Planctomycetaceae bacterium
CCAGGAGAATCGGCTTTCCCAGGACACTTTTTCCTCGTGTCTCGACATCCATAATGCCTGGATGGATCCTGGCCCATCCTTGAAGCCCTTTGTGGATCTCCGCAGAGGAAGGATCCTTGGCGAGTTCATTCGCTTTTCGGGGGAGTGGTTCTAACTCCGTCACCAGTTCTCTGAGCTTGGTTTTGACCCGTTCGCTCTCCTGGAGCTTGTACAACCGCTTCAACGGTTCGACGGATGATCGATTCACAACACGTGTCAACTCGCTCAGTCCGTGGACAGCCCACTCCTTGGCTTTCGGGCTGAAAGTGGTGTCCTTCAACACCTCGAACAACACCTTCTTGGTTCGTTCGTCTTTCTTGTGGGACAGCACATAGACCAACGCCTCTTTCGCCGGTTTGCTTTTGGAGGTTTTGAGTGCGGCGATTACTAACGGGGTGGAGGTGCTATCCAGTTTCATCAACTTCTCTACCGCTTTCTTACGCACGCTCTCATCTTCTGCCTCCACGACGGTGGTTATCAGCGATTCCACTGTCTCATGGTTTTCCTGCTTGTCTGCCCTGGCCGAACCAGCTCCGACCAGCAGAATGCCAAACACGGCTACGATCGCTGTACACGGTTTCATAATCCTGCTCGCCTTCACTGTGGTTGAGGGGATGCGACTCTTCACGCACTCACGTTCAGTCACAACCGCCCTGTTTTCTTTTTCCGCCTGGTCCAAATCACACGCGTCCCGGACCTCAAACACGGACACAAGCTACTTGTCCGGCCGGCGTCGCCATTGAAGGGGTTCCCGGCTCTCGTGGTCCGAAGTTTGCGTTCCATCAACTCCATCGCCACACGGCCCAACCGCATCTTACCCGGCGGCGATCGAACCTGCAGGATCTTGCCGCTTTGCTGGCAGCGGAGGACATGGTTCCGATCCAGCGGGTTGAACGTCGGAGTTGGGGATGGGAGACTGAGGAGGTTCAGGGCACGATGACTGTCGATGCAGAAAGTTCTGCCGCCGTTCTTCATGACCTGGTGGCTCTACTTTTCCGATTTCGTTCCCCACCCCGGCCCAGTGTGATTGCACATGAGAATCCTGGCAGAATTGCTCTTGGTAACCGTGGGATGCGGGGTCGCTGCGTTCCCATTTGGAAACGACAACGCAACGGACAAGACCGCCCCTTCACAGCAGGCGAAAGCCGGCAGCCAGGCCACGTCGGCCGACTGGCCACAGTTTCGTGGCCCGGACGGACAGGGCCATTCGAACGCCAAGGACCTGGCACTGACCTGGAGTGAGACCAGCAACATCAAGTGGAAACGTGCCATCGAAGGCACGGCCTGGTCATCACCGGTCATCCAGGACAACCAGATCTGGCTGACATCCGCGACCGAAAAGGGGAAAACATTGGTCGTGATCTGTCTCGACCGTGTCTCGGGCCGCCAGTTGCATCACGTCACCCCTTTCTCCTCGATTACGCCAGTCGGACTGCATTCAAAGAACAGTTATGCCTCTCCGACACCGATCATCGAAGGGAACCGCATCTACGTCCATTTCGGGCCATATGGAACTGCCTGCCTGGAAACCAATGGGAAGGTCGTCTGGAAAACCCGGTTGCCCCACAAAACTTATTACGGACCATCCAGCAGCCCCGTACTAATCGACGATCTGTTGATCGTCCAATGTCACGGGACAGATGTGCGTTTCGTCACGGCCCTGGACAAGAAAACGGGCAAGGCTCGTTGGACACGGACGCACGAGGCTCTCAGTCCCAAGCTGAAAAGCCACAATTCCGAATCGACACCACTTGTCATCCAGACCGCGACCGGCCGTCAACTGATCTGCAACGTCGCAGGCCACGTGCTCGCTTACGACCCCCTGACCGGTGAGAGTCTCTGGTCGGTTCGCCAACAGGAGAATTATGCCCAGGTGCCCCGCCCGGTATTCGGACACGACCTGGTCTTCACGGCCGGCGGCTATTTTTCGCCGGTCGTTTTTGCCATTCGGCCTGCCGGGACCGGTGACATCACCGAATCGCACGTGGTGTGGAGTGTCCGCAAGGCTGTCCCCAACAATCCCTCACCTTTGCTCGTGGGTGACGAACTGTACATGGTCAGCGACAAGGGAATTGCCAGTTGCCTGGATGCCAGGACCGGTGCGCTCCGCTGGCGAGAACGTCTGGGAGGCAATTTTTCGGCTTCCCCGATCTCTGCTGACGGCCGGATCTACTTTTTCAGCGAAGAAGGAGTCACAACGGTGCTCGCTCCCGGTCGCCGTTTCCAGAAACTGGCGACCAACAAACTCGAGGGCCGCATCATGGCATCACCGGCCGTCTCCGGAAGTGCCATTTTCCTGAGAACTCAGCGGAATCTGTATTCTATTGTAAGATCGGTTTCTCCCTGATTCCGCCCCGTCCCTGTAGCACCATGAAGACAACAATGAACGGAATTCGGACTCTTGTATTGATCCTGGCCGCAATGCCGGTCGGCCGAACAACCCGAGCTCTTGCCAATGAGATCGCACCGACGGCCCGTGAGGTGTCTTTCAACCGGGACGTCTTTCCAATTCTTTCCAACCGATGTTTCGCGTGCCACGGTCCGGATTCCCGGGTCCGCAAGGCCAAGCTCCGGTTGGATCGGGCGGACGGTGCTGAGGGAGCATATCGCACCCACGAGGGAACAACGGCGATCAAACCACGATCGATCAAGGGCAGCGAACTCTGGCGACGCATCACCAGTAACGATGCAGACACCGTGATGCCTCCTCCGGACTCGCAGAAGAAGCCGCTCACCAAGGAGGAACAGGCGATCATCCGGAGTTGGATCGAGGCGGGAGCTCCCTTCGATCGGTTCTGGGCCTTTGTGGCTCCCAGGAAGCCCGGTGTTCCGAGCGTGAAAAACCGCCAATGGAGCCGGCAACCGATCGATCTTCACGTCCTGGCCAGACTGGAATCCCTCGGCCTCCAACCCTCCCCGGAGGCCGACAGGCGGACGTTGATTCGACGAGTCAGCTTCGATCTGACCGGATTGCCGCCAACCCGGAATGAGATCAAGGCATTCCTGGCCGACGACCGTCCGAAGGCCTACGACGCTCTGGTCGATCGCCTGCTGGCCAAGACACAGTTTGGCGAGCACATGGCACGGTACTGGCTCGACCTGGTTCGCTTTGCCGACACCAACGGCATGCACAAGGACTTTTACCGGAACTTCATCGCTTACCGCGACTGGGTCATCCGGTCATTCAACGACAACCTGGGCTACAACGATTTCGTCCGCTACCAACTGGCCGGCGATCTGTTTCCCAATGCGACCAACGATCAGCTCGTCGCCACCGGGTTCAACCGGTTGCACCTGATTATTGATCGTGGCACCGCATTGCCCGAGGAGAGCTTCTTCAAGAACGTGATCGATCGGGTGACCGCCGTCGGTACCGCCTTCATGGGGATGACGGTCCATTGTGCAACCTGTCACGAACACAAGTACGACCCGTTCACCCAAAAAGATTTCTATTCGTTGTTCGCCTTCTTCAACAACATCGATTCGGCACCGGAAACCAACGGTGGACCAAAGAACGGTCTGCAGCCTCCATTCATTGCGTTGGCGACCCGCGAGCAAGACAAGACACTGCAACGACTGAACAAGGAGGTTGGCGAGAGCCTCAAGATCCTGCAGACCCTGAAAGCGAAAGTGGCGGCGGAAAAAGACGCCGAGAAAAAGAAAACGCTCGCCGGGGACCTCAAAACACACACCGCCAGGCACAACACGCTCAAGGGAATGCGCGACCGGCTCGACCGGGGGATCCTCCGAGCCATGGTGATGAGAGAACGCAAGGAGATTCGGCCGACCCACCTCCGGATCAGGGGGCAGTACGACGCTCCCGGCGAACTGGTCGAGCGGAACACTCCCGGCTTCCTGCCGCCATTGAAGAAATCCGGGAAGACGGCAACGCGAATGGATCTCGCCGATTGGTTCGTCGATCCCGGCAACCCACTGACCGCGCGGGTCGCGGCCAACCGATTCTGGCAACAGTTCTTCGGAACCGGGCTGGTCAAGACCTCAGAGGATCTCGGAGCCCAGGGCGAAGTTCCCAGTCACCCTGAACTGCTCGACCATCTCGCGGTGTCGTTCCTCGATTCGGGATGGGACGTCAAGGCCCTGGTCAAGCAGATCGTGACCTCCAGGACCTACCGCCAGGCATCGGTTGCCACCACCGAACAATTCACCACTGATCCGGAAAACCGGATGCTGGCTCGAGGATCTCGATTCCGGATGGACGCCGAGATGATCCGGGACCAGATTCTCGCCACCAGCGGCCTGCT
>CAWVUS010000374.1:0-4289 GCA_963933195.1 uncultured Planctomycetaceae bacterium
GCCTCGTTGGTGAAACGGGGCTACTACGTGTGGGATCTGGGCGAGGAGGCCAACTACTGCGCTATCCTGGGCAGCATGTGGGTCCGCCGTTCGACAGACAAAGGCAAGAGTTGGGCCGAATTTCCGGTTCACCAGCAGTTTGGACTTTTCGCCCGCTTGGCCGTCAATTCGCCACCACGACAACGTTTGCTGGACGATGGCACGATTGTCAATTTTTTACACGGGTACCGGCCGGCCGGCCGGGATCCCAAAAGTGACCTTGGGGGGCTCAATCACCCCTTTGTCATTCGTTCTCGAGATGGTGGCCGGACCTGGAAGATGGTCCGGATGGCTGACGGTGGCCTGTCACCCTCGCCACGCGGGTTCAACGAGGTGTACCCGGTGGTGTGGCCCGACGGACGGATCTTCGCGATGCTTCGTACCGCTGCTGGCGGTGTGGCCTATTCGGTCTCTTCAGTCGATGGTGGTTTGACCTGGTCGAAACCTCGGGCGACCCCCATACAGGCCAAGCATCCCAACCCAACCATTCTTGCCGACGGAACCCTCGTGTGCAGTTATCAGCGCCGCTTTGCGGCTCCCTTTGGAGTGAGGGCCCGGTTCACCCGAAACCTCGGCGAGACCTGGGGGCCGGAGCTGGTTTTGCGGGACGATATTCCTGTTGCAGACGGACTCGTGCAACCGCAGACCGTTGAACTCTCTGACGGCACATTGTTCACCCTGTTCACGGGGACCAAGGTCCTCAAGACCGGAGGGCGAAGGTCGTTCATTGGTGGGACGCGATGGACGCGGAACAGGACACGTCTCGATGCGATCGAGGAGAAAAGACGATTGATCCGCGAGAGAGGTGTCTGGAGTCCGGAGGTGCCGTTGCCACCACTGACGCCGCGGTACAATTTCCGTGCCGCCGACCAGAGTCCGTGGGCGAAGCCGCGGCCACGGTGAGAACGACGGTCGGAGGCGAGGCCGTCCGCCCTGCCCCGGGTCGTTTATGCCACCACGGGAGTGATCACGTGGCCGTCGCCCGCAGGGCCGATCAGCCGCTGGTCGAGTCCCTGGTAGCGGTAGGAGAGTCGGTGGGGGTCAAATCCCAGGAGGTGCAGCACCGTGGCCTGGAGGTCATGCACTCCGACCTTGTCGCGGGCGACGAAATAGCCCAACTCGTCGGTTTCGCCGTGAGTCACCCCACCACGGATGCCTCCGCCGGCCATCCACATCGAGAAGCAGTGTGGATGGTGATCCCGGCCCAGGAATTTTGATCCGTTGCGTTCTTCGTTCATCGAGGTTCGGCCAAACTCGCCACTCCAGATCACCAACGTTTCGTCCAGCAGGCCTCTTTGCTTGAGGTCGCTGAGTAGTGCGGCGATGGGCTGATCGACCTCCTTGCACTTCTTGGGCATCGCTGTCACGAGGTCGTTGCTTTTTGCGGTTCCATGCATGTCCCAGCCCCAGTCGAACAGTTGCACGTAGCGGACACCCTGCTCAACCAGGCGGCGGGCCAGCAGGCAGTTGTTGGCAAACGACGCTTTGCCGGGTGTCGTGCCGTAGGAATCCTGGATGTGCTTGGGTTCCTTGGTCACATCCATCACCTCGGGGACCGACATCTGCATCCGGAATGCGAGTTCGTACTGGCTGATCCGGGTCCGGGTTTCGGGGTCTCCGATTCGTTTGAGTTCCAGTTCATTGAGTTTGCGGAGGGCGTCCAGGCTACGACGGCGGACGTTGCGGTCGAGTCCCTTGGGGTTGGAGACGAAGAGAATCGGGTCGCCGGCGCTACGGCATTGCACGCCCTGGAACATCGAGGGCAGGAATCCGCTGCCCCACAGGCTTTTGCCTCCACTGGGGTCGGTGCCGCCGGAGATGAGCACGACGAAACCCGGCAGGTTGGCATTTTCCGTTCCCAGTCCCCAGGTGGCCCAGGATCCCATGGAGGCACCACCAAATCTCGCGGCTCCGGTGTAGAGCAGCAACTGGGCCGGGGCGTGGTTGAACTGGTCGGTGTGCATCGAGCGAATGATGGCCATGTCGTCCGCGTGGTGGGACAGTTTTGGCAACAGTTCGCTGATCATCAGCCCGCTGTCCCCCCGGGGTTGAAACCTGTAGGGGGTTCCCAGCAGTTTCGGGCGACGTGCCTTGAGGTTGATGAACGGCAGTCGTTCTTTCTGGAGTACCTTGAGCAGTTCGTCGGGGCACGGCTGCATGTTGTGACGCAGAAGTGCCGGTTTGAAATCGAACAACTCGTGTTGAGGCGGTGAGCCGGCCATGTGGAGGTAGATGACGTGCTTGGCTCGCCCCGGCAGCGGTGGGCTCTGGGGGTGGCGTGGGTCGGTCGTGGCGGCTGTGGCCGCTCCCGTGAGACTTCCAAGGGCCAATGCGCCGAGGCCCACATTGGAGTCCCGCAGGAAGTGACGACGGGTGATGGTTTGCAGGTATTGCTGGTGGGGATCCATGTCGCGGTCCCGTTGAACTTGGGGGAGAGTCAGGGCCGGGTCAGTGATTGGTCGAGGTTCAGCAGAACGTTGGCGACGACAGTCCAAGCGGCCATCGACGCGGTGTCGGCATCGGCCGAGATCGCATTGGGTGGAGTGGAGACCAGTTGCTGGGCCGCCATCGTGTGTTTTCGGTAGTGTTGCAATTCGGACTCAAACAGTTGTGTCAGCACCTGTTGTTGAGCGGCCCCGGGTTTCTGGCCTGTCGCCAGTCGGAGTCCGAAGGCAACTCGTGACTCCACGGTGCCCCCTCCCTCTGTGACGATCCTGTGGCTCAGTGCCCGTGAGATTTCGACATACACGGGGTCGTTGAGCGTGACAAATGCCTGGAGTGGAGTGTTGGTGCGAATGCGGCGGGGCATGCAAATTTCTCGGCTCGGCGCGTCAAAGGTGGCCATCGACGGATAGGGCACGGTGCGTCGCCAAAAGGTGTAAAGGCCACGGCGGTGTTTTTGGGATCCCATGCTGGTGGGCCATTTGCGTTGACCGTTGAAGGCCGCCTGCCAGAGTCCGGGGGGTTGGAATGGGTAGACGCTGGCTCCTCCCATTCGCCGGTCGAGGAGCCCGGAAATTGCCAGTCCCTGGTCACGGATTGTCTCGGCCGCGAGACGGAAACGTGGGGCCCGTGCCAGCCAACGGTTGGTCGGGTCGGCCTCGAGGGCCCTTGCCGCGACGCGTGCCGATTGCTGGTAGGTGTGGGATGAGACAATGGTCCGCAGCAGGCCTTTGACGTCCCATCCGGATCGAATGAATTCCGTGGCCAGCCAGTCCAGCAGCAACGGGTGGCTGGGCGGTTCGCCCTGTGTGCCAAAGTCCTCCTCGGTGACGACCAGGCCTCGGCCAAAGAGGTGGCTCCAGAACCTGTTGGCAGCCACGCGTGCCGTCAACGGGTTGCCGGGATCAATGATCCAGTCGGCAACGCCGAGTCGAGAACGTGGCAGTTGCTTGCCGGCCGGATGGAAGCCAGCCGGAAACTCGGCTGTGACCTTCTTCCCTTTTTGAAGAAAGCTGCCTCGAACCATTACGTACGTGTCGCGGTGCTTGTCGTTGGGAAGGTCCTGCATCACCGGGAGCGTCGGGAATTTCGGACGACTCTTCTTGAGCGTCGCAAGCTTGTCGGTCAGTTTTGCAGCCTCTTCGGCGATCGGCCCGGGACGGCTGGTGCGGTGCTGGTGGCTTGCCGTGGGCTTGGCCTTCAGAGTGTCTTCCCAGACGGTGCGTCGCTTGGAGTCGAGCAGTCGAATGACCAGGCCGGCCTGCCGGGTGAACAATCCCGAGTCGGTGCGGTTGTGGATGTGCACCAGGCCCACTTGTGCGTCCGATCCCAGGTCGACTTCCCACCAGGGGTTGTCTTGGCTTTCGGTGTGGGTGGTGGACTTGGATTCGAAGTATCGGCCGTCCGTGTTGCCGTCGACAGCCAGTTTTGCCGGGCCGTCATAGGCCGTGCTGGATTGCCTGGCTGGCTTTTTCAGGGCCAGGTTGTTCGGTTTGTCGGTGGCAGTCTTGGGGACGGAAAAGACCTGGACCTCAGCTAAAGAGAGGTGCTTGGTTTTGCCGGGCAACTCGATGCGGACAAAACGTCCGGTGACAGGGCGGGTGGCGGCGTTTTTCTTTTCGGCAACGATTTGTGGGGTGAGCGCAGCGCGGCGGGCCTCCAATGCGGCAATCCGAGCGTCGAGTCCCGCGACGTCGCGTTGCATTTGGGGGGTGGGGGCTTCGATGACCGGGGCCTCGTCACCGCGGTCCGAATCGGCCGACTGGTTGAACATGTCGTAGAAGCGGTAGTACTCCTCCTGGGTGATT
>CAWVUS010000375.1:0-4277 GCA_963933195.1 uncultured Planctomycetaceae bacterium
AGGGTCCACGAGTTGTTCGGCCCCGGCCCCATGGCCCAGAAATCACTCGAGCTGTTCACCCGGATGATGGAATCTCATCGGTAGGTGATCCGGTCGCAGTCTCTTTGCGTCGCAGCTTCCAGGCGACGCCCAGCAGAATCACGACCCCTGCTCCAATGGGCTTCCAGCCCCAGGGACCAAACACCACCGTGGCGTTGAAGAACAGGAACGCAAAAACCCAGTGCAGTCCGACCGACCAACCACGGGACCGCACCATCTCGACCGGACGACTCCACCACCACACCACGTCCGTCAGCCAGGCCAACGTGAAGACGTAGTTGATCCACACGCCCTGCCCAAAACCCCAGCCGGTCACTCGCTCGGTCAACCGCGCCGTGTGCAACACCGCCTCCGCGTGGCTCCAGTGGTGAATGAAATGGAAGGCACAAAACACGTGGGCCAGGTGCGCCACGAGACCGGCCGTCCACACAACACGCCGCGACCGGCCCGACACACCGGCCACGACCATCAGCAACCAGAACACCCAGCAGCCCGCTGCCACTCGCGCCGTCCAGCGGGTCAGTTCCGGACCCAACCCGGACGTCACCTCGTTGAGCACTTCGGGGGTTTCCATGGGCTGATTCCTGTTCGACGTCTGCCTACACTACGACAACAGGCCACCTGTGGTCCCTCGAGAATCAAAAATAATCGGACCAACCGATGACACGCGTTCACGACCTCACCCGACGGCTCCAAAAAAACAACGGTTCCAAGATCGTCCTGCTCGTCTCCGACGGACTGGGGGGACTGCCCCTGGAAGCTGGTGGCCGGACCGAACTGGAGACCGCCAACACGCCGAACCTCGACGCCCTGGCCGCCGCGGGCGAAACCGGCGGCAGCATCCCGGTGCTGCCAGGTATCACGCCCGGCAGCGGACCCGGCCACCTGGGTCTCTTCGGTTACGACCCGCTGGAATACGACATCGGCCGTGGAGTTCTCGAGGCACTGGGAATCGACTTCGAACTCGGCCCCGACGACGTGGCCATCCGCGGCAATTTTTGCACCATCGACGACGACGGCAACATCACCGACCGACGCGCCGGACGGATCGCCAGCGACATCGGCGAACGGTTGTGCGAAAAACTCGATGCGATCGAGATTCCCGGTGTCGAGGTCTTCGTGCGGCCGGTCAAGGAATACCGACTGGTGATCGTTTTTCGGGGCGAGGGCCTGGGAGGACGGATCAACGACACCGACCCACAGATCACCGGCGTCCCCCCCGAAGAACCCGTCGGACGGGATGAACCCTCCCAGAAGACCGCCGGAATCTGCCGCGAGTTCCTGAGACAGGCCGCCGAGATCCTGGCCGACGACGTTCCCGCCAACCTGTTGACAATGCGCGGCATTGCCATGCTGCCGGAGATTCCCCGGTTCAGCGAGGTCTACGGGCTGCGACCGGCCGCAATCGCCGTCTACCCGATGTACCGTGGCCTGGCCCGTCTGGTGCACATGGACGTGCTCGACGCCGGCACCACGCTCGAATCACAGATGGATCGGCTCGAGGCCGCATGGGACGACCACGACTTTTTCTTCATCCACTTCAAGTACACCGACTCGACCGGCGAGGATGGCGACTTCGACGGCAAGGTGGCCCGGATCGAGGAACTGGACGCCGCGGTGCCCCGGATCACCGCCCTGGGACCGGATGTGCTGATCGTCACCGGCGACCACAGCACTCCGGCCAAGATGAAGTCGCACAGCTGGCACCCGGTCCCCACGCTGATCGCCAGCGACCAGGCCCGGACCGACGCGGCCACCTCGTTCGGTGAAGACCAGTGCACCACCGGCGGCCTGGGGCAGTTCGAAGCCCAGCACTTGATGCTGTTGGCACTGGCTCACGCCGGACGCCTTGAGAAATACGGAGCCTGACCTCCGCGAGTCACCGACTCCCCAGGTGCCCGGTTGCCGTTACGCGAATCCAAACACTCGCGCCGCGGTTCCGCCCAGCACTTTCGCCAGGTCCTTCCGCGACAACTTCCCGAGATACCCGGCCACGCGCTCACGATAGGCCCGGTAGCTGTCACCGGTCGCCTGCCCGTTGAAACCGCCACCGTAAATCGACCGGTCCGGGCCATAGGCATCCACCAATCGACGAATGATCGGACCAATCGGCCTTGGGGTCTTCGCACCAGCAGCCGGTAGCGACGACACCTTGATGATCGTGTTCTTGTAACGGGCCCACTTGAACACCTTGGCGTGCTCGGCCTTGGTAGCCTGCAACGGCCGTCCGAGATGATCAATCACGACGGTCGTCTCGGGATACTCGCGGATGTACTTTTCGAATCCGCCGGCGTACCCGGGCTCGAAGTGCAACTGCACGGCCAGCCCGAGTTCGGCCGCCATCTTCCACACGCGTCCCACACCCGGCTTGCTGAAATCGGGAATCCGGTCCTTGCGGAATGCGTGGATGCGGGCGGCCACGATCCGGCCCGGATGTTTCTTGACCAGTGCGGGCATCTTCTCGATCGAACCGGGCCGGTCGCCAAAGAACAGGCAGGTCCCTTTCAGCTTCTTTCCGCCCACGCGCAGGCAGTGGTCCAGGTAGCGGTGGTCATCCTGGTAGGGTTCCGGATGCACCACGATCGCGTGATCGACCCCGCCACCAGCCATGCAGTGCAACAGGTGTTCCGGCGACGCGGAAGCGGTGGGACGATAGGGAGCCCTCGGGTGAAACGGAAACCGTTTGTCCTCGGGTCCGGCGAAACAGTGCAGGTGCGTGTCGACGACTACCTCCGCAGGCTTTTTGGCTGCGGGGGCCGGCTCCGACGCACACAACACGGTCGACGCGGCGGCTGTCGCCACGAACTTCCGCCGGTTGATCGCAGGATCCCAGCTCACTTGTCGAGTTCCGCCAACCGTTTCTTGGCCGCTTTCCGTGCTCGGGCCAACACGCTCTTGATCGACACTGGCTTCCCATCCATCCGCTTGCTCACGTCGGCAGCCTCCATGAACGCGTAGATCTCGATCGTCTCACGATCGGGGATCGACGACTTCCCGGTCCGGAAAAACCTCACGATATCCACAACCAGCGGCTTGTAGCCGTCGTAGGAGCCAACCGGAGAGGTGCCCTTGGTGCCGGTGGCGGTGCCGGAATAGCCCTTGCCGGGGCGAAGCCCGGTGAAGGTGCCCGTGCGGCCGCCCTTCCAGGTTCCGACCACCACGTCCTTGCCGGCTGTGCTTTCAGCTCGCACCACCGTCTCACATCCGGCCCCCATCACGGTGAACAATGACTCGACACCATGAATGCCGTACCAGAACAGGTCGGGATGGGTCTTCTCGAGGCTGCAGGGACTGGTGGTTTCGCACTTGGTCACCTTGCCAATGCTGCCTCCCCGAACGGCCAGTGTCGTCTTGCCGTAACGGAGCGACGAGGAACTGAAGACCGGTGTCTTGTACTTCCTGGCGGCTTCGAAAATCGCCACCGCATCGGTCAGGCTGCCGGCAATCGGCTTGTCGATGAACGTCGGCTTGCCGGCTTTCAAAACCGGAAGAACCTGTTCCAGGTGAGGACGACCGTCGTTGGTTTCCAGGAACACCACGTCGACCTGCTTGACCAGTTCGGGAATCGAGTCGACGATCTTGACGCCCATTTCTTTCACTTGCTTGATGTAACCGGGCACCCGAGTGGTGCTCGATTCGATGTCGGGGCTTCCCTTGGGATAGGCCGCCACGACACGGCAACCGGCCAGTTCGGGGGCCACCTTGTCAGCGTTGAGAATGCGGGTGAAGGCGATGACATGTGAGGTGTCCAACCCGATGATGCCCGCGCGGAGACTCTTCGGCTTCTTGGCCGTCGTGGCAACGGCGGTGGTCGTGGTCGCCGCCACGGTGGCCACCGGCTTCTTGTCGCCAGCGGCCAGGGCGGCCAGGTTCCAGACACAAACGGTCTTGTCGTAACTGGAGGAAAACAGGACCCGCCCATCGGGGGAAATGGCGATGTCGGTGACGCGAGCGGCATGGTCGCCGATCGTGGCCAGTTCTTCACCCTCGCGGGGTGTCCAGAACTTGATCTCATTCTTGCCCTTGGCGCGGCCACCGCTCCCGGTGATCACGAAGCGACCGTCGGGGCTGAACAGGGCCGAGGTGGTGGGACGGCCGTGTCCGCCGAAGAAGCCCAGGGGGGCCTCCTTGCCCGAGGAATAGACGTTCACGGTTTCGTCGAAGCTGGTCGTGACCATCAACTTGCCATCGGGCGAGAACGCCGCGCCGGTGGCGGCCTTCTTGTGGTCGTCCAGCAC
>CAWVUS010000376.1:0-4274 GCA_963933195.1 uncultured Planctomycetaceae bacterium
ACAATCGCGTCGTTGGGAGCATTCAACTCCTTGCCGTTCACCTTGTGCGCCAGCACGGTGATCGTGCCGTCGTACTCGTAGCGGACCACGCGACGGTTGCCGTGCTCGCAGGAGATCTGGCGTCCAGCAAAGTCGAAGGTGTTGCCGTTGGAGTTGCCCGAGGGGTGCCGGAAGGTGCTGACATGTCCGTCCTCCTCCAGGTACCTCAACTGCACGTTGTTGGGAATGTCGCTCCAGAGCAGGTACCGGCCCACGCCGTTCCACGCGGGACCCTCGGCCCACGCCATGTCCTTGCTGTGGTAAACGCGACGGATGGCCGAGTTGCCGATCTTGTATTTCTTGAACCGGTCGTCCAGCACGACAATGTCCGGGTCGGGGTAACGAACCGGTTCGGCGTTCTTGCCGTACCGGGTGCGACCCTTCGGAGAGGCAGCCTTGTCCTGGGCGACGGCGGCGTGTGCCCCGACGGCAATCGCGGCCGCAGCGGTCAGGAAGTCACGGCGGGCCAGGCCCGAATCCGACTGGCTGTTCTGGTCTGTCTGTGTCTTGCGCTTGATCATGGTTGTGGTCCTCGTGGTGATGGTCACTGTGTTGAAATTGGTTGTCTTGGATCAGAATGGTTCACTTGGCCGGATCAATCGCCAGCATCCGCACGCACACCGGCGAGGGCACCTTGATGACCGATCCGGTTTCATCCAGCTCACCGGTCTTGCGATTGATCTTCAGCACGTGAATCGTGCCGGAATCCTGGTTCTCCGACAGCAAGAACCGTCCACTGGGATCCAGGCCAAAGTTCCGTGGTGTCTTGCCCCCGGTGCTGTAGTTGCCCACGTAGGTCAACTTGCCGGTCTTGCGGTCAATCTTGTAGCTGACAATCGTGTCGTGTCCCCGGTTGGAACCGAACAGGAAACGGCCCCGCTTGCCAACCCGCACCTCGGCCGTGCTCATCCCCTTGCCCTGCTTTTCTCCCGGCGGCAGGGTCGAGATGGTCTGGATCTCCTTGAAGGTCCCGGCCTTCGCGTTCCAGGCAAACGCGGTCACCGTCAGGTTGATCTCGTTGATCACGTACCCGAATCGGCCGTTGGGGTGAAACGAGAAGTGTCGGGGGCCGGCTCCGGCCACCACTTTCGTTCCCGTCGGCTTGTTGGCCACCAGCGTCCCCTTGGTGGCGTCGAACTTGTAGACCAGCACCTGGTCCATTCCCAGGTCGGCTGCGACGGCAAATTGGCCCGAGGGATCAATGTTGATCGAGTGAGCATGCGGCGAGGCCTGGCGGGGCTTGAGCAGGCTCGATCCCTTGTGCTGCACGAACACCGACGCTTCGCCCAGGCACCCGTCATCGAGAATCGAGTACCCGATCACGCTACCGCCGGTGTAGTTGGCCACCAGCACGGTCTTGCCCGAACTGTCGATGACCAAGTGACAGGGGTGGGCACCCCGGGTCGGTTGCTGATTCATCAAAATCAACTCGCCGGTCTTGGAGTCGATTTCAAACGCGCTGATCCCGCCGCTGTTCTCCAGGCCTTCCCATTCGGCGGTCTCGTTGACGGCCACGACATGCTTGCCATCGGGATGGATGGCCAAAAATGACGGCTCGGGCGTCTCGGCCGCCAGGCTGACCTTGCCCGCCTTGCCGGTCCGGGTGTCGAAGGAAAACTGGTAGATGCCCTGGCTGTCACCCTTGGTGTATGTGCCGACGTAGACCCGCACGTTTCGTGGCCCCCTGTTTTTCTTTTTCGCCGACGACTTCTTGTCCGCCGCCGACACCGAACTTGACGCCAGCAGGCCGCCGAACAGCAACAGCGCGGCCAGCCACCGGGTCGGGTGTTGTGAGAAAATCGTCATGGTGTGTTCCTTGGTGTTTCGTTGGCCGATACGCCATCCGGCACGGTCGCCGGGGGGGATCGATAATTGTCGGAGAACACACGGTGATTCTCAAGCAGCCCGGCGGTGCTGTACACTGTTGAGACGCGAATCACACGTCCATCACCCTTCATGGAACACCACCATGATGCCCCGCCTGTTCACCCACCTGCTGCCGGCCGCCGGATTCCTGGTCGCCGCGCTGGCCACCACCGGCCCCACGACAGCCCTGGCCCAGGACACGGCCACGCAATTCCAGTTTCCTGCCAATCGCGCCGCGTGGGTCAATTCGCAACCATTCACCCGCGAGCAACTCAGCGGCAAGGTCGCGGTCATGGTGTTCTTCGAGGAGGGGTGACCCAAGTGCACGGGCATGTGGCCCGGTTTGCAGGCGGTCGCCCGCAAGTTCCAGGATAAGCCGGTTCTCTTTCTCGCGGTCAACTCGGGAACCCCGCGGCTGCAGGTGCAGTCCTATCTCCGAAAAAACCGCGTGACCTGGCCCGCCATTGCCGACACCGACCGTTCGTTCGAGCGAGGGTGCGGTGTGCCACCGATCAGCCTGAAGAACATCTACCAGGTCCGGATCATGAAACCCGACGGCAAGCTGCTGTCCACCAGCCCGACACGCATGGAGCAATCGCTCAGCGGTGTCGTCGGGGCGGCCAAGTGGAACGTGGACCCCGAGGGAATCCCTGCAACCCTGAAAACGGCGTGGTTCCATATCGAGTTCGGCAACTTCGCCATGGCGGCCAACGTGCTGAAAAAAGCCGGCAACTCGCGAAAGACCGACACCAAGCAGGGCGCCCAGAAACTGCTCGATTACGTCGGTGAGAAAATGAACAAGCAGATCGAAGCCGCCAAGACTGCCGAGTCCGACGGAAAGATGTGGGAGGCCTACCGCGGCTATTCGGATGCCGCCATCCGCTACAAGGGCTACGACCTGCCCAAGGACATCGTGGGCACCATCAACAAGCTCAAGGGCAACGCGGACGTCAAGAAGGAAGTCACGGCGCTGAGAATCCTGGCGGCGGCCAAGCGAAAGCTGTACGGGAAAACGATTTCAGCCCGCAAGAGTGGCTACCGCTCGCTGGAACGGCTGATTGATCAACAGTCCGAAACCCAGGCCGCCCAGGAGGCCCAGCGGCTGATCAAGGCACTGGGAATGCCCTAGCTGCCGGCCACCCGCGACCCGGCCTATCGCCACTCCGCCGGCCAGCAGCTGGTGTGCCAGCCGCTGCGGATCCGCCATTCGCGAAGTTCATCCAGCAGGGCCCCCTTCGCATCGGCCGCCGCCGGATCGTCCCACCGGTTGACCACCTCGGTGGGGTCGGTCTCCAGGTCAAACAGCTGTCCCCACGGCTCGTCGAGAAAGTGCACCAGCTTCCACCTGGCATCCCGGACCATCGTCACGAACTCGGTCCCCTGCAGGATCGCGTCCTTGCCGTGCTCGGCGTAAACGTGCGGACGCGGGGTCCAGTCGCCGCCCTCCAGGGCACCGGTGAGCGAAACGGCCTCGAGTGAACCGGCGGGCTTCAGCCCGGCCAGCTCGAGCATCGCCGGCCCCACGTCCATGTGCTGGCACAACCCGTCAATCTCGACACCGGCCGGATAACGACCCGGGGCCCAGGCGATCAACGGGACCCTCAGGATCAGGTCGTACATGGTCCATTTCTGGCTGTGACCATGATCGGTCAGGCAGTCACCATGATCGCTGGTGAAAAAGACGACCGCGTTCTCCAGGTAACCCTTGGTGTCGAGTGCCTGCAGGATCTCGCCGACCTTCTCGTCGATCATCGTCACGTTGGCCAGGTAATGCGCCCGCTGGCGATGCCGCTGCTCGGACGTCGGGTCCAGCATGTGGATGATCGAGTCGTGGTCGACCTCCGAGTTGTGCTGTCGCATTTCCTGGAACGGTTCGGGCTGTCCCGCCAGCTCCTCGGCGGTGACCTCCATCAACGGCAGGTCCTTCTCGAGATACGGATCGAGGAACCGCCGGGTGGGGTCGTACGGAGGGTGCGGACCGGGGAAACCGATCTGCAGGAACAGGGGTTCCTCGGCGACCGGTTTCGATTCGATCCACCAGGTGGCCAAATCGCCGACGAACATGTCCGACTGCATGTCCTCGGGAAGCTCCCATTCAAACGCTCCCAGGCACTCGGCGTAATCGGCCCGCTGCCGGTACAGCTCGCGTTGCTGCTTGACCAGCCCGCGAGCGTGCAGGGCCTTGTCCCACTCGTCGTAGTAGTACCGTTCTTCCAGGTACCGGTCCTTGTTCTCGACCACGAAGCGTTCGTGAAAACCCAGCGGCGTGTGATACGGGTAGGAGTGCATCTTGCCGATGTTGATGCAGCGGTATCCCGAATCGGCCAGGTCCTCGATCCAGCTCCGCTTCCAGCTGTCGGCGTTCTTGA
>CAWVUS010000377.1:0-4184 GCA_963933195.1 uncultured Planctomycetaceae bacterium
AGGAGACGAATTGCATGGCATCTTTTCTTGGTGTGTTGTGAATGAGCTTCGGAGTCTAACAGCCGGTTGGTTTGTGGTCGGTGTTTGGGGGGCTATTTCGGTAGCCCGGCCCAGATGCGGGTGCGGTCGTCGACCTGGGCGCTGACGGTGCGTTGGATCTCGTCGGTCTGGAAGCCGAGAGCCTTGGGCCGTTGTACGTCGGGCAGGGCGGTCACATCGTAGAGTTCCTGGACGGCTCCCTCGAGCCGCAGCCAGTGCACCGCATCACCGGTGTCGAGATCGACGACGATCAGGCCACAGCGAGCTTCCGCACCCCGCCGCGTCATCTGCTCGTCCAGTTGCAGCCCACTGAACGTTCGCTCGTGTCGCGGTTCGGAGAGCCCGATCACCGCGTATTTGCCCACGAATGTCAGGCCACGGGCGTAACCGGGACAAAATGCGACCGGTTCGAACTGGCCGGTCTCCAGGTCGATGTGTCCAAAGTCGCCAGTTCCGGAGTTCAGTAGCCAGAGCCTGTCACGATACCAGCGGGGCGAGTGTGGCATCGACAGGCCACGGGCAACGATCTCGTTGGACGCGATGTCGATCAGTACGCCACCGTCATCACGGTGGTCTCGCCATCCGTCGACAACGTCCGATGTGCTGCACGCGGTGGCAAACGTGGCTCGACCATCTCGCAAGGCCAGGCCATTGAGATGACACCGGTCCTCGGCGGCCAACTTGGACAGGAAGGGCGGTTGCCAGATCGGCTCGAAACTGTCGGCCTCGCTCAGTGTCGCCAGGCAGCCGAACAACGTGTTGATGAACACCACCCGACCGTCGTCCTCGACGGCAAGGTCGTGCACGTCGATACTGCCGGTCACATGACCGATCCTCGGCACATACATCCGGTCGAAGCCCTGCTCGTCGGGACCGTTCCGCAGGACGTTTTCCAGACGCCAGATCTGGAATTGCGTGCTCAGCCAGATCGATTGGCCCGAGGCCCACAATCCCATCGACCTGGTGAAGTGCCGCTGGAAGACCGACAGGTTGCCGTCGGCCTTGGTTCCCACCAGGAACAGGCGGTTGGAGTGGTATGTCGTGAAGGCCAGGCTCGTGCGTTGCTCCTGCAGCCAAGTCATCAGGTGCCGCGAGAACAGGACGTCGAAACCTGGTGACTGGGCTGGGGTTGGGTTGGTAGTGTTCATGTCACCCAATATGACAGCCGACCGGTCGCTCTGGAATCGACTTGGAGGGGTGCTGTCACGAGTCCGGGCGAGAGACGTGACTCGATTCTCGAAAGAAATGCCCGTTTCAGCTTTTAGTCGGAATCCCTGGTGGCCACGTTAGGGGCGAACCAACTGGATCTCGTCGATCCGGTAGGGACCCTTGAAGAACCCCAGTCGGATCGATCCGTTGGCCGCCAGGTTGGACAGGCCGTGCTTGTAGCGGCAGACCAGAGATTTCTCGGATTCGTCGTAGCCGCTGGCCGATGCGAAAACGGTCACTTCGGTTGGGTCGAAATACATCGTGCACCAGATGTCCTGGCCGTGGTTGGCCAGGTGCTTGATGTTCCAGGACGACGTGAACACCCGGGTTCCCGCCTGGTCGTTGAAGCACGAGAGCATCGGTTGTGTTCGGTTGGGGCCGGTGAAATAGAGATACCACAACATCCGCGTGACGGAGGCCTGGGAGTTGGTGAGACTGAAGGAGGCCACTCGCGGGCGTCCCTTGCCAGTCGGGTCGGGGGCCGCGGTGGTGTGCAGTCGAAGACGGTAGCGGCCGGAACCCTTGTGCTTGATCAGGTCGTTGAACTTGGCGAACGAGACGATCGGGTGGGCCCCTTCGGTGTCCATGAGCAGCGACCCATTCTCGGTCGAAGGTGGGCGGATCCCACCCTGCGGGATCATGCGGGTCCAACTGGCCGGGGCCAGGCGTTTGCCGTCAAAGGTGTCGGCCAGTTGTTCATGATTGATGTGGTGTCCCGGCCTGAGTTCCTCCAGGGTGACATCGTCCCACAACGTGTTGCCATTGTTGAAGGTCCGCCTGAGCTTGATGACGGCCGTGTCGGCATGGGCTGGTGCCGATACGGTCAGTCGAAGCCTGGTCCAGCCGTCGGCCGGGTCGAGCGTGCGGAGCATGCACCGGGTTGGCTCGGTGGAGATCGCCCGGGTGCCGTCGAAGAACTCGACGATCGCGTCCAGGGCGACTGCCGTGGCCAAAGGCCGGGTGATGTATCGTCCCCAGGCGGTCAGTCGATAGCGTCCCATTGGGGTGACGGGGATCCTCTGCGAGATCGTCGCCGCCCCTCCCGGGCGGACGGCGGTTGCAAAACCGCCGCGTCGTCCCTGTCCCCTGGCGATGGACACCTGGCCGGAATCGACGGTCCAGCCGGTCATGTTGCCGGATTCGAAATCACCGTTGACCAGTTGGTTGGTCGGGTCCCGGCCAAGCATGCCCAGTTGCGTCCGGGCCGCATCGCGGAGGCTATCGGTTCGTTCCAGGCTGTTCCAGAATTCCGTGGCGGCGGGTTTGCCGCGTGTCTCGAGATCGAACCGGGTGGTCGCCGAACACAGTTCGTCCAGCAATGCATTTTCGTGGCTGAAGATCGACATCGCCGAGCCCAATGACCAGAACCCGGTTTTGCTGATTCGCGGATTGATATGCGGGTGAGATCGCATTTGTGCGAGGCTGGTTGACCGTTGCCGCTGGATGGCGGCGATGTGTTTGGCCCGCTTGAGGACCGCCTGTCGCTGCTTCTCGGAGTTGACGGTGATGTCCAGCGATGCCGGGTAAAACTCGAGAAAGCTGACCAGCAGGCTGCGCTGGAATTGCCAAGCCTCGGCCAGGCGTGCCATGCGGAAACTGGCTCCGGGGCTGTCCTTTGCAGCCAGGGGGGTCGCCGTGGAGACGCACCGGTCGAGAAACGTGATGTCCTCCCGCGTGTAGCCCTGCAACTCGTCGTTGGGTTGCACGTAGGAATCGGCGTTCCACGAGACCCACTGGTAGAACAGCCAGTTCTTGTGCTCCTTGCGGTAGGGGCCCGGTTGGCGACGCTCATAAACCTCTTCCAGCCGGTTCCAGAAATCCCGCATCGGTTTGGACGCGGCCTGGCCATAGGACGACACGCAAAAATCGTCCATGATCCGATCGACATCGGCGTTCACGTCCCACTGCAGTGCCTGGATGTAGTGGTACTTGGGGCCGTCGAATGTCCAGTCGCCGCCACACTCGGTGATGTGCGAGAGGGCCCCCAGTTTGTCGTGGCCCCATTTCAGGAACTGCTGGGCGGCATGCGGGTAATGGCGGAAGCCCAGGAACGAGCCGCCGTACATGTAGGAGTAGAGGTTCACCGACCGGCAGACGGTCTTCCATTGCTCGGCCTGCTTGAACTCACTGTCCAGCACGAATGTCTTGGTCACCGCGACATTGGGTTCCAGTTGGAACCGGGTGGGCGACGACGTGTTCGCGTAGGCCATGGCTTCGACCCACTTGCCCTTGTGCTTTTTGCCGACTTCCCGGGCGACCCGGTTGACCCAGTGAAACCACCGTTCGCTCAGCGAGTAGGGCGGGGTGACCGAGTTGATCAATTTCTTGCAGCGTTCGCATTCGCACCAGCCGTTTCCGTCGTTCTGGCCCATCGAGATCACCGGGGCATCCGGGTGTGCCCGGAAGAATTCGTCGGCGTACTGGACCGCCCGTTCCACGGTGCCGGGATGTGTGGTGCAGATCTGCCAGCCGTTGCCGTAGCTCCACCACTGTCGCTTGCCACCAAACAGCGCGAACCATTCGGGGTGATCCTGGAACTGCTTGGTCGAAAAAATGTGTTGAATGGCGTGGTTGCCGTATTGCCCGTCCCCGTAGGGGGCCAGGCGAAGCAACTTGTGCGGGGGGCCGAAAAAGTACATCCCGCAGTTGGCACGATTGATGAAGTCGGGTTCGACGAGTACTTGCAGGTCGCGATCCAGCGTGATGGTTTTACGTTCCGGCACCACCTCGCCGTGAACCCGGTCGGGGAACAGCCAGCGGACACCGCAATGCTGGCCCAGGAATCTCTCGACAGCCCACTGCGCCGCGCGGTCCACCTTGCCGGCCAGCACCAGGTGCACGTTGTCGTCGTGCTCGATGCACCGGATCATGTAACCGTCGGACCGGATCGTGTCGATCTTCGGGACATGCCGGGCGACGAACGTGTCGCGGCCGAC
>CAWVUS010000378.1:0-4182 GCA_963933195.1 uncultured Planctomycetaceae bacterium
CTGAATGCCCTCGTCTAGCAACGCCTGCTCATCAAGGATGATCTGGATGTTGTGCTGTTGCTTGAGGTAGTCCACGATGTCCCGCAACGGCAGGTCGACAAACTCAAACTCAGTTTCATCGTCCAGGGCGCGGACAATCCGCTCTTCAACCTTGCTGTAGTTGTGCAGATCGACACTGGCCCACTTCTTGCGTTCCTCGGTCAGCCGACGCCAGATAGCCGCGTCGGGATAGCGGATCGGCGGCTCGTCGGGGAACGGCACGTGAGACAACTCAACCTGCTCCAGGACACCCAGGAACCGGTCAGCCCGCAGGTTGCGGAGGTGATAGGCCATGTCCAACTGGTGAGCCGCTTCAGCCGAGAACCTCGCGGCCGTCGCCGCACCGTCGCCGGGACGCAATTCCACGGCTCGCTGTGCCACGGACTCGGCCTCGGGAAACGCGTCACGATTGCCCCGGGGGGCTTCGACATAGAGCAGGTGAGCGACTTCCTTCAGCAATCGCTTCATCCGTTCATCATCACGTTCCAGGTCCGTCTCAATCCGTAACTGGCTCTCACGAGCCGCCACCGACTGCTGACGTTCCTGCCGCTGTCTTGCGAAGTGCTCCTCGGAAACCTCAACAAACCGCTTGAGATTGGAAAGGCGACGGAGAAGTTCGGTGCGGACGGCTGGATCAATGTCAGTCGTGCCCCGCACGGTGCCCAGGCCTCGCTTAATTTGCGTCAAAGAAGCCTGGGGTTCGGTTGCCGCTTTCGCCCGAGATTCCTCGAGCAGGCGTTCCACTTGTAGTTGAAGCTTCTGGGTCCGAATCAGGATGGCTTCCTGGGCCTGCTGAATCGGGTCCGTCGCCTCCGCGGTTCCCGGATCGTCGGCCGGAGCGGCCGCTGGTTGATCCTGAACCGCAGCCAGCGTGGTGTCACCAATTTGTCCGGCCGACTGGGCCTGCACAGAGTCATTGGCCCCCAGCAGTGCCGCGGCACGAACGTTGTTCGGGTCCAGACCACGGACGGACAGGCCAATTCGCTCGGCTTCCTCGAAGTTTCGAATTCGCAGCGCGTTTTCGCCCTGGCGGAGCATTCCATCGAGTTGTGTGTCGAACTCGTGACGTGCCGTCTTCAACATTTCCGTACCGGCCAATGCCACGGTGAAACCGTCGGTCGACTCGGCACCCCGGAACAACGTTGCCAGGAACGCATTGCCCGACTCGGCAGACAGGTCACCAACACGCCATTGCAGGTCGGCGGCACCATCAACGGTCGACGACCAACCCGACACGACCGTTCCGGTCTCGAGTTGTCCACGGCCGACATAAATCGTTTCGCGATCCGCACGCAAGGGCAACGGCTGGCTGGGCAGCAACGTGATGCCTTCCGGCACTGTCACCTTGACCGGGTAAGTCACCCGTCCGTGAATCGCGGTGGCAATCCGACGGCCCAAGCCGGAATCGTCGGCCTTGCTGCCCCGGTCCACCAGCACTGTTCCTCCGGTCTGCTGGGCCATCACGCCCAACACCTGGAGGTCCAGCCGTGGCCCAACTCCGTAACTGTGAATCGGCACGTGGCGATTGCGGAACCGCGTCAACATCTTTTTCATGTCGTCAGTGTCGACCAACTCCGCGCTGCTCATACCGTCGCCGATGTAAAGCACGCTGCCGGGACGTTTTCCGGCCAACGACAACGCCGCAGCGTCCAGGGCCGGGGTCAAGCGGGTCGCTCCCAACGGGGCACGGCGCTGCAGACGGACAACCGCCTCGCGAACCATGTCCGAATCGACCAGTGACCAGTCTGCGGTCAATGCGGTCGTCTGTACGTCAACGGCAAACAACCGCACACGGTCTGTTTTGCCAAGAGACGCCAGGACATCATTCAGTACGGCCAGTGATTGAACCCGATGCGAACCGGTCTGGCTGGCAGACGTGTCGACCAGGATGACCACATCGCGGGCCGGAACGGCCTGCAATGACTTGGCGTTCCCTGGTGCCACCAGTGGCAGGGCGAAATAGGTCTCGCCGTCCGGAGCCGTGTAACGCAAAACGTCGACGGACTTCACCGAAGCCGCCTGCGCCACCGACGTGGAGGAGACCAGGACCAGAGCTGCCAAAAATGCCCACAAGGCCACAGCGCTTCTCAACCGCATGCCGAAACTCCCGAGTTCAATAGAGAGACAATCTCGATGCGTGATCGACAGGGATCCAGCGAGACGCCTCAGGTAGGTCAATCGGACGGGATGGCCCGCGGGAAGCCCGGCCCACATGCGGAACCGGATTCTCCCCAACCATTGTAACTCGTTTCTCGGACTGTCGAGTAGAAAAATCCCCGTCGCTTCCCGTGTTTCGCCCAAATCTCGCAACTGCCCCGCTTCCCCTCCTTCATCCCGGAGCAATCGTTGCGTCCGGTCCTCGGGTCGTGCGCATCGTAACGACCACCGACGCCCTCTGACGACTTCCCCCGCTGAAGCGATTGATTGGTCTGTGCCGGTTGCCCGGCGACAGGCTCACCGCACATCACTCTCCAAACCGTACTCGGCGATCTTCTTGTGCAACGTGTTCCGGTTGATTCCCAGCTTTGCCGCCGCCTTGGTTTGAACCCCCTGGCAGGCGAAAAGCACCTGCCGAATGACCTGCCGTTCCACCAGCGATACAATCCGTGGATGAACCCCCCTGGACTCCTCATCCGTGTCCTCGCGGAGCCCCAGTGAAACCAACTGGCTGCAAAGTCTCTCGATATCACCCTCATCAGAACGACCAATTCGAGCCGGCGCCAGTCCGCGAAGGTGAGAAGGAAAATCGGCCGGTTGCAGCGACTTTCCGTCACCGAGAACCAGGGCCCTCTCGACATAATTCTCCAATTCCCGCACGTTACCGGGCCAGGAGTATCCAGCCAACAGGTCCAGTGTCGCATCGGGCACCTTGGGAAGTTCCACCCCCGAATCGACATATTCGCCCAGGAAATGATCCACCAACAGTGGAATATCGTCCGCCCGTTCCCGCAGCGGAGGGAGCAGGATCTCGATCACATTCAGGCGGTAATACAGGTCTTCGCGAAACCGCCCCTCGTCAATCTCCTCGAGCAAATCGCGATTCGTGGCAGCCACGATCCGGCAATCAACCCGAATTGTGCGCGTGTCACCAACTCGCTCGAATTCCTGCTCCTGCAACACTCTCAGCAATTTCACTTGCAGCGTGTAGCTGACCGAGTCGATTTCGTCGAGAAAAATGGTGCCACCATGGGCCGCTTCGAATCGGCCGGTGCGATTCTCATGCGCGCTGGTGAAGGCACCTTTCACATGCCCAAACAACTCGCTCTCCAGCAGGCTCTCGCTCAAAGCCCCGCAATTGACTCGAACAAAGGGCCCGGTGGCACGTTCGCTCAAGCAATGGATCGACCGAGCAACCAGTTCCTTGCCTGTGCCCGTCTCGCCGGTCAGCAACACCGTGGTCAGTCGACCGGCAACCCGATGAGTGAGACGGTACACGTCCATCATCGACCGACTGGCTCCAATCACCCCGTCCAGCCCGGTCGTCACCCGGTCTCCATCTTTCGACGTTGCGCCCGCCTGGTCACTCGCCACCGCAATCAGCCTCCTGCCACGACATGGCCGTTATAACACCGGCCACTGAAAACGGCGATTTGCCCACTTCCTGTTCACCAGACCAGCACTTGGCCACCAACCTGCCCACATTCTAAGCACTGCGTGTACCTACTGAAAAGCCGACTCCGGCACAAAATGGCAACAACCGGCATGAGCCGTAACCAAGCTGTATCACGTGCCCGGCTCCGAGTCATTGATGCATCATCAACTAGCCAGAATGGACATTTTTGCCGGTTGTCTTGTACCTCAGAAGGGCAGATCACCACATCCGGCGGGCTGGAATCGAGGGCTGGACAGCGACCCGGCGATGCGGCAAAATACACTTTCCAGTGTGGAGGGGCGCATAGCTCAGTTGGTTAGAGCGCAGCTCTGATAAAGCTGAGGTCCGTGGTTCGAATCCACGTGTGCCCACTGGAGCCGGCCGGGGAGGCACGGTGTCTCGACACCGCGCCTCCCCCCGGTCCGGCATCCGATTTTGCTGACGACTTGGATTGAACAGTCACGGACATTTCGGACCACCCACGACACGACGCCCAGGGGGACGTAGCTCAACTGGGAGAGCGCCGGCTTTGCAAGCCGGAGGTTGCCGGT
>CAWVUS010000379.1:0-4177 GCA_963933195.1 uncultured Planctomycetaceae bacterium
GGCGGCGCGGGTGGCGAAATGCCGGGCATGGGTGGCATGGGTGGCATGGGAATGGGCGGCGGTGGCGGCGGTGGGTTTGGTGGCGGCAGCCGTGGCCCATCTTCGCGGCGGGGTCTGACGACATTGGTCAGCAAGCTCGATGTGTTGACCGACGACATCACGCTGAAGATTTCTGACAAACAAGCCAAGGCAATCGGATCCGAGCTGGTGAAGGCTGGTGGCCGCGAGAAAATGACGGATGAACAGGCCAAGGAGACGCTCGAAGCCGTCCAGGCTGTTTTGGACGAGGGCCAGAAAGCGACTCTCGAGCGGATTTCACTTCCGCGGCGGCGGCGTAGTGGTGGATTTGGCGGCGGTCGTGGCGGCGGTCGTGGTGGGCAGCAGCCGCAGGACGAGAATCCGTTTGCCGAGGCGGAGAATCACAAGTCGCTGGTATCGTTGTTGAAACGACATGGTGTGGAACCACCGAAAATTGAAGTCAAGAAGGCTGCCGAGGGTGATGCAGGTCCAGGTGCCTCCGGCGCCGGTGGCGAACAGGCCGGTTCTGGCAGGAACATTGTCGAAGTTCTTTTCAACCGGTTCGACAAGGATGGCGACAAGGCCCTGTCAAAGGACGAGGTGCCCGAGGCATTCAAGTCCCGTTTCGATAGAATCGACACGAACAAGGACGGGAAGTGTGATTTGAAAGAGTTCACCGCTGCCCGGCAGGCAGCCAGGGACCGATAATCCGGACTTTTGCAGGACTACGGATTTGTTCGTAGCTCGCTAAACACCTGCCGCAAATGCAGTTGCGTCGATGGTGTTCAAGTTGGGCTGACGCGCGTGTCGAAGAAAAAAGCGGTGGATCGTACGTTAGCGATCCCGCTGGCACGTGGGGTTAAGCCAGCTCGGACGAGGATGTGTCCAGCGACTGCAAGGGTGAGGCAAGGATGCCGGTTACCAGGCAAAATGCGATCGTGTTTGGGCTGTTACTTGCGAGTGTCGTTGGCGTGGGGTGCCAGCGGGCCTATTACTACAAGCAGGCCGATGAAGAGGCCGCGGCGTTGATTGCCGAGAAATCGGATGATCCGCGTTGGTCCGCAAACGATTTCGACGTTCGGATCGATCCTCGCAGTCGCTTCGCGACGCATATTGACCCGGTTCGGCCACCGATGCCTCCGGACGATCCAAAGTCCAACGAATTGATGGAATCGGTCGCTGGAATGGCGGGATACGCGGAATGGGGCGCGAACGGGATGGCTGATGTCAGGGAAAATCCGGAATGGCGGAGTCATCTCAAGGAGTACATGGAGGTTGGGGCGGACGGCCGAATTCAGATGGATCTTGAAGGTGCGGTTCGGATGGCGATGATCCACTCGCCTGATTACCAACGCACGATCGAGACGTTGTATCTTTCGGCGTTGGACGTCAGTACGGAACGGTTCCGGTTTGATGTCCAGTTCTACGGTGGCAACGGCACCGGATTCACCCACCGTGGTGACCAGAATTTCGGTGGTGAAAGCAACACCTTGACCAACGGGAATACACTACGGATGCAACGACGGCTGGCGACTGCCGGCCAGATCGTCGTTAATTTTGCGAATGAATTCACCTGGCAGTTTGCGGGGGGTGACACGACGAACCCCGCGTCGTTGTTGGGATTCGCTGTTACGCAGCCCTTGTTGCGCGGTGGTGGTCGCGTGGTGGGGTTGGAGCAATTGACGCGGGCCGAGCGGACGTTGCTGGGCAACATGAGGGCGTTTCAGCGTTACCGGAAGGGATTCTATACGGACCTGGCAATTGGTAGCCGTGGCAGCACGGGGGGGCCTCGTCGTAGTGGTGGGTTCTTTGGTGGCACGGGGTTGACCGGTTTCTCGGGACAGGGGTCGGGTGGTTTTGGTGGCGTCGGTTCGGCCAGTGGTTTTGGCGGATTTTTTGGCGGCGGCGGCGGCGGTGGTGGTGGTGCAGGTGGTGGCGGAGCGGTGGCAGGCGTTGCCGGTGGTGGGGCCGGAAATGTCGGGGGATACATTGGTCTGTTGCAGTCACTGCAGCAACTTCGCAATGCCCAGGACAACCTCGCCTTGCAACAACGGACGCTGGCATTGCTGCAGGCGTTGCAGGAGGCGGGGCAGATCGGTGTCGACCAGGTGTTGAGCTTTGAACAAAGTATCGAGACCGGCAAGGCCAACATGCTGCAGAGTACGAACGGCTATCGGGCGACCGTAGAAAACTTTGTTATGGAAAATTTCGGGTTGCCCGCGACGGTTGAGATTGCCCTGGACGACACTGTGATTCAGCCGTTTCAGTTCATCGATCCTCGGGTGACGGCCGTCGAAAATACGGTGGCGGAGTTGATTGCGGCATTCGGCCGGATCGAGAGCCCCACCGAAGACCAGTTGAAGCGGACGGCATTGCACGCGAGAAAACTCCACGGCGAAATCGTCACTTTGATGGAACTGGTCGCTGGTGATCTCACTGCATTGCAGGCGAAAGTGCCCGAGCGAGAAGCTGGTATGGCGGACTCGGGGAAACAACAATTTGCTGCCGACAGGTCACTACTTGTGGCTGATTTGAAACGGCTGCGGACCGAGCACAAAAAAGCGAAGGTTGGTCTTGAGGCCATCATAAAACGGCTCATGGTAAAAGCCGACGAAAAAGCCAGGCGAGATATCGTTGCTGACTTGATTGCCGTGAACGCGTCCCTGGCGGGTTCGGTTGGGGAGTTGGCCCTGGTGCAAGCGGGGGCTCGGCTGGAAGCGATCACGTTGGACCAGCGAGTCGAGCTCAAACCCAGGGACGCGCTGGAGATAGCACGGGCGTTTCGCTTGGACTGGATGAACGCTCGGGCGTCTTTGGTGGATGGCTGGCGGCTGGTGGAATTCAATGCAAATGCGCTTGAGTCGGACCTCAGCATTACGTTCAGCGGAGACCTGAAAGGTGACCAGAACAACCCGTTGGAAATGAGCGGGGCCAAGGGGTCACTCAGGGCAGGGCTCCAGTTTGACGCTCCTCTGACGCGATTGCTGGAGCGTAATAACTTCCGGCAACAATTGATCAACTACGAACAGTCGCGTCGCGGAATGATCACTTATGAGGACGGTATCTTCCAGGGGTTTCGGTTGGCCTTGCGAACCTTGGCGCAACGGGAACAGAACCTCGAGATTCAGCGGCGGGCGGTCAAAATTGCCATTCGCCGTGTTGACCAAACACGCCAGATGCTGACCAAGCCTCCCGCCCCGGGGCAACCGGCTTTGTTGAGCCCCACGGCGACTCAGGATCTGTTGTCAGCATTGGCTGCGTTGCGTGAGTCGCAGAATAACTTCATGAGCGTTTGGCTGGCCTATTACTCGGGCCGAATGCAATTGATGAGAGATCTGGGCGTGATGCGTATCGATGACAAGGGCCTTTGGGTTGACGAGCCGCTGGAGAAGGCACTGGAAGAAGCGAGAAAACACCCCTCGGCTCTCCCACCGGCGGTTCCGGAAGCCTGGCTGAAACAGGCTGAAGATGGGCTGGAATCTGTGCGGCTTGTTCCGCAGGAGACACCGCAACAGGAGTCTGAAGAGGAAGACTCCGCCAATACGGGTGTGCCTGATTTTCTTCGCGGTAGCATAGGCGTTGTGCAGCAGCGGCCGACTGTCCTGGAACGGCTGAAGCGTAAGAGTAAATTTCGGAAACCGGCTTTCCTCAACAAGGTGGGTGAGGCGTTTCGCGGGATTCGAAAAGCGTCTGGTGCCATACCGGTGCCGGAAGAGACGGCTGATTCGCCAGAGGTTGATGTTGCTGGACCCGCCACAAGGCCGGTGAAGCCTAGCGTGGTACCTGCCCGTGCTACTCCAAAACCGCGGGAAGAAGAGCCAGTCGAAGTGCCGCCGATTTCCATGCGGGTTCGACTGCCAAAATATCGTCAAAGGTCAGCTCAAGAGGCGGTCGTTGTGCCACCGATTTCAAAACTGGACGTGCCACCGACGTCTTACCGTCCGCCACGTACTCGGAAGCCGGCACAGGTTGACGGCGCGGCGTTTCAATTGCCGCGGACCCGGTGAACCTATTGCGGGTTGGAGTCCGGGATTCGGTGCGCGTCGGGATAAAATCCGTTCACGCTGGCAACGGAGTTGTTTCCCATTGATTCGTTAATGCGATTCAGGACAATGGACCGACGAGGGCGTCGGATCTCCTGAAAGTTGTCGGAAACAGG
>CAWVUS010000380.1:0-4170 GCA_963933195.1 uncultured Planctomycetaceae bacterium
TGAACCCAGCCACAAAGTGGCACCGCGTGCAATCGCCGTGTTCCACCTGCCTCAACCAGGCGGGATGCCTCGAACATCCTCGGCTGAAAATCCTCGACGATGTCTGCGACCAGTTCATCCAGTGGTTCGAGCACACCCTGGTACCAGAACCCACTGGTGCGACCGACAAAGTCCATCAACACGTCCGGCGGCCGACCACCCAACACACTGATCGGCACCTTGCGAGGCAGATCCTCCCAGTTGAGGCACTGCGTGCGCACAACAATGTCGGGGTTGGCAGCCATGAACTCCCGGGCCAGGAATCTTTCGAAATCTCCGACCTCTTTCACCTCGTCTCCGAGTTCAGGCACCTGGGTCACCATCGGCTGGTGCCAGTACTCGACAATCACTCGTCCCTGGCTGTCCCGGACCGGTCGCGGCCGACCACAGCCCGACAAGGCCGAGAGGCCCAGGGCCCCGGTCGTAGCCAACCACTGGCGGCGGGAAAGCGATGGTCCCGTCACAAACGGATCCCCGTCTTGGGGTCAAACAGATGAACGTGACCGGGATCGACTGATACGCGACAGGTTTGGCCGGGAGTCAATTCACCGGATCCTTCAATGCGGGCCAGCAACTGCGGACCACCGCATTCCAGTTCAACCAGATGCTCGGCACCGAGGAACTGTGAACCGACGACGGTCGCTTCGAGTTGACCGGTTTCTCCTCCCAGTCGCAGGCTCTCGGGCCGGATCCCAACATCCACCTCACGTCCCTCCTCCAGATTCGCCACGTCGACATCCGGCACTTCCATTCGGAAATTGTCCGCGACAAGGCAGATTGCCCCCTGCTCACTCTCGACATGACACCGGAAGATGTTCATCGGTGGGTTCCCGATGAACTCGGCCACGAACCGGTTGGACGGATTGAAATAGACCTCGCGCGGGGAACCAACCTGGTGGATCTGCCCCTGGTGCATCACCACGATCCGATCCCCCATCGTCATCGCCTCGACCTGATCGTGGGTCACGTACACCATCGTTGTTCCGAGGTCCCGACGGAGGTTGACCAATTCGGATCGCATCGATGTCCGCAGCTTGGCGTCAAGATTGCTGAGTGGTTCGTCGAGCAGGAAGACCTCCGGATCACGAACAATAGCGCGGCCCAACGCCACGCGTTGCCGTTCTCCACCGCTCAGTTGAGCGGGACGGCGTTCCAGTAGACCTTCGATTCCCAGTGACCGGGCCGCAGTGGACACCCGAGACTGGATTTCCCCGCGGTCCACCTTCCGCATCTGTAGCCCAAAGGCCATGTTTCGGAAGACATTCATGTGGGGATACAGGGCGTAGTTCTGGAAGACCATCGCAATGTTGCGGTCCATCGCGTCGATGGAGGTAACATCGCGTCCACCGATCGAAATCGTTCCGGCCGTCGGAGTCTCCAGGCCCGCAATCATCCTCAACGTCGTCGACTTGCCGCAGCCGCTGGGACCGACCAGGACAAGCAGTTCCTGGTCCTGCACCTCCAGATCGATCGCGTCGACGGCGACAACACCACCAAAGTGTTTTGAAACCGATTCGAGCCGGACACTGGCCATCCGTCTGCGTGCTCCTGCTCAGTTCGAATCAAACCCGGTCGGATGAATTCTAGTAGGCCAACGCGTAGCCATCTCGACGAGGATCAGCACCCGCCAGGCGGGCACCACTTTGAGGATCGACCAGGACTCCTTGACCACCGCCCACCTGTGGCGAAAAGTCGCCAATGTCCTCCAGTGCGTGCCCACGCGTCTCCAAGGCACCACGAACATCGCCGGGAACCCGGTCCTCGATCTGCATGCGGGTGTCCTCCCAGACCCGGAACCTCGGGGCCTCGATCGCTGCCTGCACGTCGGCTCCAAATTCAACGATGTTCAGCAACATCTGCATCGTCGTCTGCAGGATCCCGTAGCTGCCCGGAGTCGCGATCGAGAACCAGAAATTCTCGCCGTCAACAACGTGCACCGGAGCCATGCAGCAACTCCACCGCTTGCCCGGCTCGATCCGGTTGGGCGTCGTGCACGCCGGATCGGTCTCGGTCCAGTAGACAAAATTGTTCAGCAGCACGCCGGTGTCGGGAATCATCACGCCCGATCCAAACCCGTTGCCCAGTGACTGGGTGATGCTGGCGACATTGCCTTCGGCGTCGACGGCCGACAGATGAGTCGTCAGGCCATCGATCTTGCCGGGAGCCAGGAAATCGCCCTCGCGGAATCCACCCCACCGTTCGCCCTCAACCAGGGTCGCCCGATCGTGATCAATCCGTTCTCGCTGGGCCACGGCGTAGGCCTCCGAGAGCAGTTGATCCAGGGGAACGGGCGAGAATTTCGGATCCCCGCACCAGCGGATCCGGTCCGCCACGGCCAGCTTGATCGCTTCGCTGAGCAGGTGGATGTACTCGGTCGAATTGTGGCCCAGGGAGGCCAGGTCAAACCCCTCGAGAATCTTCAACGTCTCGAGAATCTGCATGCCCTCGTTGTTCGGAGGCGGCGTCCGCACCGTCAGCCCACGGTAATTGACCTCGATCGGATCCTCCCACTCGGGACGGTAATTGGCCATGTCCTCACGAGTGATCAAGCCCCCCTGTTCCTGGATGTAATCAGCGAGCCGTTGGCCCAGTTCACCGGTGTAAAACAGTTCCGGCCCTTCCTCGACCAGTCGAGCGTAGGTGTTGGCCAGATCGGTGGAGACGTGAATTTCGCCAATCCGTGATTCCAGGCCACCGAACACTTTCTGCCCCACGTCGTTGAGACGCGGACGGGCAACATCGATGAACAACGCGTTGGCCGGGTGCAACGGGAAACCATCTCGGCCATGGCGGATCGCCGCGGCAAAGACATCCGCGGGGGACCGGGTCCCTTCTGTCGCAATCGCTTCGAACCAGCCGGCCACGTTCGCCGGCACCAGTGCCGACTTCGGGCCAACCTCGCGGCTCTCCTCGTCAAACACTCCGGGTACCGCTCCCGTCGGCGAGGTGCCACTGTAGTTGAGCACCCTGGGCGCGGCGCCGGGCCGGTGGAGCAGCAGGAACCCCACGCCACCCGGTCCGCTCATGTACGGCTCCACGACGGCCAGCGTCGCGGCCATCGTGACCACCGCATCGACGGCGTTGCCACCGTCACGGAGAATGTCCAGGCCGGCCTGGCTGGCCAGGGGATGGGCCGAAGCAACCGCTCCGTGGCGACCTCCAACAACCGGGCGTTTTCGTGGCAATGTCATCAACAGTCCTCCCAGGGCATCTCACTCAGTCACTCGACTCGGTCTCCACCGCCCGGCCTTCACGCCAGGCGGTTGCCTCATCAATACAATCCTGCACGCGATGCCGCACTGCCGCAACCAACTCGGCTTCACGACCTCGCTCGCAGTACCCGGCATACTCCTCGGGCTGCCACGGTGTTCCGAAAACCACCCGCACGCGGCCCGGCCGCGGCAGGTGGCCGCGCGGGTAGGATTCAAATGCCCCCGCGATACCCACCGCAACGATCGGCAACCGAGATCGCCGGACCAACGCAATAAAGCCCGGCTTGAATTCGCCAAGTTGGCCGTCGTGGGTCCGCGTCCCCTCGGGAAAAATTCCCACCAGGAATCCATGTTCCAGCCGCGATACCAGTTCACGAATCGGCCCGGCCCGAGCCGCCTCGCGGTCAATCGGCACGACGTACGTCTTCCGCAAAATCCAGCCAACAAGGGGTATCGAGAACAACGTGCTCCGCGCCATAAAACTGACCGGCCGCTGCAGGGGTACGCCGACCAACAACGGATCGAAATTGCTCTGATGATTGGCCACGAGCAACGCACCACTGGCTGCAGGCAACCGCTCGACTCCCCGCGATCGATATCTCACGAACAAAGCGAAGAACCAACGCAACACGAACTGGCACAAGGTCCAGACGATGTTCCGCCGGAATGCGTCGGGGTGCGAACCGGTCAATGCCGACGTGTCGTTCACAAAGAAGAACCCGGGAGAATATGGTTACCATCCGTTTGTCGGCTTTCGGCACTTGGTTTGCAACCGGCCGATCCACCTCGCTCTCCTCTTGCAGACTTGCCACCCCCTCGCCAACAGCTAGAATCGGACTTCCCGGCCCCTGTAGCTCAACTGGCAGAGCAACTGACTCTTAATCAGTAGGTTCAAGGTTCGAGTCCTTGCGGGGGCACT
>CAWVUS010000381.1:0-4159 GCA_963933195.1 uncultured Planctomycetaceae bacterium
GTCGCTGGAGTCGCTGGAGTCGCTGGAGTCGCTGGAGTCGCTGGAGTCGCTGGAGGCGTCAGAGTCGCCTGAGTCGTCAGAGTCGCCTGAGTCGTCAGAGTCGCTGGAGGCGTCTGGGTCGCTGGTGTCGTCTGAGTCGCTGGAGGGAAGATCACCGTTGCCATCCGGGTCCACCGGGACGGCTGGTTTCTCGTCGTCGGCCACGACGAACTCGCCACCATGTTCCTCCATGGCCGACTCGAGAAACGCATCGACCTCTTCGGTCGAGTGGAACCAGTGCTGTTCCCGTCCCAGGAAAACGCGGTATCGCGGAAGCTGTCCATCATCATCAGCGTGCTCGGTCACCAGCCACCTGAGATCCACTCCGCGCCTCTCGAGTGTCTGCAGCGGTTCTTCGAGCGCGTTGAGCAACTGGATCACCGACCCCAGCGCGTCACCTTCCAGTGCCTGCCCTTCCTCGAGTTCGACATGGCTACCCTCGGCACCCAGGTCAACCAGCTCGGACATCATTTGTTCGTGTGTCTGCACATAACGAGGTTTCTTGCGACCCTGGATCACACGGTACAGCGGCGGCTGGGCGATATAGACACACCCCCCCTTGATCAGGGGCTCCATGTGTCGATACAGGAAGGTCAACAGCAGGGTTCGAATGTGGCTGCCGTCCACATCGGCATCGGTCATCAGGATGATCTTGCCGTAGCGCCGCTTGGCAACATCGTCGAGCTGGGCACCCGGAGGGACTCCGATCGCCTTGAAGATATTCGTGACTTCCTTGTTCTGTAGAACCTTGGCCTCGCGGGCTTTTTGCACGTTGAGGATCTTGCCACGAAGAGGCAGGATGGCCTGGACATCCGAATCTCGCCCGGTGTCGGCCGATCCGCCGGCCGAGTCACCTTCGACCAGGTACAACTCCGTCTCCTCCAGCGTCCTGCTACGACAGTCTCGCAACTTTTCGGGCAGGCCGCCGGTGGTCAGGGCACCCTTGCGGCGAATCATCTCGCGAGCCTTGCGGGCGGCCTCCCGGGCCTCTGCGGCCCGCATGCCCTTCCCGGCAATCAGCTTCGCCACTTTCGGGTTGGCTTCGAGAAACTTGGTCAGCCCGTCGTGTACGACCGAGGTGACAATCCCCTCGACCTCGCTGTTTCCCAACTTGGTCTTGGTTTGCCCTTCGAACTGGGGGTCCGGAACCCTGACCGCGATCACCGCCGTCAGCCCCTCGCGGAAATCGTCCCCGGTGGGAGTCGCATCCTTGAAGAAGTTCTCCTTGCGACCGTACTGGTTAATCGAACGCGTCAACGCACTCCGAAAACCGCTCAGGTGCGTTCCCCCTTCGATGTTGTTGATGTTGTTAGCAAACGTGCGAACCGTCTCGGTGAAATCCATGTGGTACTGGACCGCCACATCGACCTCGACATCATCTTGTTGTCCCTGGATAGAAATCACGTTGCCAAACAGGACCTGTTCGGTTCGGTTCAGGTGTTCGACAAACTCGATCAGCCCCTTCTCGTAGCAGAATTCCTCGGACCGCTCGGATCGTTCATCCGAAATCAGGATCCTGACTCCGGCATTGAGGAACGCCACCTCCTGCAGTCGTCGCGCCAGCGTATCGAAACTGAACCGGGTCTCCGGAAAGATCTCCGTGTCGGGGTGGAACTTGACATGCGTACCGGTTTTCGTGGCTTTGCCAAGCTCCTTCAGTGGAGCGGTCATCTGGCCACGCTCGAAGTTCATCGTCCAGAGCTGTTCGTTGCGTCGAACTTCCACCTCGAGCCATTCAGAGAGTGCGTTGACCGCTGTCAGGCCGACACCGTGCAACCCACCTGTTCCTGTCTTGTAACCACTCTCGCGATCGAATTTTCCTCCCGCGTGAATCTCGGTGAACACGACTTCCAGCGCCGAGCGACCCTCGTGCTCTTCCAGGATTCCAACCGGAATTCCCCGGCCATCATCCTGAACGCTGACACTGCCGTCATCATGCAGAATCACGGTGACGGTGGTCGCATGGCCGTTTACCGCTTCGTCGATACTGTTGTCGACCACCTCGAAGACCAGGTGATGCAGTCCGCGCGTGGTGGTGTCGCCGATATACATCGCCGGACGCATCCGGATGCCTTCAACACCCTTCAACGCCCGAATTTGATTCGATGTGTATTCGGCACCACCCGCGTCTGTGTCGTCCACCGCGTCGCTCACTGTGTCAACTCCCCCCAGCTAATGGCCACTGCCGGCAGATTCTCCCAGGCTTCCTTTCAACCGAAATTTCAATCGGTTGATTTCCAGGCCGGGTGTTTGTTTGAGTGCCTCAAGCAAACTCGATTTGTGAAATGAGTCGAGTTCGTACATCAACGCCGCACTGGCCACCTCTATCTCCAGCGATCTGTTCTTCACCGCCACAACCCGTGTTTCGGTCGCTATTCGTTCACCGGCAACTTCTTGCCAAGCCTGGCTGAGTTGCTCGGCTGCACCGCTTTGGGCCAGGCCTTTCAGGGCAACCAACTCCGAGAGGGCATCGCCCAGTCTTTGCGGTCCACGGGCTGCCCGCATTGATTTATCTGTCCTTGGAAAGCGGCATGACCACGTAGGTGTATCCGTCGTCGGTGCAAAAGACCGCAGCACTCTCGCTGTCCACCAGGTGCAAGAGAACCGTTGATTCGGGTTTCAACACTCTTAAATAATCGGTGATAAATCGCGGGTCGAAGCTGATCGAGACGGCATCCCCATCGTAGCTCACCGGAATCTCAACCTTTGATTCCCCGACATCTGCGGCAATCGTTTCTAACGTCAACTGCCCTTTGCTGAACGAGAAGTTCACTCCGCGACTCTCTTCGCTCGTGACAATCTGGGCCTGGCGAACAGCTGAATGGAATGAATCCACCTGCAGGGTCGCCACCTGCGAAGCTCCAGTGTCGATTAGCTTCGTGTAGTCGGGAAATCGCCCTTCGACCAGCCGGCTATAAATTGTCGATTGACCGCACCGGATCAGGATGTCGTTGGCACTGATGGCCACCAGGACTTCTTCCTCGTCATCACTGATCGACTTCTCGATCAACCGCATCGCCTTGGCCGGAATCACCGGACCAGGATTCACCGGCTCAGTCACTCCCTCGGAACGAACCGGCAACGGTGCCACCGCCAAGCGACGACTGTCGGTGGCCACCAACGTCACTTTTTCGCTGCCGGGATCAAACAACACGCCACCCAGTGCATATCGAGTGCTCTCCTGGTCGGTGGCAAATGCTGTCCGAAGAATTCCCTCCCGGAATGCGGCTCCCGGAATCGCAAGGTACTGGTCGCCCTCGAATGCTGCGACATCCGGAAACTCATCGGGATCTTCCGACGACAAGGAAAACTCACTACCCGCCGACCGAATACAGACGGACGATTCAGTCACGTCGATATCAACAGTCTCGTCGGTCAATTCACGGAGAATCGATGTGACGCGGCTTGTCGGCAGCAAAACCTCACCGCTGGAATCTGTCTCGACTCCCGACAATTCAACGCGAACACCAACCTCCTGGTCTGTCGCCACCAGGGTCACCGCTCCGTTGGCAACCTGAAGCTTGACGTTCCTGAGGATTTCCTTGGGCGTTCGTGTTGGAACGACCGTGCTAACGATCTGAAGTGAGTTGGCCAGGCTGGCTCGGTGGCATTGAAGTTTCATAGGTTCGCGCCGGTTCTGAAGCACTCCATTGACAAACAGACCAAGCGATTTGATCGCAAAAGACTGTTATTAATCTTTTAAGTAGCAGTAGTAGTATTAGGGGTGGTTGAGCTTCGTCGACAACCCTAACCAATTCTACGAAAGTCTATGATACCACGTGGTTTATTCACTCACAAGCACCGCCCAATTGTGTCAACAAGTTGCCGAAAACAGGGGGCATAACAGGCCACCAGCGGTGTATAAAAACGGGATAAGTGTCATCCATTTGATGTCGGCGTTGGTGACTGCAGTTTTGTGCACCACAAACCCACACGTTATCAACAGGTTATGCACCACCGGGTTCCTCGCGACCTGTCAATTCGGCATGGATCGAATGGACCAGTCGCCTGAGTTCAGGTTCCTCTCCAAGTCGTTCCTGCATCCGCCGGCAGGCGTGCAAAACAGTTGTGTGGTTTTTGCATCCGAAATAGGCTGCGATGTCCGAGTAAACGGCCCCGG
>CAWVUS010000382.1:0-4148 GCA_963933195.1 uncultured Planctomycetaceae bacterium
GGGCCCAGGTGTAACCACGGCCGACCAAGCCACTTTCGGTCGTGACGGTCACCATTGGCATGAAAATCGAAGTCAGCCCCGAACCGCGATCTCCACTCGACATGCCCGACACGACGGGCCGTTCGAGCGGGATCTGCAACAACTGGGCCTCACATGACCGGATTTGCATCGGCTTGCTCGTCATCCTGGATCGTACTGATTTCGTCTCGGGAAATTTTGTGGACGCTGGTTGGATTGAACGTCTGTGTCGTGCCCACTCGCAAGGCAACTTCAATCCGTCCGCCAGAGAGCACAAAGTATTGCACCAGGTACCCGCCACCCTGCATTGCCTGGAACTGGTACTCCGTCCCTTCCAGGCTGCCGACCCATTCAACAGACTGCTCTGCAAACCTCTCGTCACAAACCACTTCTGGAGGCAAGGCGGCGACGAGTGTCCCGGGCTCTTCCCCGATCACGTCCGCCATCCGTTGCCTCGCATCGGCCATAAACCGCACCACCCGGGCCGCGTAACCGAACTCATCGTCGCCCTCCCTTTCGGGTGGTACGACGCCCAGGGTCAGGTGATGAAGAAATGGATTCCCGTAACCCTGGCTCAACATCTGCGAACGGGCCGGTTCATCAACGGGGTGCACCACCGCCACGTACCGAAACCAACCTTGCTGATAGGCCGCGCTGGACGGATCAAGCCGCGCCGAGACGTTGATGTAATCACAACCATCAACAGGCGAGGGATAGCATCGGGTGTCCCACCCCAACTCGTACCCGATCGACTTCAATGGCCCGGACACCAATTGCGGTGGGTCGGTGAAGATCGCTGCGTGATCAGGCGCCGACTCGATAGCCACACCGGCCTCGGCCGTCAGTCGAGCCACCTCGGCCCCCTCGGCGAACCGCTCGGTGGCATTGTCGATCGACAACACATCCGCAAAATTCTCCGGCAGCCCAAAGCCTGATGGAACCGGCGGGGCAACGGACATTGTCGCGCTCGCAGTGACTTGAAACACGGGGGACGACTGCCATCGTATCGGTTGCACAGACGGTCGACAATCCGCGCCCGGACCACCGTCCCTCAACGTGGCCCGGTTGGTTACAATTTCTCCGACCCCGACCTTCTCCTGGGCCAACCAACATGACTCGCACCCCGACTCTACTGCTGGCTCTCGCCTCCCTTGTCCCGGCAGCCGACCGCTTGCCTGCCGCCTCCGCCCCGTCCCGAACGGCCAACCTGGCCCCGCGGCGGCCCACGCTCCCCTCGCTTCGCCCGGGAGAATCCCAACACCCCGTCGACCGACTGATCAGTGCTCACGCGAAGACCACCGGCCCTGCCACTCTCCGGCCACTCACAGACCTCGCCTTCGCCCGACGTGTCCACCTGGACCTTGTCGGCCTCCTCCCCACAGCACCGCAGACCGCGAGGTTTCTTGCCGACCCCACGACCACGCGGCGTGACTTGCTAATCAAACGCCTGCTTGAGGACCGCCAGGGCTACGCCGCTCACTGGATGGTTTTCTGGAACGACTGTCTTCGCAACGCCTACCGCGGCACCGGTTTTATCGATGATGGCCGTCGGCAAATCAGTGGATGGCTGTACCGCTCACTTTACGAAAACAAACCCTATGACAAATTCGCACACCAGTTGATCAGCCCGGTCAAAGGTTCCGGTGGCTTCATCCGGGGCATCAAATGGCGAGGCGTAGTCAACGCCAGCCAACAGCGCGAGGTCCAGGCCGCCCAGAGTCTCGCGCAGGTTTTCCTGGGAACCAACCTCAAATGTGCCAGCTGCCACGACAGCTTCATCAACGACTGGAAACTCGACGACGCTTACGCCCTGGCCGCCGTCTTTGCAGAGAAACCTCTCCAATTGCACCGCTGCAACAAGCCCACCGGGCGAACAGCTCGCATCGGCTTTCTGTTCCCGTCCCTGGGTTCGATCACCGCAACACCTAACCGGCCCGAACGTCTCAAACGGTTGGCCGACCTCCTCGTCACACGCAAGAACGGACGATTCACGCGAACCATCGTCAATCGATTGTGGGCGACACTGGTCGGCCGTGGCCTCGTCGAACCGGTTGACGAAATGGAGCGGCCGGCCTGGAACCCTGACCTCCTGGATTGGCTCGCCGAAGACCTCGCCGATCATGGCTTCAATCTCAAACACACCCTCCAGACCATCTGTACATCCCGCGCCTACCAAAGCGAGGCAATCCCTGCGCCACGTAAAACGAAAACTTACCGTTTCGGTGGACCGTACGTTCGTCGCATGACAGCCGAACAGTTTGTCGACGCGGTGGCTGCCCTCACCCACACGCCATTGGTCTCCGACAAGCTGATGGCCAAACGCGACGGACGCGGGCAAGGCGGGCAACTGCCACACCTGCAGGCAGTGGTCAACGAAGACAAACAGGACTCCCGGCCGCTCGTGGTTCGTGCGGCCTTCATCATGCCTGACCCGTTGCAAAGAGCATTGGGACGGCCCAACCGGGAACAGATCGTCACCCGGCGCGATTCACTGGCCACGATGCTACAGGCCATGGAATTGACCAATGGCTCCACCCTGGACAAGGCGCTGCAGCAAGGCGCGGCCCATTGGCTGCCCACGGCCAGCAGAAACCTCGACTCGGTGCTCGACACGTTATTTCAAACTGGTTTCTCCCGAGGCCCCACTCCATCCGAACGGCAACAATTGACCGCACTGGCCGGAACTCCCCTCACCACCGAGGGTCTGCAGGATGTTCTGTGGACACTCCTGATGCATCCTGATTTCCAACTGATTCACTGATTCTCCATCCGGACCACACACCATGGACCGCTTCGATCTTCGCCAGGGCACCTGGACCCGTCGCGACCTGTTGGCCTCCGCGTCGGCTGCTGCACTGGGTGCCCTGCAGGCCGGGCCGCCGCGACAGGCCGTTGCCGACGAATCAAAACCTCCAACAGCCACCGCCGACGCCTGCATTGTCCTGTGGATGGCCGGTGGAATGGCTCATACCGAAACGTTTGACCCGAAACGGCACACTCCGTTCCGCAAGGGACTGCCTGCCAAAGACGTCTTGAGCACATTTCCATCGATCCCCACCGCCGTCGACGGAATGAGATTCTCCCAGGGATTGGAAAAAACAGCCGCCGTGATGGACCGGGGCACACTGATTCGGACGGCTATAGCCGGTGACCTGGGGAAGATCCTCCACTCTCGACATCAGTATCACTGGCACACCGGTTATGAGCCTCCTTTGACGGTCGCCGCACCACACCTGGGAGCCTGGATTTCCCAGGCCCTGGGTCCCCGCAACCCCGCTATCCCGGCGTTCATAGACATCGGACAACGCTACGACGGGAACGGTGAAGCCGAAGAACTGAAGGCATTCCAAACCGCCGGTTTCCTTGGCAGTGAACACGGCCCGTTTCGAGTCCCTGATCCCCAACAGGCCACGCTCGCGGTCAAACCCCCTCCCGGCATGAGCCTGGCCCGATTCCGAAGACGCTACCAGGCGTACCGCAAGCTGGTCGCAACGTCTCCGTTGGCACGTGATGCCAACGATTTTCAGCGACAGAGCCTGTTGAACTCCCTGGAGAACTCCTTCCGGCTACTCAATTCGCCAGCGGCTAAAGCGTTTGACCTCCAACAGGAACCCAAAACGACTTTTGACACGTACAACACCGGTCCATTCGGCCAAGGCTGCCTGCTGGCCCGTCGACTGGTGGAGGCGGGAGCGCGTTTCGTCGAAGTGTCCACCGAGTATGTCCCATTCCTCGGTTTTGACACTCACGACAATGGCCACACCCGGTTGCGAACAATGAAACAATTGATTGACGCTCCGATCGCACAGCTGGTTCGAGACCTCGAACACAGTGGCCTCCTGGACCGCACGCTGGTGGTCCTGGCAAGCGAATTCAGCCGAGATGTGATCATGGAAGGGAAACCGGAAAAACGCGTCCCCGACCAGGTGAAACAGCCCCCGGTCATTGACGAATTGAAATTCTACGGCATGCACCGTCATTTCACCGGAGCTGGCAGCGTCCTGTTATTCGGCGGCGGTGCACGGAAAGGTTTTGCCTACGGCCGCACTGCCGATGAGCGTCCGTGCACGACAATCGCCAACCCTGTCTCGATCAGCGACCTGCATGCCACGATCCTGACCGCAATGGGA
>CAWVUS010000383.1:0-4077 GCA_963933195.1 uncultured Planctomycetaceae bacterium
CAACCCCGCTCGCTCCCAGTACCACGCCGCCCGCTTCACGAGGTCAGTTATTGGTGGGAACTGTTCAATCGCGAGGCGATCGAGGACATGCAGTCGCATCTGCCGCAAGGTGCCCGCCTGACATTCTTCCCGGAGAACTACGGCCGACACCTGCTCAAAAAATGGAAGCACCTCCGCAAGGACATCCAACTGGTGACCACCGCAGACGCCGAATACATGGTGATGTACGCCCGCATGGGCCGGCTGTTGGACCCTCGCGTCCATCCATCGGGGTTACGGTTTTTGCACCGCGATCGGATCTGGGAATGGAAGGTGAAGGGGGTACGGGTGGCGGTGCTTGTCAAAGTCAACCAGCAAAACCAGCCAACGCCCAGCCGTTGACAACGCCTTCGCACACGAACCACACTCGCACAACGGTTCGGCGTCACTCGCATTCTCACACGAAAACATTTTTTATGGCCCGCACACTCGCCAACTTCTTCGTCGCTGCATCCCTCACAACGGGGTTGCTAGGTGGCCTGTGGTGCCTGACTCCAGCCGAAGCCAAACCGGCAGCAGCACCGCGTATCGTCCTGTCAACAATCATCTCGCTCACTGACCTCCACGACGAAGCTGCCACCCAGTTGGCCCTGGTCAAGCAGTACCTGGACACGAAGAAATCCTACGCCGATTCCGCCAAACACGAATTGCCTCAGGCAGCCGGCGTTCTCGCGGTCATCGGCCAGGCCATTGCCCAACACGATTCAAAACCAACCGCTCGAGAGTCTGCCGACCAGCCACCCATTTCCGGCCACCTGCTGCGGGACACAGCACTCAAACTTGCGGCCAGCAAGACTCAGGCCGGAGCACTCGCACTCGTGCCCACCCTGCAGGCGATCGTCAACGGCCGATCATCCAAGACCAAGGCCACACCTCGTCCCTGGAAAGGGCTGATCTCATTGCACCACGTCATGGAAGAACTCAACGCCCGCAACAGCCGCCTGCGTCGAGCCGTTCGCCGCCCAGGCGACCCAAAACTCGACTCGCGAAATGCCGCGACGATGTCGCTGCTGGGCCTGGTCGTGTTGGCCGACACTCACGAGGTCAAGGACAAGGCGGAATTGCCGAAATGGAATCAGTACTCGGTCGACTTCCAGACCAATGCTGCCGCCACAGCCCGCGCCCTGCGCAGTGGCGACAAGAAACTCATCAAGCCGCTTTATCTCAAAGCCGCCAAGGCCTGCGCCGACTGTCACTCGAAGTTTCGCAGCGAGTAGTCCCGGGTCACTTCGCCGCTGCGATGCAGTACAGGCCACTGTGAGTTCGGAGGAAGATCTCGCCGTTGGAAAACACCGGTGTCGAATTGCTCTTCTCTTCCGGGCCCAGCCGGTTGCTGGCCACCAGTTCGAATGCCTTGGGGGACGGCCGGAAGACATGGGTCGCCGCCCCCTGGTCGGTCACGAACAGGTAGTCACCGGCACGCACCGTTGAACTCCAGGCATTGCCCGACGGTAGCCTGGCCGTCCACGCCACCTGCCCGGTCTTCACGGCGATGCATTCCACGGTTCCCGGCCCCGCGTTGGCAACGTAGACGTGTTCTCCCACGACGACACCCGAACCAATCCGTTGTGGCTGTTTTTCTTCGACTCGCCACAGGCGATGCGTTTTGGTCACGTCCCCGCTACCCCCCAGGCGGAATCCCATCCGCGGCCCCTGGTAACCGCCCATCGCGATCCCGATATTGCCGGCGATGAGCGGTGACGTGTACACGAGGTCACCGCGGGGTGACGGCAATCCGGCGACACTCCACAAGATCTCTCCGGTACCCGGATCGTACGCGGCAACCCGGGTCGCCATACTGCAGATCAACTGATCCGTCCCACCGACCTTGGCAACGACAGGCGTACTGAACGAGGCGACCATCCGCGGATCGCGGTCGTTGGCACCACCGGGTTCCTCGGTCTTCCACAACTGCTTACCGCTGGACAAGGACACGGCCAGCATGAATGTCTGAACCCCCGGGCCATGATGCAGAAACACCCGGTCGTTGTAGATCACCGGAGAGGACGCGTACCCCCAGATGTGTGTCACGTCACCCGGATCGATCTTCCACTGGAGTTTGCCGGAATGGTCGTAACAAAACAGCCCGGCCGAACCATGCCAGACCACCACCCGTTCACCGTCTGTCACCGGCGAGGAGGCTCCGTATGGATTGGTCTTGTGAGTCGGCTCAACCTTTGAGAACGCGACCGTCTGCTTCCACAATTCCTTGCCCGTCTTGCGGTCATAACAGTAAAGACCACGTTGTGTCCCCTGCTTGTTGGCACACGTCAAAAACACGCGGCCCTTGGAGACAACCGGTGTGCTGTGCCCGGTAAATGGCAACGCAATCCGCCATTTGACGTTTTCCTTGGCACTCCATTTCACCGGCACCTGTTCATCGGACTGCCCATCGCCACGAACCCCACGAAATGCTGGCGAATCAGCCGCCGTGGCTGCCGTGGCCGACAGGACCACGGCCAAACAACAGGCGGACAATCCGAAATTCGAAAACAATCGCATGGATGGGGCTCCGGTTTGGAATTGATATAGTCACTTTACGACGCTGACACCGGACCGACAACCACGCCTCCATCTGCTTCGGCACTCCCCATGGCACTCTCCCTGGCACTCGACCTTGGAACGACGTCCATCGCTGCGATTGCCGTCGACCCCGAGGGCCATATCGTCGCCAAGGTGCAACAGGCTAACACCGCGACGGTGCCCGGCCTTCCCCACGGACATGCCGAACAAGACCCCCTGCAACTCCGCAAGATTGTCGGCCAGGTCCTCTCGAAACTGGCGCCTCAGTTGTCATCGCCACCCGTCGGACTCGGCCTCACCGGCCAGATGCACGGAATGTTGCTGGTCGACCCCACAGGTCAACCCCTGGGCCGGCTGATCACCTGGCAGGATCGCCGTGCCAACGAAGCCGCTCACCTAGCATCCGGCGATGGCCGACCATTGAGTTGGCTGGATCTTTATCTGCAGGCCTGTCCGCCACAGGAATTGGACACCACCGGTGCCCATCCGGCTCCCGGATACATGGGCGTCACCCTGGCCATGTTGATTGCCAGCGACGCGATCCCCGCATCCACGGCTGGCACCACATTTCTGGCCGACTGGATGGTCTCGGAATTGACGCACACACCGATCACGACCGATCGCAGCAATGCTGCGGCTTCCGGGCTGTTTGACCTGGCATCGGATCGCTGGAATCCCATCCTGCTGAACGCCGGCAGAATTCCGGCCGACTGGATGCCCGAGGTGGTCGAAAGTGGAACAATACTTGGCAGCCTCACGGCGGAATGGGCAGCCGAAACAGGATTGCCTGTCGGGCTCCCGGTTTGCGGTGCGATCGGTGACAACCAGGCGGCCGTCCTGGGCAGCCTGCCGATTGGTGAGAATGCCATCCAGATCAACGTTGGCACGGGAGGCCAAATCAACTGGCCAATCTCTTCGTTTCAACGAGTGCCCTCGATGGACACCCGCTACCTGCCGCACGATCGCTTTTTGCTGGTCGGGGCCGGCCTTGCTGGCGGTGACGCCTACGCCTGGGTCAATCAAACCGTCGGGAACTGGGTACAGGCATTTGGTGGCGAAACATCCAGCGGTGAAATCTATGACAGGCTCTCGGAGGCAGCCTCGACCGTCCCACCCGATGCAGACGGACTGGTCTGTGAACCGCTGTTCCGCGGCACACGGCGTGAACCACTGGCACGGGGGCGATTCGACGGAATCACTTTTGACAACTTCACTCCGGCACACGTCGCCCGGGCGGTGTTGACCGGAATCGCCGAAGGTTTTGCCTGGTTCTATGAAAATTCAGGATCCGCCCAACCTTCCGATTGTGGCCGGATCATTGGATCCGGAAACGGCTTGAGACAAAACCCCTTGTTGATAGACAGCCTGCAACGGCGGTTTGGCCTGCCGGTCGTCCTGACCAAACATGACCAGGAGGCGGCCTTCGGAACCGCGTTACTTTGTGGCAGCCAATGTGGGATTTGGCCCGACCTGGCGACCGCGAGCCAAACGATTCGGCTCACCGCCTAGGCAACC
>CAWVUS010000384.1:0-4013 GCA_963933195.1 uncultured Planctomycetaceae bacterium
CAGCCGCGAGCACTGACGAAGTGTGTCGGCATCCAACATTTGGCCAAAAGAAATCGTCGCGTGCTTAAGCGGTCCCTGGCATTCGGGGCAACGCGGAGGTACCCCGGTTTCAAAAAACTTATCGACCCAGCTACTCGCACCGTCTCTCCACGAACAATCCAGGCACATCACATCTCGGGCGGTCCCGTGGATTTCTAGAACATCGCGGCTTCCGGCATCCTGGTGCAATCCATCGATATTTTGTGTGATCACACCTTCCAAAATCCCCTCGGCCTGCCACCGTGCCAACACCTGGTGTCCGACATTCGGCCTGGCTTCGGAATATTCTTTGTGTGCTTCGCTCTTCTGTCGCCAGTATTCAAGTCGCGATGCTTCACTCGCCACGAAGTCGTCAAAAAGAACTGGGTCCGCATTTTCCCAGATACCGCCGGGCGAACGAAAATCGGGAATACCGCTTTCGGTGCTTATGCCGGCGCCCGTGAAGGCAACGGTAGATTGAGAATCGCGGATCCACGTCGCCAATTGTTCAATCATTGTCCAACTCGACTGGGGGATTCAGGCTGCCGACGTCCGTGACGGCCACCGCAACTGCCGTAGCATGGCTGCGACAGTGGGATATGCTCAGCAAATAGCCAGCGATCCCGGCTTGCTCGGAGAGTTCCCGGACCGCCCCATGGATTGCCACACGAGGTTGCCCGCTCGGAAACGACACAACCTCGATGTCACGCCACGCGATCCCCTTGGCCCATCCAGTTCCCAACGCCTTCAGGACCGCTTCTTTAGCCGCCCAACGACCCGCAAAATGCTGATAACTGGCTGTTCGCTTTTGACAGTAAGCCACTTCCTGGTCGGTGTAGACTCTCTGCAGGAACAACTCGCCATGTCGTTCAATCATCTCACCAATTCGGACGATTTCGACTATATCCGTTCCAAGCCCCTGGATCACGGTCTTTCCTCACACGTGCCTGTTTCATCAGTCACAGCATAGAGCGGCGGCAGCGGACCGTTCAACCGCTGGGTTGCTCCAACCTTGAGCGACGGTCATCATCTCGGTTGACCAAAAGGAGTTGAACATGCGTGCATATATCGCCGAGGGCATTGGGACCTTTGGACTGGTATTCGCCGGAACAGGGGCAATTGTTGCGGATGACTTTTCCGGGGGTGTCGTCACCCATGTGGGAATTGCCCTCACATTTGGCCTTGTCGTAATGGCCATGATCCAGGCGATCGGCGACGTTTCCGGGGCACACATCAATCCGGCAGTGACAATCGCGTTTTGGTTTGCGGGCCGTTTTCCTGGCCGTCACGTATTGCCGTACATTGCACTCCAGGTCACAGGTGCATTGGTCGCAAGCGGCTTCCTGAAGTTATTGTTCCCAGCCAACGAACTCTTGGGAGCCACTTTGCCAGCCGGAACCGTGGCTCAGTCGTTCATTTTTGAAATCCTCCTCACGGGCACACTGATGTTTGTAATCCTGTGCGTGTCGACCGGTTCCCAGGAAAAAGGATTGATGGCGGGCGTCACCATCGGAGCGGTCGTGGCCCTGGAAGCACTCTTTGCTGGGCCAATTTCCGGGGCGTCGATGAATCCCGCCAGGTCTATCGGTCCGGCCATTCTGGCCTGGAGCCCCAAGACGCTCAATATTCTTTGGCTGTATATCGCAGCACCGGTTCTCGGAGCATTGATTGCAGTACCCTGGTGTCGCTGCATCCAATCGGAGGGATGTTGTAGCGGAAGTGCCGATGCCGACGCGTCCTGCTAGTCACCGTCAATCGGCAAGACCGCACGCCGCTCGAGCCCGCCCAAGAACTTCGCCAGCTTTCTGCCGCGCCCGTTCCGCGCCGGCTTGGAGTATGGCCTCGAGTGCCCCCTGGTCACTCTCCAGCGTCTGTCGTCGTTCTTGCGCCTCCGCAAAATGTTCTTGCGACAATTCGAACAGGGCTTGTTTCGCGTCACCGTACCCCAGCCCACCGGCGCGGTATCGATCAGCCAGTTCGGACACCTGCGTTGGATCCGCAAACAGCCGGTAAAGATCAAAGACCGAACAATTCTCCGGATCCTTTGCATCTTCCACTGGGGTCGAATCGGTTTTTATGGACATCACCTTCTTGCGAACCCGCTTGGCCGGTTCGAACAATTCGATGACGTTCCCATAACTCTTCGACATTTTTTCGCCGTCAGTGCCAGGCACCTTGGCGCTCGAGTCCAACACTCGGGCCTCAGGGAGAACGAAGACTTCGCCGTAGATTGAGTTGAAACGCTCGGCAATGTCGCGGGTCACTTCGATGTGCTGCACCTGGTCGACACCAACAGGGACTATGTCGCTGTCATAAATCAGAATGTCGGCCGCCATCAGGACAGGATATGTGAACAAGCCCGCGTCCGCCGCGACACCACGTTCTTTCTTGTCCTTGTATGCGTGGCATTTCTCCAGCCAACTCAGGTTGGTCACCGTCAGCAACAGCCATGTCAGTTCCGAGACTTCCGGAACATCAGACTGGCGAAACAATGTGGCCTGTTCGGGGTCGAGTCCCAGCGCCAGCAGGTCAAGCGCAGCATCCCGGGTCAACGACCGCAATTGTTCCGCATCACGGATCGTTGTCAACGCGTGCAAATCGGCGATGAAATAGAAGGCCTGCTCGTTTTCCTGCAGCGCGATGTACTGCCGAATGGCGCCAAAGTAGTTGCCCCAGTGAAAACGTCCCGTCGGCTGAATTCCCGATAACACCCGCATCGATTCTGCACAGCCCTTTCTCGTTACTCTCCTGCCGGATCGGCAGGTTCACCATCCAACGTGCCAATCATCTCCGTGACGGAATTCACCCCCAGATCGGCAAGACAGGCGTCGAGTTCCACCACCAACCGGCTAGACAATCCCGGATCGAAAAAGCTGGCAGTTCCAATCTGGACAGCTGAGGCCCCGGCGACCAAAAACTCCATCACGTCGTCGATACAGGAAATTCCACCAACACCGATGATTGGAATATCGACGGCTCGCGACACTTTCCATACCGCGCACAACGCCAACGGTTTGATTGCCGGCCCGCTGAGCCCACCAGTCACGTTCCCCAAAACCGGCCGCTTACGTCGCCAGTCAACTGCCATTCCCTGGTAAGTGTTGACCAGCGAAACCGCGTCAGCGCCGGCCGAAGCGACGGCTGAAGCCACAGAAACGATGTCGGTCACATTCGGAGTCAGTTTTGCGATCACCGGAAGCGACGTCGTTGATTTCACACAGGACACCACTTCGGCCGCCAGTTCCGGATTCGTTCCAAAATCAATTCCACCACTGACATTCGGGCAGGAGATGTTCAATTCAACACCGTCCAGGCCGTCAGCCGATTCCAGCGCCGATGCCATCTCTTGAAATTCCCGCACATCGTGGCCGGCGATATTTGCGATCACCGCGGTGGGCAATTCAGCTAGTTTCGGCAAATGACTTTCGAGGAAATGTTCGAGTCCGTCATTGTCCAGGCCAATCGAATTCAACAAGCCCGCTGTGGTTTCGACGGTTCGCGGAGGCGGGTTGCCAACTCTCGGTTCCGGCGTGATTGTCTTCGGGATGATGCCGCCCAACTGGTCGAACTTTGCAAACGCCGTCATCTCGCGCGCATACCCAAAGGTTCCCGATGCCACCAGGATCGGATTGCGCAGCGAAAGGCGATTCAGTTCGACGGCTAGGTTGGGCACGCCGGCCATACTAGTCGGCGCCTGATGGGGCAGCAACGCTCCACCAGGGAAACCGAACTTCGGCTCGTGCCTCTCTCCGTCAAAAACTAGATCACACCACCATGGGTGCGGTAGGGGGTCGCCAGGTCAGGCATTTCGAGACCCCAGATTCGTTCCCAGATTCGAGGAATATGTCGCAAACCCTCGGAAACGAAAATCAGCTGTTTGGTTCGTACGTCTCGCGATGAATCATAAATCGGAACAACACATCCGACGGCCATCGCGACCACAAACACGCTGGACAAATATTTCTTACGCATCAGACATCCCTCCATGGATGCAG
>CAWVUS010000385.1:0-4001 GCA_963933195.1 uncultured Planctomycetaceae bacterium
AACTGGCATTTTCGACATTGCACCCAACCGCCGTCCGACCATCCGAGGCTTCGATGGCCGCTCCGACAGCAAACCCAGAATAAGGCGCGTAGGCCCTGGCTCTCGCGTCACACGCCTGAGCAATCAATTCATCCACTGTTCGCCTTTCACTCAACTCGCGTCTGCAAGTTGGCTCTCTTACAGAAACATTCCTGCCATTGTCGCTGTCATCCAAGATGCCATCGCACCACCGACCATCGCCCTGGGCGCCAACCGGGCCAGGTCTGTCTTTCGCGTCGGAGCCAATGGCGTGATTCCACCGATCTGGATCCCGATGGATGCAAAATTCGCGAATCCGCACAGGGCATACGCCGCCATTTTGGCCGTTTTTTCATGTTCAAATACAGACTCCCCACCGCTGCCGGGCAGCATCGACTGCAATTGCGTAAAAGCGACAAATTCATTCACGGAAACCTTTGCCCCCAGTAATCCACCAAACAATTGGCAATCGTGGCTCCCTTCAACTCCCATCAGCCAGGCGACCGGAGAAAATATCCAACCAAAAACCATTTGAAGAGACAGTCCCATCTCGCCCAACGGCCAATCGACCAATGCGACCAACCCCGTAAACGCGATCAGCATCGCGATTACATTCAGCCACAAATTCAATCCGTCGGAGGTCCCGTTGGCTGCCGCTTCAATCACATTGTTTGCGGTACGCTCCAGTCGAAACTTCACCTCGCCGCCGGTGACCGATTTTTCGCTTTCCGGCAGCATGATTTTCGCAACGAGAAACGCGGCCGGGGCGCTCATCACCGACGCGGTCAACAGATGCGGACCGTACTCTTCTCCCAAGACTCCGATGTACACGGCCAACACCGAACCGGCGATCGTGGCAAATCCACCTGTCATCAGCGCGTTCAATTCCGACCGGGTCATCTTCTCAATGTACGGTCGAACCACCAGCGGTGCCTCGGTCTGGCCGACGAAGACGTTTGCGGCCATCGCCATCGATTCTGCACCAGACACACCCAGCACGACTGTCATGATCTTTGCCAACCCGTACACGAGGATCTGCATGATCCCAAGGTGATACAACACGGCCATCAAGGCTGAAAAGAAAATGATGGCCACCAGTCCGCGACCAGCAAATGCGAAGATAAACGCCCCAGATTTCCCGACCACGGGTTCCATGACGTCTGGATCTGCCAACGGCCCAAACACAAGTTTTGCCCCTGGTTCGGCCATCTCGATCAACCGTTGCACAACCGTCGAGAGATTCTGAAAGACGGCGGACCCTGTTTCGGTCCCCAAAATCACTGCACCGAGCAGCCCCTGCATCACCAAGCCGAAAAAAACGATCCGCCAGGGGAATTTTGACCTGTCAGACGAAAACCCCCACGCCAACAGACAAAAGAACGCCAATCCAAGCAGCCCACGTGCGATTGTCACGAACTTGCCCCCCGGTGAGATTCAGGCCCAATCGTACCGAGGACCGTTTCCCGTGACACGGCCGGTTCATCTCCAATCGTGATTGACGCCAACGCCACGCCCACGGCTGCACCAAGACGGGTTTCGTCACCCGACCGTAATTCCAACACCCCGTCTCCTTCAACCACCTCACTCCCAACCAATGACAAAACACGAACACCGGCGTGTCGGTCGTCTCTTCCACCCGCCCCACCTCCCAAGATCGCCGCGGCCCGGCCGATCCCCAAAGCGTCCAGGCCGCAAACCCAACCACCCCGGGTTGCCCGGACGATGAATACGTTGCCTCGCCTGGTCACGCCGGACAACACTCGAGGATCTCCTCCCTGGACCACAACCATTTTCTCGAAGCGTTCCATGCCCAGCCCGGCTTCCAACGCGTCGGCCGCCATGGCAATTCCGCGTTCCACCTCGTCGCACACCCCACCGGAAACCAACATCCGCCCCACGAGTTGTAGAGACAATTCCCGAAGATCATCAGGGCCGTCACCTCGCAAGCAATCGATCGCCTCGTCAACCTCAATCGCATTTCCCACGGTCCGCCCCAGCGGTGACTCCATGTCACTCAAAACTGCCGTGGTCGACAATCCCGCCGCCTCCCCGGAGGCGACCAAGGCCCGCGCCAATCCCCGCGATTGAGAATCATTCGAAAAAACAGCGCCCGAACCACACTTGACGTCGAGAACGAGTCCACAAATTCCTTCAGCCAGTTTCTTGCTGAGGATTGATCCACAAATCAGCGGAATACTGTCGACAGTCGCAGTCGAATCTCGCAATGAATACAACACCGAATCGGCCGGTGCGATTTCATCGCTGGCGCTACAAATGGTGCATCCTGCCTCCCGCACACTGGCGACAAGTTCCTCAACGGACAACGTCACCCGGAACCCCGGAATTGACTCCAACTTGTCCAATGTTCCGCCTGTGTGCCCCAGGCTTCTTCCGGAAATCATCGGCACGTCCAGTCCACACGCAGCAGCCAGCGGGGCCACTACCAGGGACGCCTTGTCGCCCACGCCACCGGTGGAATGCTTGTCGACTGCAGGCCGATCAAAACGGTCAAGTGGGATCCTGGTCCCTGTTTGAGCCATGGCTTCGACCAACCATCCGGTCTCCTGGTCGTCCAGACCAACCAGGGCAATCGCCATCAGCATCGCGGCCAGTTGCGACTCGGCCCACGTTCCCAGAGCTGCGCCATCTGCGAACTCCAGCCACGCTTCGCGGCCCAGAGACCGGCCCTTGCGTTTCTCGGAGATGATCTCCACAGCCAACATCAATAGGTCTCCTGCCCGGTGAGGCGTGAGCACACCTCCAGCGAACAACAGGGCGTGCGGCTAAAAGTCCCGCACCGGCCTCATGCGAGACTCTTAGATGTTGTCAATCCAACTGTCATAGAAGGTGAACTCTTCGTCGATCTCACCGGACCAGTTGCCCAATTCTGCGACGGCATAATCAATACCCTTGTCGTTTCCGGGTCCACCACTGAGCACATCGTCGCCAGTCTGGCCCTTGATGTAGTCATCGTCGTCCTGGCCCAGCATGACGTCCCGGTCATTTCCGCCGAACATGCGATCCATGCCCGTGCCGCCAACGATCGTGTCACGGCCGGAGTTGCCGTTGAGAACGTCGTCACCGGTCCAACCCGAGATTCCGTCGGCTCCGGCTCCGCCACGCAACGTGTCGTTACCTTCTCCACCGTTGAGGGTGTCATTGCCATCATCACCCAGGACAGAATCGTCTCCAGGCCCGCCCTTGATCGAGTCGTCGTCTCGTTGGCCGTAGATGATATCGTCGCCACCGTCTCCTTCGAGGGTATCGTCGCCCGAACCACCAAACAGCGTATCTGCGCCACCATTTCCGACGACGCTGTCATGCCCCGGTCCGCCGTTCAGCCTGTCGGAACTGCCACCGCCGACCAGGGTGTCGTCTCCAGCGGCACCCCAGAGAACAGCTTTCCCACTGAAACCACTCGCGTCCAGTTGGTTTGCGCCGGCACCACCGGTCAGTTTGACCTCTTCGAAACCATCCAGGACATCGGTCCCCAGGCCACCGGTCAACTGGCTGTCAATGATCGTGAAACTCTGGTCGGCCCATTCGAACACTCGGTCGTAACCGGCACCGCCATCGAGATCGTCGTCTCCGTTTTCACCCTTGAGCGTATCGTTACTCCCCTGGCCCTGGATGGTGTCGTCGCCCAGGCCGCCGACCAGGAAGTCTTTACCAGCTCCGCCCTGGATAGAATCGTTACCAGGGCCACCTTCCAGGCGATCGGAATCGCCGTTTCCGTTCAGATAATCGTCCGAGAGACCGCCGATCATCGTGTCACGCCCACTTCCACCGTACATCGTCACGGGGATCGTGGCTTCGCTGGCACTGAAGTAGTTATCGCCCTGGCCGGAACTCGAACCAACCTTGCCATTCAAAATCGCCGATTCAATCCCGTCCAGCACGTCGTTCCCAAGATCGCCCTCCATGGAGGTGTCCGTCAGGATCACGTTGCCTTCTGCCAGGTTCTCGTCGAGTTGGTCATCACC
>CAWVUS010000386.1:0-4000 GCA_963933195.1 uncultured Planctomycetaceae bacterium
TGGTTTGGAGTTGGCAATGGATCATTGCGTGTTTGGTCGTCGTCTCTGTGTCGTTGTGGCAGTCATTCTCGTCTTCTCGTCGAATCCGTGTCGGGCGGAAGACAATGGCGGGTCGGATTGGCGAAGACCGTTTCGGCCTGATCCGCACACTGTTGTGCTCTACCATTTCGACGAGGGCCGAGGTGACGCGGCTCACGACGCGTGTGGTGACCGGGCACTGACACTGAGGGCTCACAAGACGGCGCTCTGGGGGGCCCGAACAGGGTTTGGGACCACGGCACGTTTTGCCCGTCGAGCCGACGATGCCGACTTGCGGGTGGGGCCAGCCGATAACGACAAGCTGCACCTGCGGACCTGTACCCGGGAATGGACCATTGAGGCCTGGATCCGCTACACCGGCCCGGGCGGGCAGGAACAAGGTGGTCGGACCTATGCGGTGATCTGCAGCACCGATGACGAGGGGTTTGGTCTTCCGGTGGGGCGGCGCGGCGGTTTCAGTTTCACGCTCAATCTCGGCCGGGGTGGCGTCGGGAACCTCAAGGACGGACTTCTGCCCGCCGCACGCTTCATCGCTGCGTCCAGCTCGACAAAGAACTTCGGTACCAGCAATTTTCTGTTCCCGGCACGCTGGCCCAACAAGATCAAGGGGCAGCACATCACCGATCACCAGTGGCACCATGTGGCCTGGCAGTTCCGCTACAAGGATCAGCTCAGCACCTTCTTCCTGGACGGAAAGCGGGTCGCCCGGGTCACTCTCCACGATCCCGGTGCACCGGGCATCATTGTCAACAACGTCAAGGATGTTGTGACTCCCTTCATCGTCGGCGGCTGGATCCACTCGCAGGATCCCCCCTTCTTCATCAAGTCGGGGAACTTCCAGGGTGAAATCGACGAGTTGCGGATCTCCAGCATCATGCGGTATCCGGTGGCAGAGGCGATGGCCATCGTCGGCCAGAAGTTGCCCGACGCCTCGTTGAAGATCCCCTACTCGGTCGGCTTGGCCACGGATGCCGCTCGCGGCAATGTCGCTTGGAAGTTGTTGGCCGGGTCGCTTCCCAGGGGACTCGGTCTCGACGAGACGTCCGGTGTCATCCGCGGAAAACCACTCGAGACGGTCAAAGATCGGACCGTCACGATCAGGGCGACAGATTCAGCGGGGCGGGCCGACACGCACACGTTCTCGTTGAGCGTTTTGAAAGGACGTTTGATCACCAAATCGCTCGCGCCGGCGTTCGTCGGATCGGCCTACCAGGCCATCCTGCAAACAACTCACATGGCCAAACCGCTTCGGTGGGAGTTGGTGGATGGAACTTTGCCCCGCGGTGTCACGCTCGATGGCAAGACCGGTCGATTGCAGGGTGTGCCAGTCGCGAGAGGACGAAAGCGTCCGTCGATCCAGGTCACAGACGCCAACGGGTTTCGCCACAGCGTGGACCTGGTTCTTCGAGTGCTCCCGAGTCAGCTGCGCGTAATCGGGCCCGACAAGCACACCGTCGTGCTTTACGACTGGCAGGGCCCCAATGGGAAATTGATCCAGGACCGGATGGGCGACAAGCAACTGACCCTGACCTGGACCAACATGGGTGGGGACATGCGGATGTCGTGGCCCGGCCGGGTGGGGCGTTTTCCCTACGACAACATGGGGCACGGTGAACACGGCTGGGGGATCAAGGGGCGAGGCAACGCGAAGCTGGACCTCAAGACCTGCACGAAGGAATGGACCGTGGAAGCCTGGGTCCGCCGGGCCGGACCGATCCAGGGACATGGCACAAAGGTGGATCGCACCCACCAGCCGTTCGATTATGGACACATCTGCGGCAGTTACGACAATTCGAAGCGAGGCGTCTGGGAACTCTACCTCTCGGATCACGATTCACCCGACGGCAGCATGGCACCGGGTGTCCATTTCCTTGGGGCCCGGCCAGCCGAAGCCCTGATGGATCTTCATCCCTGGAAACGGCCCGGGGGGATCGTGGGGGCTCCCCAGGATGCGGGGATTCGGGATACCGAGTGGCATCACGTGGCGTGGCAATACAACTATGCCCAGGACCTGCACGAACTGTTCCTGGACGGACAACTGGTCTGGCGGATGAAGAGTCCGGACGGGCGGAAACTGGTCAACAATCGGAAGCATGAAGCCCAGTTCAGCGTGAGTACCCGGCTCGGCGGATACTCGCGTTACGGAGGCGCCTTCAATTTCCTGGGTTTCGGAAATTTCTTTGGCCAGATCGGCGAAATCCGGATCTCCAACACGCGAAGGTACCAGTGAGCCAAGGTGGATGGTTTCTGGGTTGCGGAGTGCAAAATCCGCTTCCGGGTAAAACGCACCGGTCTCGTTCATCGCTCAACGGGCAAGCCTGTACCGCTGTTCAGCTCCGTGATATTGCAGGCGAGACCTGTTCTTTTCGTAGAACTCGATCCACTCGCCGATCGTCGGCCGTGATTCCGAATACTCGTGTTCCTTTCCGAGGCTGAACAGCGCCGGAAAGGTGAACCGTCGGAGTACGAAGATCGGGTTCCCGTAATGGCCTGGTGCATTGACGTTGAACTGTGGATTCGGCGGCTTCCGCGTCGACTCGCGTTTCATCCAGTCGAACAGATCATCCAGGGCCTGTCGCTCGCCGAGCCAGCATGAGCGGATGATGTCGGCCGAGAATCGGATGTTGAAGTCATCGCTGGCCGAGAACTTCGCGAGATGGTCTCGAGCCACCTGGGAACGCTGGGCCAGTACGCCCAGTCCTCCGAGGGCACCGAGGCGGTGTTTGACCGGAAGAGCCTGGTCGCCGGCCAACTGAACGAGCAGGGGCAACGATCCGTCTCCGTTCCCGAACAGGTGGCGGAACCTGTCCTCGAAGTAACGGTAGGTTGTCTGGTCCCATTCGTGTCGACCCAGGCGGTAGTGAATCGACATGAGCTGTTCCATGGCCATTCGGGCCTGTCGCAACCCGGCCGGGTGTGTGTGGTTTCGTCTCCGCGGCAGGACAAAACGTGGATCGACGTAACGACTCCGGCGGACAATTGTCTGGCCGAGGCGTTCGAGTGGTTCCCTCCCCACGTATTCCCATGCTCCCGAGCCAAGCGAACGCCACTTGGAGTTCTCATCGACCCAGAGTTTCTTCATGAGGGGGGTCAGTCCTCGTTGCCAGTACGGATGGACCGGGTGCTGGTCCTGCCGCATGCCAACGACTTTTTTCTTGTCACCAGACTTGTCGATCATCAACGAATCGAAAACGAGGCCGTCGGGATAGTAAGACTTGAGCGTCAGTTTCGGACCGTCGATCAACACGTGGACCAGGTGTGGACATTTCTCGTTCCATTCGGTGATGCCCGGCCGCAACCCATGAGGGTTCTTCGGCGTCACCATGGATTGGAAATACGAGTTGCCGATACCCGAACCAGAACATCCCACGAGCAGGTCCACGGCCTGGTCTGGGCCGTATGGGGCCGAACGACTGTAGACGTGGATGTGGCCCCGGAAGGTCATGTCACAATTGGGCAGCGGAGGGTCCCATTTCAAGTCTCCACCCGGAACCGCATTGCCCGACATGCCGAAGTAATGGCTGTAGAAGAAACGCCACGTCACATCGTCGTCCGCAAATCGTTTTTCAGCCAACGACCGGCCCGCCCCTTTTCCAGCTCCCGCCTCGCAGACGAACACGGCATTCCCATAGCGAAAGCTGAACGGTCCGACGTGGCCCGCCTCGTTGTCACGCGGACTGTGAAACACTCTCCAGAACGGCATGTCAAACCGTTCGGTCAACCGGCTGTCCAGCTTGCCGGGCTGGAAGTAGCGAGGATACAGCGGGTCCAGGCCGTGCTCCCAGTCGGTCACCCAGTCATGGTTTCCCTGTGTCGGATAGAACGGCGTGTTCCTCAGCATGTCGCGGTAAACCCCGAACGTCAGCAGATCGTACTCCGCTTCATCGAGAGCCCAGCGTTGCGAGAGATCACCCGTGTGGATGATGAAGTCCGGTTTCGGTTTCAGTGCCGAGAGCAGGTC
>CAWVUS010000387.1:0-3979 GCA_963933195.1 uncultured Planctomycetaceae bacterium
GGAGAATTCGGCCGCACGCCGTTTGCCCAGGGCACTGATGGTCGGGACCACAACCCGTTTGGGTTCAGTGTCTGGCTGGCCGGCGGCGGTGTCCAGGGGGGTGTCACCTATGGTGCGACCGATGACCTGGGCTATCACGCCGTGGAAAACAAATCGACAGTGTATGACCTGTGGGCGACCGTGTTGCATCAACTGGGGGTTGACCACGAGGCGCTGACCTACCGTCACGGCGGTCGTGACTTTCGCCTGACCGATGTGCACGGCAACGTGCTCCACGACATTCTCGTGTGAACCCAGAACGCGGAGGCCTGGCGGGCTGGTCTCTCGTATGAATGCCGGTCAGCAATGTGACTCAAGGCGGGATCTGAAAATGGATCGGAACATCATGGGCCAATGTCGGGTTTTCAGAACGCTCGGGTTGATTGTCGTCATGGCATTCTCTGTCAGTGGACAGGCCACGGAGCCAATCAAAATCGGTTCCCGACGAGAATTGTTTGTGGATGATCACCTGGTCGGTCAGCTCAAGGGAACGGCTGAACTTCGGTTGCACCATCCGATCCCGCGTGAAGTGTCAATTGTTCATGACGCTCCGTGGGAAGGCACGGCGTCGGGTTCCCACACCGTGTTCCAGGACGGTGATCGGTATCGGATGTACTACCGGGGTTGGAATTTCTGGTTTGCCACCGGCATGCTTCACTTCAGCAAGCCGGTTACGTGCTACGCCGAGAGTAAAGATGGAATTCACTGGACGAAACCAGAGTTGGGCCTGGTGGAATTCAACGGCTCAAAGAAGAACAACATTATTCGAAACGGTATTGGTGGGCTGAATTTTGCCCCGTTCATCGACCACAACCCGGCGTGCCCACCTCAAGCCCGCTACAAGGCCGTCGCTGGCGTTCTTGCCGAAGGTGGCATGCACGTATTCCAGTCGAAAGATGGTATCCGTTGGTCTCCCGTCCAGCAGAACGCCGTATTGACCAAGGGGCCATTCGATTCGGTCAACCTGGCATTCTGGGACTCGACGGCTGGGAAGTACCGGGCTTATCGCCGTTGGGTCAAAGAGGGACGACGCGCCATCCGCACCACCTCGTCACGCGATCTCATTCACTGGGATCCGGAGTTGGATCTCACTTATGCCGATTCGCCAAAAGAAGAACTGTACGAGAACCGGGTGTTCCCCTATCACCGTGCACCGCACATCCTTTTGGGACTGCCGACTCGCTATATCGAACGTGGCTGGTCCCCGTCGATGAAAGCTCTGCCGGATCCCAAGGATCGGGCAGAACGCGCGGCGCTCAGCGAGCGATTCGGAACCGCATTGACCGAGACACTGTTGATGGCGAGTCGAAATGGAGTCCACTTCAAGCGATGGAACGAGGCGTTTCTACGTCCCGGTGTCCAGCGGCCCGGGACCTGGCAGTACGGGAATCAACATGTGGCGTGGCAAATTGTCGAGACACGGTCGATGCTGCCTGGGGCTCCTCGGGAGTTGTCGATTTACGGGCCAGAGCGTTACTGGAAAGGAACCGGCGGTGTGCTGCGACGGTACTCGCTGAGAATGGACGGATTCGTGTCCGCGTCGGCCGGCTGGAAAGGTGGCCAATTGCAGACAAAGGCCCTCATTTTTGAGGGAGCGACGCTGGAGATCAATTTCGCGACATCTGCGGCTGGTTCGTTGAGAATTGAGCTCCAGGACCAGAAAGGAGTTCCCATTGATGGTTTCCGTTTGGCGGATTGCCCGATGTTGTTTGGCGACTCCATTGATCGTCACGTGACGTGGACCGGTGGCCGTGATCTCTCGACACTTGCCGGACAACCTGTGAAGGTGTGTTTCGAATTGCGGGACGCCGACTTGTACTCGTTCAGATTCGTTCGGAAATCCAGGTAAGGCTTCGAGACCACCATGGCCCGCTTGGCCCAGGCGTGAAGGCAGACGGACATGAATGACAGCCAGAACGACAAGGTGAACCTTGTCGAGAAACTCCAGCAGTTCACGGAACACTGGAGTCCCCATATCGTCGGCGAACTCAATGGCCAGCACGTCAAACTTGCCAAGCTCGAAGGCGAATTTGTCTGGCACCATCACGAGCAGGAGGACGAGCTCTTCCTGGTTCTCCACGGCCACTTGTCGATTCATCTTCGTGACCGGGTCGTCGAACTTGATGAAGGCGAGTTTTTCATCGTTCCACGAGGCGTTGAACACAAGCCTGTCGCCGAGGGTGAGGCTCACGTGCTACTGCTCGAGCCCACATCAACTCTCAACACCGGCAACGTTCGGAATGATCGAACCGTCGATGCGCCCAAGCGGCTGTTGTGAGACGGTGGCCTGACACCGGTCAAGTGGATCCGGTTAGACTATTCCCTCCTCTGTCCTGCCTTTTGCGAGTCAATTCATGTCAATCACCCGTACTCTGATCTTGGTCGCCGCTGGTGCACTCCTGGTGTCTGCCAGCCCGGTGACTGCCGCCGAGGGCCCGGTGGCTCATTGGAAACTGGCCGAGGATGGACGAGACAGTTCCGGCAACGGTCACCATGCGATCAACCACGGGGTTCGCTTTGGCGGTGATCGAGCGGCGACGTTCAATGGGGTCGATTCATGGCTGGAGATTCCCGCCACGAAGCCACTGCAACTGGGGACCGACGAGTTTTCGGTTGTCGCGTGGATTCATACGGCTGCGGAACTCGATGACGTGTTGGGTGATGTGATGGCCTGCTATGACCCGGCGACCCGGACAGGTTTCTCGATCAGCCTGATGAACTATGCCGGAGTGACCTCGGCACAGTCGAATTGGCGGAATGTCCTGTTTGGTATCGATGCCGGTCACGTGGACGAAGCCTGGACCGATCGTGGACGCCCGGGACAGAACCGGTACATCAAGTCCCTGGTGGTCTTTGATGGCGACCTGTACGCGGCGACCTGGGAACCGGAGGGGGCCGGGCACGTCTACCGCTACGCTGGTGGCACACGTTGGGTCGATTGCGGCAGTCCCGACGTGGCCAACGCGATCACCGGGATGGCCGTCTACAACGGCAAGCTTTACGTGGGATCCGAGACCTACAGCGGGGGTGGATCGTCGCTGCCACTTTCTCCGAACCAGTCGCACGGTGGCAGTGTCTTCTGCTACGAGGGTGGAACCCGTTGGCGGAACACGGGCAAGATCGCGGACGTTCGCAGTGTCAGTGGGTTGGCCGTCTACAAGGGGAAACTGTATGCGGGCACCGGAACGTCCAGTGCCTGGCGGAATGAGGCCAACGGCGGTGATTACAAGGAGAAGCCTCGAACGCGGGGCATGTACCGCTATGACGGGGACGGTCGCTGGACGTCCTGCGGTTGTCCCGACCTGCGGGTTGTTCACCTGAGTGTCTACAACGGGAATCTCTACGGGTTGAGCTACGACGCCGGTGGTTTCTTCCGTTACGAGGGCGGGACGAAGTGGTCGCGGCAGGGGCCGGTGACCGACACGACCCAGGTCTACGGCACGGCCGTCTACGAGGGAGGCCTGTACGCTGCGACCTGGCCCACCGGGTCGGTGTTCCGTTTCGCGGGGCCACAGCAGTGGGTCCACGCCGGTCGACTGGGCATGGAAAAAGAAGTCATGGGGATGGCTGTCTACAACGGCAAGCTCTACGCCGGCACGTTGCCGTTCGCTGACGTCTATCGCTACGACGGTGGCAGGAAATGGGTCACAACCGGACGTTTGGACAAGACTCCCGATGTGAGATATCGCCGGGCCTGGTCGATGGCCGTTTTCGACGGCAAGCTCTTCTGTGGTGTCTTGCCCTCCGGTCACGTGTTGTCGCTGGAGGCCGGGAAAAGTGTCACTTACGACCGGGCGTTTCCGGCCGGCTGGCATCACCTGGCGGCAATCAAGAAGGACGACCGGCTACGGTTGTACATCGACGGGAAGCGAGTGGCCGAGAGCACGCGGTTTGATCCGTCAGCCTTCAACCTGTCGACAAAAGGACCGTTGAAAATCGG
>CAWVUS010000388.1:0-3973 GCA_963933195.1 uncultured Planctomycetaceae bacterium
AGATCGAGTCGAGCGTGGCGGGTGTGTTAGGTGATATCGAGTCGCGTTTGAGTTGGCAGCCCCAGGTTGGGCAACCATTACTGGAACGTGTTGAGAAGATCGGGCAGGCTCTGTTGGCTTTGAAGGAGGTTGAGTATCTCGGTTCTCCGCAGACCGGATCGGTCTTTGATCGCCGGGACCGGTTGGTGGATCGACTGCTGGGACCGCTCGAAGAGGAGTGGTGTGGCGGCCGTAGTGACGGGGGGACCGTGGCGCGGGTGAAGCGATTGAGGAGCGAAATTTTACCGGACATGGTCGAGCAGGACCTCTCCGAAGACGAACGTCAAAGACGATGGCGGCATCTGGCCGACTGTTACCTTGCCCAGCAGATGTCACTTTATCCCAATGACTACATAGGTCCGGACGTGGCAGTTGAGCGTCTCCTGGAGACGGTTGAGCGTTTCGAGGAGGACTTGACTGACAGAGCCACCGTGCACGGGCCGATGTCCGTGCTGGTGGAGGTCGGAGACGCAATCGAAGTGCCGTCAGTTCGTTCACGGGACCGCGGCGAGGATCCCGTGATGCAGGAACTCCGGGAACAGCTCACCGGGATGCTGGAACGTTTGGCGGCTGAAATCGAACAGGCAAGACAGCAGGAAGGAGGGCGAAAATAGCCCCTGGTGCAGCCAATCAGTGAAAATGAAGGATCACGCCCGAGTATGGCCGAGAGGTGTGCCCGGGTGGTTGTGGTCGCGATCGGGATTGGATTGTGGCTGGGGAGCCAGTCGTTACTGGGGGCACGCGAGGTCCGAGTGGATGATGCCACCCTCGAGGCCGCGTCTCACATGCTGACGGTGGGAGACCGAGTTCACGAATGGACGGTCGGTTGGAATCAGTCACTCAATCGGAATCGGGGCACCGCTTCCGGGCTGTTGATCACCAGTTCCGTTCTGATTGACCTCGTGGCGTGCTGGATGTTTGCTACCACGATCCTTGGTCCATCGATCCGTCCATTCCTGGGGCTTTTGTTCCTGTTTTCGTTGCGTCAACTGTGTCAGTGGCTTTCGCCCCTGCCGGCGCCGGAGGGCATGTTGTGGTTTGATCCTGGCTTTCCCTCACTGTTGGTGACCTACGAGGTCGCGAACGACTTTTTCTTCTCCGGTCACACGGCAATGGCAGTTTATGGGGGGATCGAACTGGGACGCAGGTTTGGTCGTCTCGGGATATCCGCCGGTTTGGCGTTCGCGGTGTTCCAGGTGGTCATCGTGCTGGTTTTGCGAGCCCACTACACGATGGACGTGTTCACCGGTGCGGTGGTGGCGATCCTGGCGGCCGTGGCGGCCGGGAGGGTGGCCGGTCCTTTGGATCGCTGGGTGGCTCGCGTCGTGCGGTAATCGTGGGGCTCTATTGCAGCAGGACGTGCTGATCGAGAAAGGCTTCGACGGCCCGATAGAAGTGGTCGATGGTCTCCTGTTTTCGCCACCCATGTCCCTCTCCTTCGTAGAGGTGGTAAACATGTGGCGTGCCGGACCGTTCCAGCGCGGCCACGACGTCATCTGACTGTTGGCGAGGAACGACTCGGTCAATGTCACCCTGGAAAACCGCAATCGGTCGGCGAATCTTCTCGGCATGGAATCCCGGTGACCGTTCATGGTAGACCGCGGCCGTCTCGGGCAATGGCCCGATCATCGTGTCTGTGTAGCGACTCTCGAACTTGTGAGTGTCACTGGCGAGGTGGAATTGATTGGCGACTCCATAGAGGTTGACTCCAGCTGTGAATTCATCGGGATGGTGTGCCATGACCTGCAGCACCGTGAATCCGCCGGCACTACCTCCCATGATCACCTTCCGGTCGGGGTCGACCTGCCCGCTGTCAACCAGGTGGCGGATTCCGCTGATCGAATCTTCGACATCGCAGATGCCCCAGTTGCCGCGTAGCTTGAGCATGTACTCACGGCCGTACCCGGTGCTGCCCCGGTAGTTGACCTGCAGGACGGCCCAGCCACGTGTGGTGAAATACTGCACATCGGCCTTCCACCCGGCACGCGATTGGGAGGTCGGGCCGCCATGGATCATCGCGATGACCGGCGGGAGTCCGGCGCCCTCGAACGATTCACTTGCCGGTGGATAGAACAGGCCGTGAGCGGTCTCGCCTGGCGCCGAGTCCCAGCTGATCGCCGCGGGTTTCGAGAGTCCGTCGATAGAGAGTGTCTCGCTGGTGGAGCGTGCAACGACCCGTGTTGTGTCGTCGTCGAGGTCACAACAGATGATTTGCGGCGTTTGGACGGCGCTGCTGCCGATGACTGCGATTCGAGTTCCCACCGGTGCGGCGACGATCCGCGAAATGTCCGTGAGTTGCGCCAGCGGTTCGATGATCGAATGATCACCGGAGGCCAGGTCAATGCGGACGACCGACAGGAATCCGTTTTGGCTGATGACTGCAGCAATGGTCTGTCCGTCGCCGCAGACGGCGTAGGTCCGCATGTCTTGTGCCCATGCCGGTGTCCCCAATTCCAGTCCGTCGGGGGTCAGCCAGTCAGTTGAGCCAGTGGTGAGGTCGTGGCTTGCCAGGCGGCCCCAGCCGGTTTCGTCGGAGACAAAGAACAGCCGCGAGTTGTCGGGGGAGAATTCCGGTTGGAAGATGGCAATGTCGTCTCCCCCAGCAATGGCTTGCGGGGTTTTGGCAACTGGTAGCGGTCCGGATCTGTCCAGTTCAGCGACGTACAGTGTGGTGCCGTCCCAGGGCATGTTTGGGTGATTCCAAGCGACAAAAGCCACGCGTGAGCCGTCCGGGCTGATGCGGGGCTGCATATAAAAATCGTGTCCGGAGGCCAGGATGGCAGGCCACTGCTGGCCCTGTGTGTCGACCACGGCGATCCGGTCGACGTCTTCGTCGGTGTGGACGTAAGCCACGAATTCGCCGTCGGTTGAAACGGCGGGGGACGAGGCATGTCCAAAGGCGGGGGTGATTGGTTTTGCGATCCCTTGGGCGATCGGTTGCCGAAAGAGACGACCGGTGCGGTGTGCGATGAAGTACGCGTCCCCCCCGTGGACGGTGAAGTCGCCACCCCCGTAACCCACTTCGGCTCGCACACTGTGCTGGCTGGTCACGTCACGTTGCGCGTTTCCGCTGCCGTCGTCGGCGACCAGGACACCCTGGCCGGAACGGCCTTCTAGCCAGACCACTTGTTCACCGTCGCTGTCGATGGCGACGCCGTCCAAGCGGCGGCCCGCCGCCACCAGGGCGGGAGTCAAGGGGCTGGGCCAACGACCATATTGCCGAGTTGTTTTGTTCATGCCGTCGATTCTGACTGTTGGAGGTCTATGCGGCAAACAAGTGGCTCTCAGCCAAACGGAATTCGAAGAGCCTGCCGGGGGACAAGCAGGTATAACTGGGGCACGGGGGCGTCGGTTGGAGATTTGACCGTGCCGATCACGAATTCCGGTCGTCGCGTCCCGGGAAAACAGAACGTACCGAGCTACGGAGCAAATGATGAAATCAAACCCGAAAAACACTGCAGTTGGTTTTGCGGTTGGACTCGCCCTTGGAGCTGTTGTCCTGACCTCCTTTGGACAGGATTCGGCCAAGACGGCCAAACCGACGGCGGACAAGAAGTCGCCCCCCGCACGCCGCAATTTCACCGTGCCACGTTATTCGGTGCAGTACGACTCGGCACAGAAGTTGTTGTTGATTACCGACAACGCGTACAGCCAACTCTTCCTTTATGACACTGGCGGTTCCGGTGGGTCCACTCTGCGTAGTCGGATCGATTTGCGGCAAACCGGAGCGAGGCAACTCCGCGGGGTCACGGCCAGATCCGGCACCGCTCCACCGAAGTCCAAGGAGAGCAAACCCAAGTCGAATCAAAAGCCCCAGGGGAAAACGAAGGGTAAGAAGACCAAGTGACCACGTGATCCGGGGGGCTCGCGGCGGGCGTGGGGAGAAAAGACAACCGCCCCGGAATCCAGAACGGCCTCCGGGGCGGTGTCGACG
>CAWVUS010000389.1:0-3951 GCA_963933195.1 uncultured Planctomycetaceae bacterium
CGGCTGGTTGGCCTGACCGAGTTGTCCCTGGCCGACACGGAGTTTTCTGACCGTGGACTCTCACGACTAGAAGGCCTGGTGAAACTGGAGAGTCTTGACCTGGCGGGATTGCCCATCACGGCCGATGGCCTGGCAGCAGCCCTGCCCAGGTTGCCCGCGCTCCGGCATCTCAATCTCTCCGAAACATGGATCGTCAACGATGATCTCCGGTTACTGGCCACCGCCAAGAATCTGAGTTCTCTCTCCCTTCGCGACACGGTGGTCGGCGATCGGGGTGTTCTGGTCATTTCAAAACTGAAAGGCCTGAAGCGTCTTTGGATCGAACGCACCCGGATAACCCCAATGGGTCTGGAGCAGCTCAAGAAGGCCCTTCCCGAATGCGAGGTATTCGGACCTTGAAAACCCGGCCGAGATGTCATCGGATCGACTGAGCGAATCGCGTTTGTGCCTGTTTGTTCGGCTGGGACCGTTCTCGAAGTGCAGGCCCGTGTGACCAGGAGAGTGATCTCATGAGGTTGGTTTCAATGTTGGCGCTGATGTCGGTGGCAGCATGGTCCGGTGCGTGGAGTCGGGAGGCTGTTCTGGCACAGGACAAAGCGGCTGATCGTCGTCTGGTCCCCGACCGTGTCTCGAGCCTTCGGCGGCAACTGTTGCATCGGTTCGACGAGAACGGGAACGGCCGCCTTGACCAGCGAGAAGCCCGCCAGGCGATGCAGGCCGTGCTGGGGGTCCTCAGAGAGAACCATGGCCGCGCGATTGTCATCTCGGAGTTGCCTGTCGGGCTGCGACCGATTTGCACACTGTTCGATCGGAACCAGGACGGGGTGCTCGGTCCGGCCGAACAGATCAACCTGGGACGTGCCATGCCGCATGCCACGCGACCACTCCGGTCACCTGGTGACAGCACGGATCATTCTCGGGGACCTGGAAAACCGAAACCTCTCGTGCGTCCGGGTGACGGCGACGACGGGCAGTCTCTTCCTCCTCGACTGACCTCCGAAGTGCTTCACCAATTGCGTAGCCTGTTGTTGCAGGCATTCGACCGGAACCACAATGAACGACTGGATCCTCCCGAACGTTGCCACGCTCGCAGAACATTGTTCGGTTTCCTGTCGCGTCTGCGTGGCCAGGAGATTGCGATTGGTATGGCACCGCCTCGCCTGGGGCAGATACTGGGCCCGTTCGATTTCAATGGCGACAGCAAGTTGGGGGCGCTCGAGCAGCCGGTGCTGACGCGGGCTCTCAAGATCCTGTTGCGGCCACGGCCGCGTCCCGACGTCGGGGAGCCTGGAGACGGCCAGCGGCCCAGGCGGCCACGGCCCGACCCATCGATCGGTGAGGACCTCGACGACTTGCGGCCGGCCGGCCCGTCCCCCGCTGGTGGGTTCGAGGTGCGGCCGGGACGCCTGCCTCAACCGGACTTCTAGACGACCGGCTTCCAGCCCTCCTGGTAGTCTCGTTCCCACAGCCCGGCGGCCTTGTCGTTGCCGACGATGTGGCCGTCGGATGCACGACACGTGATGGCCTGCCCGGTCCGCTGGGCGATGTTGCCCAGGTGGCACAGCAGCGTGCTCTTGTGCCCTTCGGCAACCTCGCAGTTGAGTTTCCGCGGGGTGCCATTGCGGATGGCGGCGGTGAAGTTGTCGATGTGTTCGATGTCACCGCGGCTCTTCCCGGCGACTTTATCGACCACCTTGTCTCCACCGTCGTAGACGGTGTGTCCACCGTTGCTGTCGATTTCCAGCGAACCCTTGTCACCGTAGAAGGTGACGAATCCTCCGCGGTGACGGTTGCAACTGAGTCCCTGCCAGGTGATGGCGCGGTTGCCGGGAAATTCGAAGGAGACCTGGTGAGTGTCGGGCGTCTGCTGGTCGTCGTTCCAGTGGTAACGGCCACCGCTGGAGGTGACCCGGATCGGGAAGTCGACGCCCAGGCCCCAGCGGCACAGGTCGAGCGTGTGCACACCGTTGTTGCCCAACTCGCCGTTGCCCCAGTGCCAGAACCAGTGCCAGTTGTAGGGCACGCGGTTGTCGAGATAGGGGGTGCGGGGGGCAGGGCCCTGCCAGAGATCGTAGTTGAGGTGCTGGGGCACGGCAGCCGGCTTGCCGCGGCCCAGTGAACCCCGGGCGCTGTTGTAATAGGCCCGGACCAGGTAGACCCGTCCGATGGCTCCCTCGTGAAGTTTTTGCATGGCCTGGATGGTCTGGGGGCCACTGCGCCGTTGGGTGCCGACCTGGACAGCCCGGTTGTGCTTGTGGGCCGCCTGGACCATCCATTCTCCCTCCTGCGGATTGTGCGAGCAGGGTTTTTCACAGTAGGCGTGCTTGCCGGCATTGACGGCGAGGATGGTTGCCGGGGCGTGCCAGTGGTTCGGGGCGGCGATGACCAGGGCATCCACCGACTTGTCGTCGAGGATCTTGCGGAAGTCGCCAATCGGGATGGGGGCCTTGGCGCCGGTGCCGGCAACCAGCTTGACACAGGAGTCGGCACGCTTGGCGTCCACGTCACAGACGTATTTGACCTCGACGTTGGGACGGCCGGAAAAGCTGACCGCGAGGCTGCGGCCCCGGCTGAGTCCCATCACGCCGACGACCACCTTGTCGTTGGCTCCGGCGGCGCGAGTGGTGGATGCCGTGGCAGCCGCGGCTGCGGCCGTGCCCAGGAACGTGCGTCGGTTCACTGTCGAGGTCATTTCGAATTCTCCCCATCTCGGGCTGATCGTATTCAACCCTAGCATCCTACTGGATTCACACGGCCGGAGCGACCACCGAGTGGCGTTCCAGCCAGGTGTCATGTGGGCACCGCCAACCGCTAGTGATCGGTGACCGCCCCGTCAGCGAATCTCATCCGGGGTCGATTGGCTGGAATGTAGGGTCGCTTGGCGGCGACCTTTTCGTCGAGAGTGGCACCCAGCCCGGGCTGGTCGGGGACCAGGGCGTAGCCGTCCTTGAAGACCGGTCCGGCTCCCCGGAACAGGTCCTGGAAGAACTGCGTGGGCGGTCGGCTGATTTCCTGGATGGCGAAGTTGGGTGCGGTGGTGTCGACGTGCAGCGAAGCGAGCGTGCTGACGCTGCTTTGCGGGTTGTGGGGGGCCAGTTGAATCCGGTAGGCCTCGGCGATCGTGGCGATCTTCTTCAACTCGAGAATTCCACCGCAGTGCACCACGTCGGGTTGGACGTAGTCGACCAGGTGACGGGCGCAGATCGGTGCGAACCCGTACTTGGTGAACAGCCTTTCGCCGGTCGCCAGCGGCACCCGGGTCTTGCTTCGCAGGTGAGCCAATTCGTCGACATCCTCGATCTGGGTGGCCTCCTCGACGAAGTAAGGATGGTAGGGTTCGGCGCCGGCACAGAATTCCACTGCCATCGGCGGAGTGGGGAACCCGTGCAGGTCGATGAGGATTCGGAAGTCAGGTCCCACGGCCTCCCGGACGGCCTTGAGCCGCGACAGTGCATCCCGCACGTCCCGGGACGGGTCGACGACGAGACCGCGGGGTCTGAGGAATCCTCCCTTGGCAGCTGTCCAACCCTCTTCCTTGGCCCGGGCCCAGTTGCGGGCGTAGTCGGCAGGAGTCGTTCCCCCGGCGTGAACGTACATCTGCATCTTGCGGCGGGCCCGTCCGCCGAGCATCTTCCAGACCGGCTGGCCGACTGCCTGGCCCAGGATGTCCCAGAGGGCGATTTCCACGGCGCTGATGGCCGAGTTGAGGATCGGGCCACCACGCCAGCGGGGCCAGCGGTACATCGCCTGCCAGTGCATCTCGATGTCGGTCGGGTCCTGTCCGACCAGGTACCGTTTGTGTTCGAGGATCGCCTGTTCGACGGTCCTGGCCTTGCTGGTGATCGAGCCTTCCCCAAGCCCGACCAGCCCCTTGTTGGTCAATACCTTGACGTAGACGTAGTTCTTTCCACCGGCGTTGACGACGAAGGTCTTCAGGTCGGTGACCTTCAG
>CAWVUS010000390.1:0-3951 GCA_963933195.1 uncultured Planctomycetaceae bacterium
GGAACAAGATGGAAGTTGGCGTGGCCATTTTTGCCAACTACCAGTTGGCCGCATATCGAACCACTCCCAGGTACTGGCCATCTCACTACACGACGCCCGCCACTCGCCTGCGGCTGTTCGAGCAGAACATCTACCACTCGCTAAAAACCACGGACGAATACGCGTGGCTGTATAGCGAACACATGGGCTGGTGGGAGTCGGGACACCAGGTGCCAACCCCCGATGGCGCCCTCCAGGCAATTCACTTGGCCAGGGAGAAGTTTGCGACAAACAAACCCCTGGGTTTCGACCTCCGAAACGCCATCGCCCAGGCCCGTTCCAGAATGCAAGAGGCAACGCGCAACAAGGACTGACAACAGTGGTCAATTGCTCGAACCGGTGGCGGGGACGCTGATCGAGACTCGGTTGTTTGCCGACGTGATCTCGCCGGACCGACAGCGAACACGTGCGACCAATGTCGTGTTGCCGGATGACATCGGTTTCCACGGGAGTGTGACCGTCTTCTGGCGACTCAGCAGGTCGGCCGGGGACTGGATCGCACCGAGCTTCTTGAGGAACTGTTGCTTTGGTGCCCCACCGGAGGATGGCTGGACCAGCACCTCCAGTTCCACATCCCTGGCAACAGCCGTGCCGATGTTGTGAAGCGTCACCGAGATCATGCCCGGTTGGTTGTCACCGGGCATCCGGGTAATCCGCAGGTCACCGGGGCCGATGGCCAGGTCCGGTTGCGTGGCCGGCAACGGATCGAAGGCGCGAAGTTGCCGGATGTGCACCTGGCAAAGCGTGGCCCGGGGCAGCTTGAACGACACGTCCGCGAGTCGCTCGACGTGATCGAAGTCGATGGTCTCGACGACTTGTGCCTCGACTGTGCCGTCGTGATTGGCGTCCTCGCGCCGCTCGAGGCGGTAGCGGCCCGGTTGCAGTGCCCAGAATTGGGCAAGTGGTTTGGCGTTGTCGGCGAAGGTGTGGACCAAGGCGACCAGCGATCTGCTGTCGTGATGCCCGACCAGGGCGGCGAAGTCGGCCGAGACTTGCCGCCACGTGACACCGACTGCCGGAGCCTGCGTGATGGCCACCGCTCCGCCCCCCATCGGCCCCATCAACGAGAAGGGGAAGAGGTTGATGCGATCCGTCCCGCGGACCTCGGTGGTCAGCATCGGCAGATTGAATCGCATGGCGGCCAGTTCCCCGGTGTGCACGCTGCCCAGTTCAGACAACTTGCCCGTCAACTGGTAACGCCCGTAGCCACCACCGGCTCTGACCAGGTCGTCGTAGTCGTCTCGTCCCGTGTAGGCACGATACCAACGAGCCAGCCAGAAGTGAGACTTCAATTGCATACCCACCCAGTCCAGGGATCCGGCCGGGGGATTCTCGATCGTCTTGCCGACGTACTTCCTGACAATTTCGAGTTGGGCGTGGACGCCCCGCAGCAGAGACTCGTCACCGGTCAACCGATAGGCCAGCAGAATCTTGCCCCAGACCATGTCGAGATCCTGGGGGTTCCAGCGATAGAGATCTCCAAGTCCCGGGTTCCACCAACTGCCGGAGCCGTTGAGTCGTTCGTCACCAAAGTGGATCGCCGCGGGGAACACGCCGGCCGGTTTGCCGTCGGCGGCTCGCAGAGCGGCCTCGCTCCAGGTGCGAGCCCAATCGACCAGCAGTTTCACGGCGCGGGGGTGGCGGTTGTACCAGGCCAGCATCGCCACCGGCCTCATGGCCCGCCCGCTGTAAAGCACGTCGTAGGCCTGGTTGTCGCCAGGACTCACCTCGGTGCCACTGAGCACCATCGAGCGGAACTGGCGACGGCCGGACGTGTTGGTGCCGAAGTGCAATTCGTCAATCGTCTTGCAGGTCCGCATGCAGCGTTCCACCGGCACGGGATCGCCGTAGTCGAGGGCCACGAGAACCGATGTGTCGGCGGCCATCTCGCTTGAATGCTCGACGTCCTTGAGTTCGCGGTCGAATCCATTGACCATCACGCCCCGGTTCCAGACCCCGTCAGCGAGCCGGCGGATGCCCGCGATCACCGCCGGGTCACCCGTCAGCAGTGCCGACTGGCTGAACCGGCGGAGCGATTCGACGTCGTCTTCCCATCCTCCGCCGAGTTGTCCGTCGGGTTCCTGACGCACCTCGAACCACCACCGCACGACGTGGTCGACCCGGGCTCGCAATTCTCGTTGATGCACGGCCCATGACGGGGTGCCCTGGGGAACAAGAACTTTCGGGAGATCGGGAGCCCATGCGACACGGCGTCCCGTGTAGATCTTGACGATCGGGCTATCGGGAAAACGCCGTTTCTGCCCGGCGATGATCTCGTCAAACCCCTGCTTGGACATGGGTCTCTGGGCAGCCCCCATCTGCTTCCACCACCAGTAGTAGGCTCGCATGGGTTCGAGCATGGCACGCGGGTGGAGCAAGCTGTCCGGGGGGACGGTCATCGTGGCCCATGGATGCTTGCGGGCCTGGCCGAGCAGCCCCGAAAGGACCCCGGCCGCCCGCTTGTCATCGGCATCTCCACGTTGACTCACATCATCAAGAGCCGCCTGGAGATCGGCGGCAAGCGTGTCGAATGCCTTGCCGAAGCCGGACTGTCCTTCAAAGAAGGCGGCCAGTTGCCAATAACTCAGGAGATAAGTGCGAGGTGCGACTCCCTTGAGTTGACCGATGCGGTTGCGCCCCTGGGCGAGTCCTCCGTCCCGAATCATGTCCCTGGCCGGTAGCAATTGTGGCGCCGGAACCCAGCTGTGACCGGCGAGGTTGGGCGCCCAGGGCAGGACGATGGAATCGAGCCCCCCGAACACTTCGAGATGGTTTCGCAGACGCCGCGCCAGCAGGTCGTCGCCGTTGGCCTGGATGGCCCGGTCGAGTTCGGCCCGGGCCACTTTGAGCGCGGGTTGAGGATTGTCGTTGGACAGGTGCCCGCCGACGGCGAGAGCCAGTTCGCCACGGAGACGCGGGCTCGCGTCGGCCAGCGTGCCGATTGCCTTCAGGGCCTCGGAGAACTGGTGGCGGTTGACCTGCTGCACGACGGCCCGTGCCCCGGCACCCAACCGGGATGTGGGCTCCAGTTTTCCCTTCACCCACTTGAGGGTGCCGGTGGACATCTCGGCCGATACAAGAACACCTGGCAACAGCAGCATCCAGACGAACCCAGCGAACTGTTGGCGGTCGCGGAAAAATCGGAGCACCTGGTGCCTCCTTCAAGACGTGTGTGACAGCCCTGTTGAATCGGTGTCATAGTGTGACCTCGCACGGTGTTCCGATTCAATCTCAGACGACCTGATCGATACCACCCAGATCATGTGGGGGACAGCACGGGAGTCCATGATCGACTGCTGTCGGACATCGCAACCTCTCGAAACTCATGAACGAGGGGCCGTGGTTCCCAGGGGATTCGGTTTCGGCACATCGCTTGCATTTCAGACTCAAAGCCGCAGCGACATGGCCGACAATCGCTCGGGGTGGAATTGACAGATCGCCGACAAATGTCGCAGAGTACAATCTCCACTTGAGGTTCCAGCCCAAAGACGGGCCATGAACCCCTCGACCTCGTCCCCCTGGCCATGCTCGTGACCAGAAATCCAACCCATCAGTGTGCCGGGCCGTTCAGTCGGCGCAGATTCCTGGAAGCGGGAAGCCTGGCACTGGGAGGAATGTCGTTGCCAGACGTTCTGGCAGGCCAGGCGGCATCCGGCAACACCGGCAAGGACACATCGGTCATCCTGCTGTTCCTCAGTGGCGGCCCCTCTCAACTGGAAACCTACGACCTGAAACCGGATATCCCGAGCAGCTATCGCGGCATTTACGCGCCGATCGCCACCAACGTCCCGGGAATCACGATCTGTGACCGGTTCCCCCTTCAAGCCAAGCTGGCCGACAAGTTCTCACTGGTGCGATCACTTCACCACAACATGGACAGTCACAGTGACGGCAGCATCACCGTGCTGACCG
>CAWVUS010000391.1:0-3945 GCA_963933195.1 uncultured Planctomycetaceae bacterium
TCGTGATTCGTTGTCCGGAACGATCAGGACGGACAAGCCGCTGCACCTGGGACGTCGCAATCCCAGTGATATCCTCGACGGGTCTGTCGATGACGTGCGGATCTACTCGCGGGCTCTGTCGCCTGTTGAGGTGAAAACGCTCGCCGGTGCCGACGGGCTTAGTGAGATCCTGGCGATCGCACCTGGGAAGCGAACGCCGGACCAACGGGAGGCGCTGAACCGCGGTTACCTGGAGTTGCACGACGAACAGTATCGCGCGGTGGTCGATCGCCTGTCACGTCGCCGTGGTGAACTGGCCGCCTTTGCCAAGGATCGTCCGACCGTGATGGTGATGCAGGATCTGAAGAAACCACGACAATCCTTCGTATTGATGCGTGGCCAGTACGATCAGCATGGTGAGGCTGTCGAGCCGGGGGTGCCCGAGGTACTGCCGCCGTTGCCCGGGAACGCTCCGGCCAATCGGCTTGGACTGGCGCGATGGCTTGTTGATGCCGATCACCCGTTGACGTCCCGAGTGGCCGTCAACCGGCTGTGGCAGATGGCTTTTGGCCGGGGACTGGTTGAAACCAGCGAGGACTTCGGAACCCAGGGTGAACAGCCCAGCCATCCGGAGTTGCTCGACTGGCTGGCCCGTGACTATGTCCGCAGTGGCTGGGACACCAAGGCCCTGTTGCGTCGGATTGTCATGTCGGCCACCTACCGCCAGTCGTCGGAGGTGACGCGAAAAGAGTGGCTTCGCGATCCACACAACCGGCTGCTGGCCCGGGCGTCGCGGTTCCGCTTGTCGGCCGAATTGATCCGTGACGGGGCGCTGGCGGCCGGTGGATTGCTGGTCGAACGGATCGGGGGACCCAGCGTGAAGCCGTACCAGCCGGGTGGACTCTGGAAGGAGACGTCGAATCGTCCCTACGTGCAGGACAGTGGAGCTTCGCTTTACCGACGTAGCCTCTACACCTACTGGAAACGCTCGGTGCCGCCTCCCAACATGTTTGCCCTGGACGCACCGACCCGCGAGATGTGCATCACGCGACGGCAGCGGACGAATACGCCGCTGATGGCCCTGGTGCTGATGAACGACCCGACCTTTGTCGAGGCGGCCCGTGCACTGGCGGTCCGGGCTCTCGTCCGGGACGTTGCCAATCAGTCGGCTCGTCTCCAGTGGCTGTTCGCCCGCGTGACCGCGCGGCGACCCGTGGCCGAGGAACTCAAGATCCTGGTCGCCCTTCTCGATGACCAGAGGGTTCGGTTCCGAGCGCATCCTGCGTCGGCCAGGGAATTGCTTTCGGTGGGCTCATCGCCGATTGATGGGCGAGTGGAGTTGGTTGAACAGGCGGCGTGGACAGCACTGTGCAGTGTCCTTCTCAACACCGACGAAGCGATCACCAGGGAGTAGTCGACGTGAGTGGCCTGCCGCAATTCCCCTTGATGGCCATCAATCGCCGCGCGATGTTCTCGCGAACGGCGGGTGGGCTGGCGGCCGCGGCGCTGGCGAGCCTGGGCCAGTCGGATGCGACCGCTGCAGAGCACGTGGCGTCCGGACCACATTTTGCACCACGTGCCAAGCGAGTGATCTACCTGTTCCAGTCGGGTGGGCCGTCCCATATCGACCTGTTCGACCACAAGCCGCAACTGGCCGGGCACCACGGAAAGGAATTGCCCGACTCGGTCCGCAACGGCCAGCGACTGACCGAGATGACGCACAAGCAGAGCAAGTTTCCGTGTGTCAGTAGCGCGTTGACTTTCAAGCCTTATGGGGAGTGCGGTCGGTATCTCAGCGAGGTGCTGCCGCACATCGGTTCGATTGCTGATGAGATCTGCGTCGTCAAGTCGATGCACACCGAGGCGATCAACCACGATCCGGCGATCACGATGATGAACACCGGCACGCAGCAGTTGGGCAAGCCGAGTATGGGAAGTTGGTTGAGCTACGGGCTGGGCAGCGAAAGCCGCGAGTTGCCTTCCTACGTGGTTCTGATTTCCCAGGGCACCGGCCGACCCGGCGGCCAGCCATTGTTCTCGCGGTTGTGGAGCAGCGGGTTCTTGCCGTCAGACCACCAGGGAGTGAGATTCCGGCGAGGCCGGGATCCGGTGCTGTTCCTGGTCGACCCACCTGGGATCGACCGGTCCGGTCGTCGTGCGATGCTGGATGGCCTGGCCCGGCTGAATCGCCTGAAGCAGCGGCAGGTGGGTGATCCGGAGATCGAAACGCGGATCGCGCAGTACGAGATGGCCTTCCGCATGCAGGCCTCGGTTCCGGACCTGGTCGATGTCTCCGATGAAACCAAATCGACGTTGGACGGGTACGGTCCGGCGGTTCAGACCCCGGGGACGTTCGCCGCCAATTGCCTGTTGGCGCGTCGGTTGGCCCAGCGGGGAGTGCGGTTTATCCAGTTGTTCCATCGCGGTTGGGATCAGCATGGTGGATTGCCAAAGGCGTTGCGTGGCCAGGCCCGGGACACCGACCAGCCGGCCGCGGCGCTGGTGAAGGACCTGAAGCAACGCGGGATGCTCGAGGACACCCTGGTTGTCTGGGGCGGCGAGTTTGGCCGAACCGTTTATGCCCAGGGCAAGGTCTCACCGGGCAACTACGGCCGGGATCACCACGGGCGATGCTACAGCCTGTGGATGGCCGGTGGTGGAATCCGTGGCGGGATCGAATACGGCGGTACGGATGACTTCTGTTACAACGTGGTCGAGAAGCCGGTTCACGTCAACGATCTCAACGCCACGATGCTGCACTGCCTGGGCCTGGACCACACGCGGCTGACCTACCCGTACCAGGGCCTGGATCAGCGGTTGACCGGCGTCGACGAGGCGCACGTGGTCGACGCGTTGCTGGCGTAGTCTCTCGAGCGGAACTCGCCTTACAGCAGCCCGGAAATCGGCTGGTAATTCTCCATCGCGCGAGCGATGTCACGGGGAACGCCCTGGTTGAGTCGCAGTTCCCCGATGTCGAAGAGCGTGTTGAAGACGGTCCCGACAAGGTTGTCGATGTAGAAAGGCCTGGTCAGTGGCTCACCGACGTTGCGGGTCGATTGTCCGATGACCTGCCCCATTTCGAGTCCACCACCGGAGAGCAGCAGCGGGGCAATATTGCCCCAGTGATCGCGTCCGCCCTTCTTGTTGATCCGTGGCGTGCGGCCCATTTCACCGCAACACACCAGCAGGACCTTGTCTTCCAGGCCCCGATCGTGGATGTCCTCGATGAAGGCCGAGACCGCGCGGTCGAAGGGTCGTCCCATGTAGTTCATGCCGGTGATCATGTCGGCGTTGTTCACGTCCGCGTGCATGTCCCACACGAAGTTGGTTGTGACGGTGATGAACCCGCAGCCGCGTTCGACCAGTCTCCGGGCCAGCAGCATCAACTTGCCAAGCGTGTTGCCGTTGTCGCGATAGTTCTTGCGGTTGTTCCATCTCGGGTCGGTGGCGGCCTCGGGGGACACAGCCCGGGTGTCGTAGCGGGCGATTGTGCCGGGGTCTTCCTTGGACAGGTCAAACGCATCGGCGACCCCGCCCAGGATCGTGCTGAAGGCCTGCTCACGGATCCGGTCCAGTCCCTCGCGGCGACCGTTGCCGTCGAAGGATCTCTTGAGCCTGTCGAGCCGGGTCAGCAATCCACGACGGTCAGTCAGGCGGTTCATCGGCAGCGTCAATTTCATGTCCGCCTTCAAGTCGCCCCCGCCGCTGGGCGTGAAGGGTTGATAGGCCGAGCCGATGGTGCCGGTCGAGTCGAACTTGCCGAACGTGCTGATCCCCGGCATGGCCTTTTCGTCGACCGCCTTGGGGAACAGCAAGACGTTGGTCGGCATGCCGTTGTCGGAACGGTTCTGGCCAACGATCCGAGAATAGATCGAGCCGAGGTTGCCTCCGAAGGTGCTCTTGCCGACGATCGGCTTGATGTCGTGGCGGCCGTCGCCGGTGACGAACGAACGGACGATGCTGGTC
>CAWVUS010000392.1:0-3936 GCA_963933195.1 uncultured Planctomycetaceae bacterium
GCTGGTTCAACGAGGGGCTGGTGAAGTTTCCCCAGGGCAAGAGTGTTCTGCGGCTCGAGAAGACGGGTGTGTTCTCTCACCTCACCACCATCCGGATCGCCCGCCAGGCCCCCAGGTCCAAGACTCCCCCCCGGTCGGTCCAGGCCTCGGCGAGCACACTCGACGCACTGAGAGGTGGACTGGGAGGAATGACATTTGTGCCCAGGGAACTGGACGGGACGTTGTTTCTGAGCGTGGGCCAATCACGATGATGAATCTCCAATCAACGAGGTGTTGTCTGACGGTGCCGCTGGTTGCGGTGATCCTGGCCGGATGGGTCCGTGTCGGATCAGCCGACGAGACCTCTCCGAAACTGGCCGCACTGGGGCCGTTCGAGAAACTCCAGGTCCAGCCTGCCGAGATCCACCTGCGGGACCGTTACGACCGCGTGCAGATGGTCGTGACCGGTGTCCGGTCCGATGGGTCACTTGTGGACCTGACCGCCCTGGCATCATTTTCTGCCGGGTCGACCGGCGTCGTCTCGGTCGTCGGCAGTCGGGTCAGTGTCCTGGGTGACGGGCAGACCACGCTGCGGGTTGGTGTGGGCAAACACACCCGGATGGTTCCCGTTCGGGCTGAGGGATTCAACCGGTCGCCGGTGGTTCGATTCGAGACGGGCTTGCTGGCGGCGCTGTCGAAACAGGGCTGCAATTCCGGCGGATGTCACGGGGCTCCCAGTGGTAAGGGCGGGTTTCGTCTCTCGCTGCGAGGATTCAATCCACCGCTGGATGTGCAGACGTTGATTCGCGAGCAATTTGCCCGACGAACCAATCCGCTGGACCCACCGCAGAGCCTGTTGCTGCGAAAACCGACGATGCGGGTTGCACACGGTGGCGGACAACAGTTGCAGGCCGACGATCCGGCGTATGCGTTGATCCACGGGTGGATTGGCGAGGGTTGTCAGCCGGACCCCGACGGGTCTCCGCGATGCGTTCGGACCGAGGTGTTTCCCGCTGACCGTGTCATCAAGTCCCCCGCCTCGTCACAGCAACTGCGAGTCGTCGCCCATTTCTCAGATGGCAGTTCGCGAGACATCACGCACCTGGCCGTTTACAGCAGTTCCAACGCGGGACTGGCCACCGTGGACCGACAGGGCGTGGTGACCGGTTCGGGGACCGGCCAGGTCGGGATCCTGGTTCGATTTCTTGACCAGATGCAGGCGGCCCGGGTGACGCTGATCGAGAATCGCCCGGGGTTTGCCTGGCCGGATCCCGCAGCAGTCAACAAGGTGGACCAGTTGGTTCACGATCGGTTGAAGGTGTTGCAGGTTCCCCCCTCTCCGGACAGTTCTGAGGGCCAGTTTCTACGGCGCGTGACGCTGGATCTCACCGGATTGTTGCCGACCGTGGAATCCACGCGAGCCTTTCTCGATGACAAGCGACCGAACAAGCGGGACCTCTTGATCGAGCGATTGCTGGTCAGCGACGAGCACGCCCTGTTCTGGGCCAGCAAGTGGGCCGACATGTTTCGGGTGACCCGCGGCCAGTTGGGCAGTCGAGGTGTCGACAAGTTCCATCGCTGGCTGGTGGCTTCGATCCAGGACAACCGTCCCTACGACCGGTTCGTCACCGATCTGCTGACCGCGCAGGGTGACACGTTCAGCAATCCGGCTGCCAACTATTTTCGAGCAGCGGCCGACACCAGCGACGCCACCGAAACGACCGCGCGGCATTTCCTGGGGATTCGAATCCAGTGCGCGAAGTGTCACAACCATCCCTATGAGCGCTGGACCCAAAAGAATTACTACGGGATCGGGGCCTTCTTCAACCGCATTCAGCGGACCAAGCCCGACAAGAGCGGCAACCTGGTCGTGTGGGTGGCTCGTCGCGGAGAACTCGATGACCCCAACACCGGCCAACCCGCGGTGCCCTGGTTGCCAATGACCGGTCCGGCTTCCATCAAGGATGGCGAAGCCGATCGTCGGGTGGTGCTGACTCACTGGTTGGTCGGACAGGACAACCCGCTGTTTGCCCGTGTCGAGGTCAACCGTTTGTGGGCCTGGGTCTGGGGTCGTGGCATCATCGAACCGGCCGACGACTTCCGGGCTTCGAATCCACCGGCCAATCCCGAATTGCTTGACTGGCTGGAAGAAGAATTTCTTCGGACCGGTTTCGATCGTCGGCACATCCTGAGATTGATCCTTCGCAGTCGCACCTACCAGCGAGATTCATTGGGCACCAGCGAGAACCATCGCGATATCGACTCGTTTTCTCACGCCCTGGTCCGGCGACTGACCGCCGAGCAGATCCTGGACGCCATTTGCCAGGTGACCGGTGTTCCCGAGACCTACGGCGACTTGCCGCCGGGAACCCGCGCCACCCAGTTGCCATCCCCCGAGGGGACCCCGGTGTTCCTGCGGGTCTTTGGCAAGCCGAAGCGCGAGACGTCCTGCGATTGCGAACGTGACACCGGATCGAATCTCACCCAGTTCCTGGTGTTGGCCAATGGCGGCCTGGTCAATGGCAAGGTTGCTCACGCCAAGAACCGGTTCCGGGTGCAGATTGCCAAGGGGTGGTCGGACACCCGGATCATTGAGGATCTCATCCTGGCGGCCTACAACCGGTTGCCGACCGACCAGGAGATGAAGACGGCGCTGGCCCACATTGCTCAACGGCCGACAAAACGCGAGGAGGCCCACGAGGATATCCAGTGGGCGATTCTCAACAGCAAGGAATTTCTGTTCCAGCACTAGGACTTTCGGGCCGTCGTGATGACAATTCTCCGCGGAATCAATGTCGAGTTGGCCAGGGTGTACTGGCTTATCGGGGTGCTTTCCGTGCTGCTGCCTGGTGGCCTGGCCCGGGCCGAGGAATTCGACCGGCACTGGTCGTTCGTTGCTCCCAAAGCGGTCCAGCCTCCGACCGTCCACAATTCGAACTGGCCACGTGGGGCGATCGATCGCTTCGTGTTGGCGCGACTGGAGCGTGAGGGCCTGAAGCCTTCGGCGGAGGCCGTTCGTCGGACGCTGATTCGCCGACTGTCGCTGGATTTGCTCGGTCTGCCTCCGGGCGTGGATGAGGTCGAAGCGTTTCTGGCCGATCAGCGGCCAGGAGCTTACGGCCGACTGGTCGACCGATTGCTGGCCTCGCCCCGGCTTGGCGAACGGATGGCAATCGAGTGGCTAGACGTGTCGCGGTATGCCGACACGCACGGTTACCACGAGGACTACCATCGCGACATGTGGCCGTGGCGTGAATGGGTGATCCGGGCGCTGAATGACAACATGCCCTTTGACCGGTTCACCATCGAACAGATTGCCGGTGACCTGTTGCCCAATGCGACTCCACAGCAGATCACCGCGACGGGCTTCAATCGAAACCACGGTGTGACCGCGTCGGGAATCTCCGAGGAGTACCGTGTCGAGTACGTTTTGGACCGTGTTCGCACGACGGCCACGGCCTGGATGGGGCTCACGCTGGCGTGCGCGCAGTGTCACGACCACAAGTACGATCCGTTCTCGCAGCAGGACTTCTATCGCTTCTTTGCCTACTTCAACTCGGTGACCGACAAGGGGGTCGAGAACAAGTCTGGAAACGTTGATCCACTGATCGAGGTTGTGCCGCTGGACCGTGTGGGTGTCGAGCAGCGTTTGAAAACGGCAATCGCGGATCTCGAGCGGAAACGTCTGGGCCGGGTGACGGCGGCCGCTCAACTGGTGGCACGGTGGGAGAAGTCGCTCCCGAAGCGGAAGACGAAAGGACCGGTGGTGCCGACTTCCGGCCTGGCGGTTCATTGTCGATTGGATGAAGGAACTGGTACGAGGATTTCTGGAGGAGGATCCTTGAGAGCATCCCTGGTGGGACCGGCCCAGTGGGTGCCTGGGAAAGTCGGTGGTGGCTTGAAACTGGCGGGCAGGACATACGCATCGCTGGGTGACACTGCCGGATTCGATCGCTC
>CAWVUS010000393.1:0-3894 GCA_963933195.1 uncultured Planctomycetaceae bacterium
GGAGCCGTTGCGAGCTGATCGAATCGCTCAACCAGGTGACTTTCGGCACAGGGGACGATTCATCCCTCCTTACGTCAGGCTCAAGGCGAGACGAACTGGACCGGACGGTTCCGGAAAATCCACATCCCTGTGGACTCCCGAGCAGTAACTGGCTGCCCGCACGACCGGCACACCCGGCAAAGTTCCCCCATTTCCCCAAATCTGCGCGATTGGTATTCAGCCTCCCCCTTGCGCCGGCCGATTGTCACAACAAGGAGGCAACTGCCCGAACACTCCTCTTGACGTGCCCGGGCAACTCTGCCAAAACCCCGCCACCCACAACACCAATGAATGGATTCGCCCGACCAGGCACGTGGCATGGAAGCCACCGTTTGTCTTCCGGCCATCGCCGTGCTCGGGCACTGCCAACACAAAGGAGTGTCTCGGCCGTGACTAGACTCGCTTCTCTCGTTATCGCCACCGTCCTTCTGGCCGCACCGCCGGCCGCAGTCCATGCCCAGGAGGCGGCCTCAGCGTCAGCCCCGCATAAAGTCGCACTGATAGACATCAGTCGCGTGCTAAAGAACTACAAAAAAGTCGATGCCCTTCGATCCGAAATCAAGGCAGAGATCGCCAAGAGCGAGCCTCAGCGAACGGCCACGATGAAACAGATCGAGACGATTGTCAAACGGCTCAAGTCGGGCAATCTCGAGCCTGGCAGCGCCAAGCACGCCGAACTCGAACAACAAGGTGACAAGCTCAAAGCCGACCTTGTGGTCTTCAACAAGAACGAACGCAAAAGAGTATTGCGTCGAGAAGCCCAACTGCTCAAGACAATTCACGGCGAGATCAAAACCGTAGTCAAACGGGCCGCGGATGCCTGGGGTTACACCCTGGTCATCAGGTTCAACAGCACGGCTTCCGACGCGACCACGCCAAACAGCGTGGTGGGTGAATTGCAACGGCAGGTGGTCTATTACCGGGAAGAGGACAACATCACCGGACCGGTAATCGAATATCTCAACAAGCAATACCTGAAACAGTCGCCTGCCGCACGAACTGGTGCCCAGCCGGCTGGAGCCACGCAGACCAAGAAACGCTAACGTCCGAACGATTGAAGATCCGGACTCACAACTGCTGAGGACGCCAATCGTCCCGAGATAGCCTCGGGACGGTCGGCGTCACGGCCGTCACACTACAACCTCCCGCCCACCACCGACGTATGCCCGCCATAGTCGCCAAAAATCTGGCACGCCGCTCACTCGGACCGGCCCGCACCCAATTCACGTTGGGTCGTGCGGTTGGATGCCGTGGCGTTGGGTTTGTCACCGGCGCGGACGTCCGACTGGAACTGCATCCGGCGGACCCCGGTTTTGGCCTGGCGTTCCAACGACTGGACTGCCCCGGCACTAAACCCGTTCCGGCTACCCGGGATTTTGTTCTTCCTCGTTCTCGACGCACTGCAATTGGTCGCGACAATGTCGTGATTGAACTGGTTGAGCACGTCGTGGCCGCATTGGCAGGAATGCAAGTCGACAACTGCCTTGTCACCCTGGACGCTCCCGAGCCACCTGGATTTGATGGGTCGTGCCGTCCGGTTGTTGACGCGATCCTGGAAGCCGGAAGAGTGCCACAGGATGTTCCTCGGCTCCGACGCGCAATTGACCGCCCGCTGTCTATTGGCAACGCCGGCCGCAACATCACGCTTCGCCCACTGACCCGCCCTGCCCTGGCCATCACCTACCACCTCGACTACGGCCCCCGCTCACCCATTGCCCCGCAGAATCGCACCTACGTCTTGGACCCTGAGACATTTTCCAGGGACATAGCCGGCTGCCGAACCTTCGTACTCGAAGACGAGGTTGCCGCCCTCAAACAACAGGGACTCGGACTGGGACTGACACACCAGGATCTGCTCGTCTTTGGCCCCGATGGGCCGATTGACAACCCGTTGCATTTCTCCGACGAGTGTGTCCGCCACAAGATCCTCGACTGCATCGGTGACTTTGCACTACTGGGCACTGACCTTTGCGGCCACATCCACGCCTATTGCACCGGCCACTCCGACAACCACGAAGCCACGGCGATGATCCTGAACGATTGCCAACATGACCACATTTCGACGGCCGCCTGACACCAGCCTTCAAGCCCCGGCAATTCACTCCACTATGCCAGCAAACATCTCACCCCTGTCCCAGGTTGATCCTGCCGCACAACTGGGCTCCGACGTCACTATCGGTCCCTTCTGCCTGGTGGGCCCTGGAGTCCGGCTCGGCGATGGCACCCGGCTCGACAGCCATGTTGTCCTGACTGGCAACACCGAAATCGGCGAAAACAACCGATTCCTGCCCCACTGCGTGATTGGGGCCGACCCACAAGACAAAAGCTACGAGGAGTCAGGCACTCGACTGCTCATCGGCAACAACAACATGTTCCGCGAAGGCGTCACGATCAATCGCGGCGCCGAAAAAGAGGACGGGACAACCCGGATTGGCGATCGCAACTTGCTAATGGCCAACGCACACGTTGCACACAACTGCCACGTCCATAACGACGTCATTCTTGTCAACGGCGTGCTTCTCGGCGGACACGTCCATGTTGACAGCGGTGCGATAATTTCCGGTAACTCGGTGGTTCACCACTACTCGACCATCGGTGCCTTGGCGTTTGTGAGTGGTGGCTGCCGGGTCCCACACGACATCCCCCCCTACATGCTGGCGGCCGGAAGTGACAACCCGTGCCTGAAAACAATCAACAAGATCGGAATGCAACGCGCCGGCATGTCTCGGGAAATCATGTCGATGATCCAGCGAGCCTTCCGAATGCACTTCCGCCAGCTCAAAAAGATCGAGGACATCCAACAGCACTTTGAAACCTCGCTCGAGGGCGATCTTCCGACAGAACTGACCAATTGGCTCTCGTTTATCACCCGCCAGATCAAGGGACACAACCTGCGAGCACGTGATCCCGCCGGCGGTTCAGTTGTGGACGAACCCTCTGCCGACGACACCCAAAACACCCCATCGCTTCCCCTTCCCAAACGGCAAGCTGCATGACACGCCTCAAGATCGCCGTGGTTGGCGTCGGCGCGCTCGGCCAACACCATGCCCGCATTCTTTCCGGACTCGACTCCGTCGACCTCATTGGTGTTGCCGAACCCAATGCCGAGATCGGCCGCGAGGTAGCCAAGAATTGCGGCTGTGCGCACGTCACCGACTACCACGACCTGCTCGACGATGTCGACGCGGTCACCATAGCCGTCCCCACCTCAGCTCACCTGGCGGTCGCTGGTGATTGCATCCGGGCGAGGCGAGCGGTGATGGTTGAAAAACCGATTGCGGGCACGCTTGACGACGCCGCGCTACTGGTTGACCTGGCCGACCGCGAACGAGTCGTTCTCCAGGTTGGCCACGTGGAACGCTTCAACCCTGCCGTCAAGGCCGCGTTTGGCCAGATCGACCGGCCACGCTACCTGCAGATCCAGCGGCTGAGCCCCTTTGCATTTCGGTCGACCGACATTGGTGTCGTTCACGACCTGATGATTCACGACCTGGAACTGGCTCTGGCACTGGTCGAATCTCCCATACACAGCGTCGAGGCGTTTGGTGTCAGCCTGATGGGCGGACATGAAGATTCGGTGCAAGCCAGGATCGCCTTCGCCAACGGTTGCGTCGCCGACATTTCAGCCAGCCGTGTGCACCCCGAACCGCGGCGAGTTCTCACGTCGTGGTCCGCCTCCGGTTGTGTCCACGTCGATCTTCATTCGCGACAATTGAAGGCCTTTCGACCTTCAAAGACCCTTTTGACCGGCCCAACCCCACTGGAACTGGCTGCCGCTCCGGGAGCCGACATCGAACAACTCAAGCAGAGGGTCTTTGGCGATTTCATCACGGTCCATGAAACCGAAATCTCCGA
>CAWVUS010000394.1:0-3857 GCA_963933195.1 uncultured Planctomycetaceae bacterium
CTCGGAACGATGAACGAATTCTATCAGCGAGCCTACACGCTGTTGAATTCGCCCGCTGCCAAGTCGGCGTTTTCATTGGAGACGGAGCCGCAGAAGATCCGTGACCTCTACGGGCACGGCTACATTCTCAATTACCGTCGCCAACCGGCGGCGATCGGTGGCCGGTTGATGATGGCCAGGCGGTTGGTGGAAGCCGGGGTCCGGTTCGTGACCGTCCGTTACGACGGCTGGGACAGTCATGTCGACATTCGAAACGCCTTCACCGACAAGGCGCCGGCCCTGGATCATGCGATTGCCGGGCTTTTGGCAGACCTCGATCAACGGGGCATGTTGGACGACACGCTGGTGATGGTCACGACCGAATTTGGCAGGACACCACGTGTGAATTCCAGCAACGGTCGCGATCACTGGGCGCGGAGCTACTCGATGTTGCTCGCCGGCGGTGGTGTGACCCGTGGACAAATTTACGGTGCGTCGGATGCCACGGCTTCCGAGCCGGCCAAGAATCCCGTGGCTCTCGAGGACTTTTTGTACACCGTCTATCACCAACTGGGGATCGATGCCAACAACGAGCTTTTGGCCTTCGGCACGCGGCCGATCGAGATCGTCAAGGGTGGGAAACTGGTCAAAGGTCTACTGGCATAAGGCAAAACCGCTTCCCTACTGGCTGGCGTGACACAATCGTCTGTCGTCACTGGTGGAACGAGTGGAATTGAATCACACATGCAGCCCACTCTGACCAGCACGCTCGTCTCCGCCTTGCTCGTGTGCGTGTCGTGCCTGGGCGATCGTGGATTCGCAGCGCAACAACGGGACATCGAATTGTTGAGGCCACGCAGTGGCCAACGGGGCACCACCGTCGAGGTGATCCTGGAAGGACGGGACATCGGGAATCCGAAAGAGGTCCTGTTTTACCGGCCGGGCATCAAGGCCATCGGCTTTGAAGACATGCCGCGCCGAAAACGAAACGTCAGCCTGCATCATGGCGGCATTGTTCGCGACCGGGTCAAGTGCCGGTTTGTGATCGCGGCGGACTGTCCGTTGGGCGAGCACGCTCTGCGGCTTCGCACCGCCGAGACACTCTCGACAGTCGCAACATTCTGGGTCGGTCCGTTTCCCATTGTCCCGGAACTGGAACGAGGTGGATTCGAGGTGACCTACAGGGGCGGTGAGACCGTTGTGACGGCCAACGACAAGGCCATCGTCCAACCGAACAACTCGTTGAAAACCGCCCAGGAGATCCCGCTGAATTGCACGATTGCCGGCCAGATCAAGGTCACCCGCGAACTCGACGACGATTACTTTCGTGTCCAACTGGAAAAAGGACAAAGACTGTCCGTCGAAATCGACTCGGTTCGGTTGTGCGACAAGGCGTATGCAGAATCGGAATACGATTTGATGGTGCGGATCCTGGACCAGGACGGGAAAGTCCTGGTGGAACAGGATGACAGCGATCTGCACGTCCAGGATCCGATTGCTTCGCTGATTGCCCCGCACGAGGGCACGTACTTCATTCATATTCGCCAACAGCTGTTCAAGGCCGGCCGCTGGATCTATTACCGTGCCCACGTCGGTGGGTTCCAGAGACCGCTGATCGCGTATCCCCTGGGTGGTCGAGCGGGGGCGGCGACCCGGTTGCGTTTGCTGGGCGACCCCGGTGGCACGACGCAGCAGGTCGTCACGCTGCCTGAAAAACCGGGCGGCTTCACGCTGTTTCCTGGCCCGAAGCGGGAACAGCCGCCATCGGGATTGCCGTTGCGAGTTTCGTCGTATCCCAATGTCCTGGAGAAACCCGACCAGGTGACACCCGTCCAGGCATTGCCGGCAGCTCTCAACGGGATCATTGCCCGTCCAGGCCAACAGGACGTCTTTCGGTTCTCCGTCGACAAGAAGAAACGCTATCGGGTTCGAGTGTTTGCCCGCGGGCTGGGGAGTCCGCTGGATACCAGGATCTGGTTTCGTCACGTGGGCGACGAGAAAAATGAAATGGAAGCCGACGACGCAACGTGGGCTGACCGCGGCAAGCCTGTTGTCCCAAACAGTTTGCAACGCCCGGAGTTGTTGGACCCCAGCGTCGTCTTCGCTCCACGACAAGATGGCGAGTATCTTCTCGGGATCGCCGACATGCGTGGGCTGGGAGGTGAGCGATTTGTGTATCGGGTCGAGATTGAACCGGCGCAGGACGTGATTCACACGCACACGGTGAGTTGGGCGAACGATCGTTTCGAGATCAATCGCACAGCCGGTTTCATCGTGCCCCGGAACAATCGCTGGACCACGAATGTCTACATCGCGCCGGAGCGAGGGAATGCCTACGATGGCCCCCTGCGGCTGGTCCCCCGGGGTCTACCCGACGGCGTCACGATGACAGCTCCCCTCTTTCAGCCCGGCATGAACGGCGTGCCCGTTCAATTTGTTGCTGCCCCCGGGACCAGGCCTCAGGCTTGCCTGTTCTCCATTGATCTTGTGCGAACCGAGGGCGAGGGCAAGATCCATGCGACGTCGCAAGCCTACATCCCCTTTATCAATCACTCGGGTGGACGCTCGTGGCACCACGCCCACCTGATGCAGTTTGCCCTGGGAGTGATCGACAGTTCGCCTTTTACAGTCGAGTTGGAGCAGCCGAGTATCCCGATTTCCCAGTCCGGAGAACTCAAGCTGAAGGTGTCGGTCCGTCGTCAGAATGGATTCCAGGGAGCCATCGACATTCAGCCGGATTGGTATCCCAACGGCGTCTCCGGTGGCGGTGCCGTGACAATTCCTCCCGAGAAGTCCGAGGTGGAGTTCTCGTTGAGTGCTTCCCCGCGAGCCACCCCGGGGACGTGGAAGATGACCATGAACGCCACCACGACCGGAGGCGATGCCTATTCGGGCGTGGGGCGGGTACGCGTCTCGTCCAACGTGATCGAACTGGCCGTGGGCTCGCCTTATGTCGCACTGAAGTTCAAGCCGAGTGCCGTGCGGCGTGGACAGGTCACCGAGATTCATTGCGAGGTCAAACATTTGCAGCCGTTCAAGCAACCGGCTCGTGCCAGGCTGGTTGGAATCCCCAAGGGGGTTTCCCTGGTTGGTGACCAGTACCTGCTTGGCCCCGACGACAAGAAGATCGTCTTCAAGCTCAGGGCCAGTGAAGAGGCATTGCTGGGCCGGTATCCGCAAATGCGTTGCGAGTTGACCTTTCAGGAAGCCGGCCAGTCGATTCGTCAACTCACCGAAAACGGCGTCTTGCGAGTGGACCCGGCGGTCAAGGACTGAGTGAAACAATGGTGCGCAAGTTGATCCTGCTGTTGTTGCTGGCCACCGCGCAGGGGGTGGCTGCCGACGGGCCGAGTTTTCGGCGGGACGTGATGCCGATCCTGTTCCGTGCCGGCTGCAACCAGGGAACGTGCCATGGCTCGTCACGAGGCAAAGACGGCTTCTCGTTGTCGCTGTTCGGATACGATCCCAAGGGGGATTACTTCCGTCTGACCAGGGAGATCATTGGTCGTCGGGTCAACGTTGCCGCACCACGGGAGAGCCTCCTGTTGCTCAAGGCAACCGGCGCCGTGCCCCACACGGGAGGTTCTCGCTTCTCCACCGACAGCGCGTACTACAAGACGCTGCTGGAATGGATCGGCCAGGGGGCGCCCGACGATGCGGGGGCGGTTCCCGAGCCTGTCGAGATCACGTTGTCTCCGAAGAATCTCCTGTTCAACGGCCAGGGCAAGCCTGTCCAAACGACAGTGACGGCCCGTTATTCGGATGGCACAAAGCGGGATGTCACCTCGTTGGCCCTATTTTATTCGAACAACCCGGACACCGCCGGGATCGACAAAAATGGCCTGGTCCAGCCTGTTGGCCAAGGAGGTGACATCCCG
>CAWVUS010000395.1:0-3855 GCA_963933195.1 uncultured Planctomycetaceae bacterium
GTGGACCGAGATTGGCACGGGTTTTGTCAGTTTCGGCAAGGTTCCGGTTCTCAGAGGCGAAGACACCAATGGGAATTCCAAATTGGATGCCGGAGAGGACTGGGATGGTGACAATCATCTTGACGTGGTGGAACCTCAGACCAAGAGTGATCCAGCTGGCGATTTCGACGGCTTTGAAGATGTCGACGGCGACGGTTACCGGGACGGTCGGAACGTCGATAGCATCTGGTCGATGCTCTCGGGAGGTAGCAGTTTCAAGGACATAGACTTCACGATGATCGGGTTCATAGCGGCGTTGGCTGCAATTGCCGGATCCGGCGGTCTTTCCAACACGCCCACCAGTAACTACACCCGCGATCAAGGTTGGGGGATGGGGCACCATGTCGGCGCGATTCCCAGTGCGTTCGGAGGGCACGACATCGAGTTGTCCCACACGGGTACCGTGTTTGAAGTGAATGCCGAATCGTTGCCGCGTTGGCGGCGGTGGTACAAGCACGTGGCCCGCGATCAGCTGGCCGTGTGGCTCCCGTCCTGCTTTGTCGGTATCGCGTTGCCGGCGATGCTCTCGATCCAGTTTCTCAGCTATGCCGACGCCGACAAGGGGGACAGTTGGACGATGGCGGTGATGACCGCCGATGGGGTCAAGAACGCCGTTGCCGCGCAAGACGGGGCGGGGCTGGGAGCCTTCTGCTGGTTCATGACAATCTTCTGCGGCTTCCTGGTGCTGGCTCCGACGATGTCGTCATCGGCTGACGGGATTATCCGTCGCTGGGTCGATGCATTCTGGACGGCGAGTGCCAAGCTGCGGGAGATGGATCCCAAGCACATCAAGGTCGTCTATCTCCGTGTGCTGATTTGCTACGCCATCTTCGGATGCTTCGCCTTGCTGTTGAACCCGAGCAACCTGATCAAGTACGCCACGATGTTCTTCAACGTCGCGTTGGGCATCAGTTGCTGGCACACCGTGGCGATCAACACGACCCTGCTGCCCAAGCCATTACGGCCTCACCTGCTGATCCGTGCCCTGATGATTCTGGCCGGTGTTTACTTCTTCATGCTGGGCACACTGGCGGTGATGAAAACGACCGGGGTGCTCGACTATCTGACCAGCTAAATCGGCTGGCGCGGCAGCAATCGGTTCGCACCACATCGTTGGTCCCCTGACGCGAATAAGCTCAATCGCGGGCAGGGGTTGCGCCGATTCTAACGAATGTACGGACGGCTGAGGCTGTCCGTCGCGGGAAGGTCTGCGCCGAGTGGCCTCCCGTCGATTCATCAGGCCGGCAATCGACCAGGGACAAAATGACAGAGGATCAAGCAGGACAGGACCGAACAAATCCAGCCCGTTCTTCGCTGGCCGGACGCATGGTGTTTTCTCCCGTTATTTGGGGGTGTGCGGCCACGTGGGTGTTTTATCAGGCCATTCCCTTCTCCCCGATTGCCGCCGAATTGCTACAGCGGTATTTCTGTGCACATCCCCTGGAGTACGTCACCGCCACGCTGTTTTTCGTTGGGATGACGATTCTGGTGATGCGGGCGACAACCCGTTGTCGCGATTCCATCGCCGCACGCAACGTCGTGTTCTCCGATGAATTGGACACGTTGCTTGAGCCTGGTGGTGGAAGCCTGGCTCGAGCCTCGTTGATGCGAGAACACTCGGCCAATTGGCCCGACTGCGGACGTGGTCGCCGACTGACCGAGTTGTGCACCTTCGTCACCCGCCGTGGGAGCGGAGCCGGTGTCTCCGAGCACGGCCGTTTTCTGGCTGACCAGGCCTCTGAACAACTCCACGAGAGCTACTCGTTGGTTCGTACCATCACCTGGGCAGTGCCGATTCTTGGTTTCCTGGGAACCGTGGTTGGCATCACGATGGCCATTGCCAACGTGACACCCGAACAACTGGACACCTCCCTGGGTGAAGTCACCGATGGGCTGGCGGTCGCCTTTGACACCACCGCACTGGCACTGACACTCTCGCTGGTGCTTGTTTTCGCTTCCAATGCCATCCAGCGGTTGGAGCAGGCGAGCCTGGCAAAGATCGAGTCGTGGAGCCTGCGTGAAGTGGCTCCCTTGTTGGGAGAATCCGAGGGTGTCGGTGGACGTTTGCGGGATGCTGAACAGCAGGCGGCCCGCCAGTTGCTCGCCGAGTCCGACGCGGCAATTCGTCGACAGGCCGATCTCTGGGACCAGTCGCTTGAGACGCTGCGTGAACGTTGGGTCGAAACCCTGGAACGTCAGACGACCGAGTTTGAAGCGACCCTGGGCCAGGGACTGGAGCAGGGACTGGCCGATCATGATCGGAAGTTGGACGCTTTTCGGGAGGAGTGGCTGAAAGCCTGCCGAGAGGTCACCGACGGACTTGTCAGCCAAACGGGTCGGCTGGCCGATTCCCTGTCCGGTGGCGTCGGCGAGTGCGTGACAGCGATCAATCAATCGACCGAGGCCGTCCGGGATCAACTGGGACAACTTCAGCACCAGGGCGAATTGCTGTTGCGGGTGATTGAACGTGAAGAGGAACTGGCCGGACTTGAGGCGAGGTTGGTCGAGAACCTCGAGGCTGTGAGGACGGCCGAAGCGTTCGAACAGGCATTGATCAGTCTCACCGCCGCAGCCAACCTGATGTCAGCCCGAGCTGGTTCGAAGGCTGCCTGAGTTGCGGCAGGTGCCGAAGGACGATCGACGATGAACACAAGACGGGCCGGAAACTCGGTGTCGCTCTTCCCGTTCCTGGCGGTGTTGGTCTGCGCGATGGGAGCACTGATTTTCCTGTTGCTGGTGGTCACGCGCCAGATCCGGGCCGAGGTGCGGGCCGAGGCGCGGGCCGAGGCAATCGAAATTGTCGATCAGGATGTCCGCCAGGCGAAAGAAGTGGACGTGGTGGAGACACCACTGGAGGTGCCCGAAACTCCGGTACCGTCACCACCGGATCCTCCCTCGCTGGTGCTCGAGGATGCCGATGCCGCCGAGGTCGACTGGAGCCAGATGGTCGAGTCGCTGGAGTCTCGTCGTCGTGAGGCTGAGGCAGCGCTGTCACGGGCCGAGACTGACGGAAAGTTGCTCGAGACGCGTTTTGAGAAAACGCGGAAAGAACTGGCGGAATTGCAACGGAAGGACTCCGCTCTCGTGTCACGAAGAGCCCGACTGGATTCGAGCCTGAATCGGTTGCGGGTCCAGGTGAAGGAATTGGGTGAGACTGTTGGCCGGCGACGCAAAGAGATTCGTGAACGGGAAAGCGAGGTCAAGCCTGTTGAAAGTCGGTTCGCATTCCTCCCGTTCGACAGTGAGAACGGAACTCAACGCCGTCCGATTTTTATCGAATGCCATCCGGATCGCATTGAATTTGCCTCGGAAAAAATTGACCTGAATGCTGGCGACCTGGCAGGTTTCACGCGTCGAGACAACCCATTGTTGGCCGGCGTGCAGGCACTGGTTGCTCACTGGTCCACACAGGACGGCAACGCGGTGTCCGATTCGGATCCGGAGAGTGGGGCACGAAAGCCCTATGTTTTGATCGTGGTTCGACCGGGGGGGATTCATGCCTACTACCTGGCCCGCAAGTACCTGAGCCAGCTTGAGGTACCGATAGGCTACGAGTTGGTGCCCGGAGAAATGCCACTGTCATGGCCGGTCCAGGACAGGTCGGCGGCCAGGGCGTGTCGTGACGCGATCGCACTGGCCGCTTCTCGGAATCCGGGCCGCGGAGGAAATGGGACGGGGACCGGAAATGGAACGGGAAGAGGCACTGGAACACGGGGAGGAAATGGAACGGGGAGAGGGACTGGAACACAGGGAAGAAATGGAACCCGGAGAGGAACGGGAACTGCGGGTGCGAGTGGATTGACACAGGCTGCCCGG
>CAWVUS010000396.1:0-3849 GCA_963933195.1 uncultured Planctomycetaceae bacterium
AGGTCGTCCTCGGAGAATGCTCCCGGCTTGGGATTCTCGACGTTGAATGTGCCCAGGATCTCGTCATGCAGCGTCAGGGGGACGGTCAGAGAACTGCGAGCATCGGGAGCCCCGGCCAGGTACAGGGGGTCACTCTCGGTGTCCTCGCACAAGTAACTCTTGCCCGTGGCGGCCACGAAACCGGTCACACCATTGTCTTCGGGAAGAGCGAACAGCTTGCGGTTGGCCGCCTCGTCTCGCATTCCGATAGCCAACAAGGGGACCAGTTCTAGCGTCTCGCGTTCGGTCAGTCGGATCTCGAGGTTGTCGTATTCCAGCAGATCACGCGTGAAGTGCGAGATCTTGGACTTGAGCAATTCGATGCGGTCTTCGACGCTCATTTCCAGGATCTCCTGTGGCATCAGGTCACCCAGTTCGAGCCCCGCCTGGTGGATCGCATGAAGTTTTTCTTGTTGCTGGACTTGCGTGGAGACGTCCCGGACCAGTGTCACCAGCGATTGAATCGCGTCGGGCCCGGCGGAAGTGTCGGCCTGGTGGTCAAGCAGTGGAGTGACGTGGACGTCGTAGTAACGTTTCTCGTCAATCTTCAGCGTGCTGCGAGCGGGCTGACCACGTCCGATAGCGGTGTGAAACGGACAGAGGTCCGGACCGAGGATTTCGGGCGACCCGAACAACTCGTAGAAGCCTTCGCCAAGCGGCAACGTGTCCCGTTGCGCCAGAATGCGCAGTCGGTCGTTGCACCATGTGATTTCGAGAGAGGGGTCGAGAACGGCCACACCGGCTGGCAGTTGTTCGAGCACCTCGCTCAGTGCCATTTGCGACAAGGCACCTTGCTCCGCCTGATCCGCAGAATCGCAGGATTATATGATCGTCCGCCACGGCACGGCAACAGGACCTGGAGCGGTTTCTGGGATGAGCGACGAATTGGTTGGGAATCGGGCGTCAGACACCCGAGCGGATAAACAACTCGTCGCCGTCCTGCACGACGTAGTCTTTTCCCTCGACGTGCCATAGTCCGGCGGCCTTGACCTCCTTTTCACCACCGAGTTCCAGCAGCTTGTCGCACGGGGTGACCTCGGCACGGATGAAGCCCCGGGCAAGGTCCGAGTGGATCGAGTCGGCGGCGTCGACGGCCGACGATCCACGTCGAAGCAGCCAGGCGTGGACCTCTTTCTCGGCACAGGTGTAGAAGGTGATCAGGTCAGCCGTCCCCAGGATGGCCTGCATGAGTTCGTTTCGGCAACTGCCCGAGAGGCCCAGTTCCAGGGCCATCTCGGCACGGTCGGATTCATCCAGGGCTTCCAGTTCCAGTTCCAGTCCGACGGCGGCGACCATCACGTGGTGTCCGGCTGCTTCGAGAGCGGCAGCAATCTGGTCGTCAACTTCGGAGTCGGCCGTGTTGATCAGCACGAGTCGCTTCTTGAGTGTCAGCAAGGAGAACGAGCGGCAGACTTTTTCCTGCAATTCGGTCAGCTCGATACCGTCCAGGTTGAGAGTGGTCTCGAGAGCCTCGGCCAGTGGCTTGAGTGCCTCGAGTTCTGCTTGCAGTTCTTCCCGGTCCGGTCGTGGCTTGGTGGCATCGACCTCGAGTCGACTCACGCGACTGGAGACGATCTGCAGATCGGCCAGTGCCATTTCTTCAGAGAAACGCTCGACCTCTTCGACGGCGTCAACATCACCAAAGGCCCCCACGACCTGGACCAGCGCCTGGGCTTCACGAATCACGGCAAGTCGCTGGGGATTGACGTCCTGTTGCCGCCGGTCGAGTCCGGGTGTGTCGAGCAATTCAATTCGGGCAGGGACTTCCTTGCCGGGCCGGTAGTGCTCGACCAGCTTGTCGAAACGTTCATCGGCGACCGTGGCTAGCCCCACTTGTCCGGTATGAGCCTTGGCCGGGTCGGGGGCGGTGGCCGTCAGCAGTTCAAAGACCGTGCTCTTGCCACCACCCTGGAATCCGACAAGTCCGGTTTTCATGGGTCAACCTGGGAACAGAGGCCTGGTACTAATCGGCCGGTCTAAAAGAAACAGTCGCCACCGGTGGCTGGAAACGCGTCACGGAAATGGTCGATACGGGGCTGGGGCGAGTTCTCGGTGAACGCGACACTGACAACGTCGAAGCGGGCCGGGCAATCGAGGAGTTCGTGGTGCTTGAGGTAGGCCAGTGCCAGTCGGGATAGTCGCCGTTGCTTGGAGGGGGTGATGGATGCGGCGGGAGTTCCCGCGCGGTTGGACTGCCGTGTCTTGACTTCGACGAAGACCAGCGTTTCCCCGTCACGGCAGACGAGATCAATCTCACCTCGTCGCGTGCGGTGCCGTCGCTCGATGATCGTCATTCCCAACTTGACCAGGTGTCGTTCGGCCAATTGTTCGCCACGTTCACCCAGTCGCGTGTGTTGCCGGTTTGTCATTGGACCTCTTTTCAGGTCCTCGATCCCCTGCCGGCTCGAAGCGCTCCTTGTTCTGTAGGTTGAACTCGTGGGAATTCAGCGTTGCGATCGGTCGACCATCGCAATCGTCATGGGATCAATTACTCGGTGGTCTCTTCGCTGTCGGTCTCCTGGACCACTTCTTCGGTGACCTCTTCAACTGCAACTGGCGCGTCATCGAGGATCGCTTCGTCCGAAGCGGGTGTCCCGGGCACCAAGACTCGGCGTTCGGCCAGGCGAGTCTTCTTGCCAACCCGTTCGCGAAGGTAAAACAGTTTTGAACGACGTGTCCGTCCGTGTCGCTTGATCTCGAGCTTTGCGATCTTGGGCGAGTGCACCGGAAAGGTTCGCTCGACACCCTCACCAGCCACGATGCGTCGGACCGTGAATGTCTCGCGGGTTCCTCCACCACGGCGAGCGAGCACGATGCCAGAGAACACCTGCACCCGCTCCTTGTCGCCCTCGAGAATCCGAGTGTGAACGTCGACGGTGTCGCCAACCTCGAAATGCAGCGGGTCTTCCCGCAGGCTCGATTCTTCGACTTGTTTGAGTAATTCCTGCTTGGAAGTCATCGGTTCATTCCCGTCATCTGGGTCTGGTTGGTCTGGCTCTCAAGAGAGAGATCTATTGCGGTGTGTTCGTTTGGCAGGAGATCCGGTCGTCGCTCGTTGGTTCTCAGCACGCTTTGTTCGTGCCGCCATCGAGAGATCTCCTCATGGTTGCCCGACAATAGGATGTCGGGAACTTCCATTCCGCGAAATTCGCGGGGTCGCGTGTACTGTGGATGTTCGAGCAGGCCGGATTCGGCGAAGGAATCATATTGGTAGGAGGTCTCTTCGCCAAGCACGCCCGGGACAAGGCGGATTGCTGAGTCAATCACCAGCATTGCTGGAACCTCACCGCCATTGGTCACGAAGTCGCCAACGGAAATTTCCAGCGGATTTAATCCCTCGCGAATTCGCTCATCAAAGCCCTCGTAACGGCCACACAACAGGAGCAAACGAGGTGTGTCGGCGATGTCTTCGACAAGTTTGTGAGTCAGGGGTTGGCCCTGGGGGGAGAGCATGACCAATCGGCCAGGCTCTGGACCATCTGCCTGCACTGCTTCAACAGCATCGAAAATCGGTTGGCAAGAGAGCAGCATGCCCGGTCCACCACCGAAAGGCTTGTCGTCGACCGAGCGGTGTCGGTCGGTAGCCCAATCGCGAAAGTCCCACAAGCGCACATCGACCAAGCCCCGAGCAATCGCCAACTTCAATAGGCTTTGCTCGAGATACCCCGAAAAGATGTCGGGGAACAGTGTCAGAACGTCAAAACGAATGCGCGATGACATGATGAGTCGCGTGTGAGGTGTCTTCTGGTGTCGGCGGTTGCCACTGGCACCAGATCAACTCTCGTCGCCGGATTCCTCGCTTTCCTCTTC
>CAWVUS010000397.1:0-3732 GCA_963933195.1 uncultured Planctomycetaceae bacterium
ATCCCCTGGACTTCACTCTTGGTCTGTTTTCCACTGGCCACAGCGATGATCTCGTCAAAGATCTCCTGGCCAACATCCGCGACTGATGCCCCCTCGAGAATACGACCGGCGTTGATGTCCATGTCATCACTCATCCGGTCAAACATCGGGCTGTTGGAGGAGATCTTGATACAGGGCACCGGTTTGCAGCCAAAGCAACTGCCCCGACCGGTCGTGAACACCAGCACGTTGGCCCCGCCGGCAACCATGCCGGTGATCGAGGCGGGATCGTAGCCGGGCGTGTCCATCACGACAAAGCCGCGAGTCGTGACAGGTTCGGCGTACCGGTACACCTGCTGCAAGGCGGTGCTGCCCCCCTTGGCGATCGCCCCCAATGACTTTTCATAGATCGTCGTCAACCCGCCTTTCTTGTTTCCCACCGACGGGTTGTTGTTGATCTCGGCCCCGAATTTTGCCGCGTATTCCTTCCACCAGTCGATCAATGCCACGAGTTTCTCACCCACTTCGCGGCTCTGGGCACGCCGGGTCAAAAGATGTTCGCCACCATAAATTTCGGGTGTTTCGCCCAGGATCGAGGTCGCACCGGCGGCCACCAGCAGATCGCTGGCCACCCCGACAGCCGGGTTGGCCGTCACGCCACTGTTGCCGTCACTTCCCCCGCACTCGGTCCCCAGTATCAGTTCTGACACGGGGATCTCCGTGCGACTGGCCCGGTTGACCTCCGGCAGCATCTCCTTCAGGACTCCCACCGCCCGGTCAACCGTTTTTCTCACACCCCCCTCGTCCTGGATGTTCATCACCAGCGCAGCCGAATCCGGGCCATCCTCCGCACCCTCCAGCCCCTGCAATTGCACCAGCCCATGATTGTCGACCAGGAACGAGCCCTGTCCGGTCTCGCACCCGAGTCCCAACACCAGGTAACCACCGATATTGGGGTGCTTGGCAAACCCGGCCAGGGTCCTCGCCAACTGCTGATGATCGTCACCACCGAATTGCATCGCGCAGCCGCCCTGGTGAACCAGGGGAACAATGCCGTCGATATTCGGATAATCTTCCAGCAACCCCTCATCAAAGGCTCTCGCGACGTATTTCGAGGCGGTGGCCGAACAATTGACGGTGCTGACGATACCAAGGTAGTTCCGCGTTCCGGCCTTCCCGTCAGCGCGACGGAAACCCTGGAAGGTTCGATCGGTAATCGGATCCGGCGGTGCCGGGACATCGGCAGAAAACGCGTAATCGAGATCCAGGTCGCCGGGTTCCACGTTGTGAACGTGCACCCATTCGCCGGTCGCAATCGGCTCGGTGGAATACCCAATGACTTGTCCGTACTTACGGATCGGTTCGCCCACGGCGATCGGTCTCGAGGCGACCTTGTGTCCCAGGCCAATCGGCTCCGACGCCGTGAACCCCGTCGGTGTGTCTCCATTGGCCCCATCGGGGATACTCGTCCCGGCGGGAACCTCAACACGCGCCACCACGATGTTGTCGTCGTCATGAAGCCGCAGGCAGGGACTGAAGGCTGGCTCGCTGTTCATCACGACGCTCTCCGTTAGGGAAGCGATCCGTTCTATAGGAATCCTTGGAGAGCATCAATCTAGACGTTGTTCGCGGCACCGGGTTCTCGAGACTCCGCTTGCCCGACACTCGGTCTTCTCAGTTCCTGGTCAAATTGATACCCTCCCGCCGCCTGAACCCCTTCCTCGGCATGAACGGAGTCCCGTCATGATCGGTGCCCAACTGAGTCCGCGCGAGTACTTCAATCTCTGCAGCGAGACCTTCGAATCACTCGACCTGAAATCCATCGAGACGATGGCCGAGCACATTCACTCAGCCTGGCTCGACGGCAACTTCGTCTTCATCTGTGGTAACGGGGGAAGCGGAGCCAACGCATCGCACTTTTGCGAGGACCTGGGCAAGAGTTCCCTGGATCCCGTGGACTTCAACAACGACAACATGCCCCGGCTCAAGGTGCTGTCACTGACCGACAACACGCCCTACATCCTGGCGTGGGGAAATGACGAGGGATTCGAGCGGATCTTTGTCGAACAGTTGAAGAACTTCGCCTCACCCGGAGACATCCTGATCTCCATCAGTGGCAGCGGCAACAGCCCCAACGTCCTGCGAGCCGTCGACTGGGCCAACAACCACGAGATGACCACGTGGGGTGTCACCGGATTCGACGGGGGCCAGTTGCAGCAATTGGCCGACCACAACCTGCACGTCCCCTCGGATGACATGGGACTGGTCGAGAGTGTTCACCTGGTCGCGTTTCACTGGGTGCTTGATGACGTCTACGCCCGTATCAACGGCGTGGGCCGCCACGAGACCCAGGAATTCCGTCGGGCGGCCTGAGACAGATCACGCCACCTGCCCCATGACGGCTCACGCACCGTCACTCTCTAGTGCGGCAGCGGTACCGCCGGTGGATCAACCGATCCCAGTTTATTGGCAGGTGCGGCGAATTCTCGGCCCGACTTCAGGTCGTCGAGCAGCCCAATGATGACCTGGGCGGGTATCGCGTGCGATTCGGTGCGTCCTTCTCGCGCAATGTTGATCCCCACGGCTCGCCCCTGCAGATTGACCAGGGGCCCCCCGCACTGCTCGGGCTTCAACACCGTGTCGTGAGCAAACGCATTGGGAAAACCGCCTCTGCGAAAACTCAACTGCCCTCCCAGCTTATTCATGAAGATGCTGCGATCCTGGATGTGTTGTGCAGGAGATCCCAACCTCGCGTTGGTATCGAACTCGACCTTCCCGCGACGCACTCGCATTGGCAGGATCTCACCGGGCCGGAACTTGCGGATCTGGTTCCGCAGCACCTCGCCGCGAGGAATCGCAGTGCCGGCAACCCGCAGGATCACGTCGCCGGCCTTCAGGCCAATCCGGCTGGCTCCACTGTTGGGCATCACCCGCGAGATCCGGGCTCCGCCGGCAATGTCTTCAAAGCCAATCCCCAAAAACCCAAACAGGTGTGGGATCCGCCGTCGGTGGATACTGACCACACCGACAGCCACGGGCAGTTCGTTCGGGCCACACGTGGCCAGCAGCGACCCGACCGACGGATCCTCGTCGGTCTGCCACTCGACCACCGGCAACCCGGTGGCGTCCAGCTTGAGCATCGCGAGGTCATGCTCGGGATGAAATCCCACCTGGCGTGCCGAGTGCTTGGTGCCATCCTGCAACTGGCAACTGATCGCCCCGCCATTGATACCGTTGATCTGGCTCGCCTTGGTCAACACCCAGCCATCGGCCGCCACGATCGCACCCAGCGCCTTCTGCCGCCCATCAACCAGCACCGCCACGGTGGCTCGATTCGGCGACTCGACGATGGGACGAAACGCGTTGCGAATCGCCGCACCGCTCTTGTAGAGATCCCGGGGCAACCGCCGCGGCGCGGCGGCCTCGGCGACCAGCACCGATGCCAGGACGACCGTCAGCAGTTTTGCATACCACGACACAACGCGACTCATGGTCCGCGGCCTCCTGCCAGAGTCACCGTAATTTCAACCGGCTTGCCTTTCCGCCGGATCGAGAGTTTCAGCTTGTCACCGGGGTTCTTCTTCTGGACATGGTCGAACAGGGAATCAAATCCCTGGAAATCCCGCCCGTCGATTCCCACGATCAGATCGCCGGTCTTCACCCCCGCCTTGGCCGCCGGCATGTTCGGATTCACGTCGGTCACGGTGCAACCCTTGTCGTGGTCAACCCCGTTGATGCCGAGCACCGGCTTGC
>CAWVUS010000398.1:0-3726 GCA_963933195.1 uncultured Planctomycetaceae bacterium
GGACCTCGGCAACACTCTTGCCCCGATATTTCACCCGAAGTGTCTCGGCATCAAACCGCCGTCCCTCGCACACCCGGCATGGAACCACGAGGTCCGGCAGGAACTGCATTTCCACGGTCACGTGGCCTCGCCCACTGCACTCGTTACAACGTCCGGGATCGGTGTTGAAGCTGAACCGCCGCGCGTCAAATCCCTTGGCCCGGGCCATTCTCGTCTTCGCGAACACTTTTCGTATCTCGTCCCAGATCTTGGTGTAGGTGGCCGGGGTCGATCTCGGTGACCGCCCCAGTGATGACTGGTCCACCAACACGACCCGTTCAAGCTCCCTGTCGTCCGGCCACACCAGTTCGGCCGCTGGAGTCCCGGCGTCCTCGAATTTCCGCCCCGACAACTCGGCCGAGAGCAATGGAACCAACGTGCCACTGACCAGCGACGTTTTCCCCGAACCACTGACGCCGGTCACCGCGCACAGAACTCCCAACGGAACCGTCACCTCAAGATCCTTGAGGTTGTGGAGATTCGCTCCGCGGAGAACCAGCGCATTGCCCGGGTTGACCTCCCGCCGTTGCCGTGGGCGTTCGGCCGAGCGACCGGCCAGGTGAGCACCGGTGACCGATTCGGAACAGGCCATCACTTCCTCTGGAGGCCCCGAGACCACCAGCCGCCCCCCACGACGACCACCTCCCGGCCCCAGGTCGACGATCCAGTCCGCCTGACGCAAAACCGCGAGATCGTGCTCGACAAGCAACACGCTGTTGCCCTGGTCTCTGAGATCCTCGAGACAGGACACCAACCTCTGCGTATCGGCGGCATGCAGGCCAATGGTCGGTTCATCGAGCACGTAACCGACACCGATCAATCCCGAGCCCAACGCCCCGGCCAGGCGAGACCGTTGGAATTCGCCGCCGGACAGCGTGCGGGTGGAGCGATCAAGCGTGAGATAGTCGAGGCCCACACGTTCAAGAAACCCCAGTCGCGAGACAAGATGTGGGAGCACCTTGCGGGTGACAGCGGATTCCGGTGTGCCGTCATCGTCGATCGACTCGAGCCACTCGGACAGCCGGGTGTGCGCCTCCCGAACACTCAACCGGCAAATATCCACGATCGAGTCATCCTGGATGGTGACCTGCTGTGCCAGTCGCCGCAGCCGCGTGCCGTCGCAGTCGGAACAGTCCCTCTCTTCGCCCGGTTCCCCGACACGGCCCAGGCCGCGGCAGGTTTCACAGGCTCCCTCGGGGCTGTTGAAACTCAATGTCCGTGGTTCAATCGGTGGAGCACTCCACTCGCAATCACCACAGGCCAGGCGACTGGAATACAGCGTGTCATCCCATCCGCCATCTGGCGTCTCGCAACTCACAATCAGTCGCCCCGAGCCTACTCTCAGGGCCAATTCCACCGAGTCCTGCAACCGAGGCCCCAGGCCGTCTCGTATGACCACCCGATCAATCACGGCGTCGATCGAATGGTCGCGGTGAGAATCCAGTTCTGGTGGAGGCGAGAGTTCCACCAGTTCCCCGTCGACCCGGGCTCGTACAAAGCCTTCAGTGGACAACTGCTCGAACACCTCAAGCTGCCTGCCCCGCCGCCGCGAAACAACCGGGGCCAGCAACATCACGCGGCGCTTTTCACCCAATCCCAGCAGGACATCAACGATGGCCTGTGGGCTGCGAGATTCCAGCCGACGTCCACAACCGGTGCAGTGAACTTGTCCGGCTCGAGCAAACAACAGTCTCAGGTGACTGTGAATCTCGGTCATTGTCGCCAATGTGCTCCGAGCCGCGGTCGACCCGGATCGCTGATCGATGCAAACCGCGGCAGGCAACCCTTCGACCAGGTCCACCTCCGATCGTTCCCAGCGATCCAGTCGGCTGCGTTGTCCCGGAGTCAGCCCCTGCAGGAACCTCCTCTGGCCCTCGGCAAAAATCACCTCCAGTGCCAGTGTGCTCTTGCCACTGCCACTGACTCCGGTGATCGCAACCAATTGATCGCGAGGGATGTCGACGTCGAGGTCACGCAAATTGTGCACCCGCGCACCCCGGACCCGGATCATCCTGTCCGCCGGGGAAACCGGAGAACGGGGCAATTGGTGTGACCGGGTGGACATCTGTTGGAGGCCTGTCGAGGATCAAGACTGCCGCGTACCATACACGCTCAAGCGACACGACTCATCTCCTCGCGCCGCAGAACCTGAACCTCGCAATCGTCACACGATCATGGCCCGAGTCCTTCCCGGTGGATTCCTGTTCCGTTACCAGTTGAGCATGGAACGTCTTGACCGGGGCCCCGGCCAGGACTCACCGCTTCCCGATCTGGATCACATCACCCCGCTGCCCACTCTCGACTCGCTTTCGGAAACGTCCAGCACCGAGTCGGCGACGGCCTTTGCCACCCTGCGACTGGGATGGCATGACACGGGGATGGGTGTGCAACTGGACGTGAACGGAAAACACCGCCCGGTCCGTTGCCAAGAGACCACGCCCGACATTTCCGACGGCCTGACTCTCTGGATCGACACACGCAATACGCAGACGATTCACAGGGCCTCTCGATTCTGCCACGCGGTGACACTGTTGCCGTCCGGGGGCGGCCCCAAGCAGGACCGCCCGGTCATCATCAGTCGTCCCATCGCACGGGCTCGAGAAGAATCTCCACCACCACCAGAAGAGGCGATGAGAATCGAATCACGACTGCTCTCCGACGGCTACCGACTGCAAGCCTGGATTGGCTCCGACGCGCTCCACGGCTGGGACACCGACACGATCGATGCCGTCGGTTTCACCTATCACGTCCGTGACAAAGAACTGGGTGACCAGTTGTTGGCCACATCCGACGAATTCCCTTACGACCGCGACCCGAGCCTGTGGTCGGTACTCCTGCTGGCCGACAACAACTAGCCCTCGCGGCGACGAGTTGGAACGGCAAAGGCATACAGACAGGTCACTCCACCGATGGCCACAAGGCTAAATGGTGCCCAGTCGGGGGGCTGAATCACGTGTCGCCCGGACTCGTCGGCGGTGATCAATCCGAACAGATCCTCCTGGATCTCTCCCTCGCCCTTGAGTACCACCCGGTCAACCTGGAACAGGCTGGCTCCGACCAGTACGACGAAGACACCAGCAGAGAGAAAAATGGATCGCAGCATGATGTTGGCCCCTGGGTCACAACGGGCGTCTCTTTTCTCCCATCGGCCGTCAGAGACCTCGGTCTTGATCTTGACTGACGGTCGGACCACGTGGGGCAGCGACTGGCGCCCATGATGGAGGTTTGTAACCGAACCTCCGATCCGCCATGCTGTAGCCTGCTACGGGCACATGGCCCCGTTGCTGAAACCTGACCAATCGCCAGACACCCGGGAGCATCACCGATGGGAGCCGAACAAAAAGCACTTGAACTGGGACTCACTTTCCCCGACCAGGAACCCGGTTACCTCAACCTCTGTGCCCGATCGGGCAACCTGTTGTTCAGTTCCGGTCACACCAGCGACATGAAGGGCAAACTCGGAAGCGACCTCTCGGTTGAACAGGGCTACGACGCCGCCCGTGACTGCGCGGTCAAGGTGCTTCAAAGCGTCCATCGCGAGGTGGGAACGCTCGATGGACTCCGAGTGATCAAGCTGCTCGGTTGCGTGAACTCGACGCAGGATTTCATTGAACAGCACCTGGTCATCAACGGAGCTTCGGACCTGTTGCACGAGATTTTTGGCAAAGAGGGAGATGGCTACCACGC
>CAWVUS010000399.1:0-3726 GCA_963933195.1 uncultured Planctomycetaceae bacterium
GGCGTTGGGAACCCGGACGACAGCCCAGGACGCCTTCTTCCAGTTGACCACTCCGCGGGTCCGCAGCAACGGAACGTCTTCGACGCGTCGCACCCACTGGTGCCCATTCAGCGAGAACCAGACCCATTTCCAACGGTCCCAACTGAAGTGTCCGTCCGGAGCCCGCAGCGCTCCGAGAATGTGTAGATCAGCCGACTGAACGTCCCTGGTGGACTCGACCAGGAAGTCCTTGCGGAGTCGATGGGTCTGGTTGGGCCAGGGTCTGACAGGCCATGTCACCTCAGAGCCCCGGCGACCGGAATCATGCCGGACACTCTCACCTGGGCCAAGATCGCCGCCGGCACGTTTCACGTCGTCGGCATCTCCCCTGTTGGCACTCGCCAGGAACAGGACCGAGACCAGGGACAGCATTCCAATGATACGTTCCATAACGAGTGCTTCCACGAGGAGATATTCTGTGCCCAGTCTCGACGCCTATCATCCTGATCGCAAGCACAAGCCGTTGCAGACCGGAGACGCAGATCTTTGAAGAAATCGGACAGGGTTCGCCAACCCACAACGATGGCTCATTCTGGTAAAAGATTGGATCCCGACAAGCGACGTCGAACGTGCCTGTTTCGAGTTGAGTAACATGTACTCTCTGACCATTATCACCGGGCCTACGGATTGAATCATGCACAAGCAGCCTTCCGCAAAGTTGACCATCGGTGCGATCCTGGTTGTGGCGTTCGCCGTTCGGACGAACGCTGCCGCCGAGCGGTTGAGCCTGGTACAGACTGGCCGGCCATCAGCAACCATTGTCTTGCCCAACGCGCCGACGCAGATCGAGAAATCGGCGAGCCTCGACTTGCAACGCTGCTTGAAACGAATGTCAGGTGCAACGCTGCCCATCGTGGCCGAATCGGAACAGCCACAGGGCGTTCGGGTCGAGATCGGGCGGACAGAACAGGGGCGTCGATTGCAGAAAGAACTATCGCAGGCGAAACACCGCAGCGAAGAAACCTGTGTCATCAAGGTGACTGAACAGGCCATCGTCCTGGTCGGGCGGAACGACGCCGCGACGGGACACGCGGTGTATTTGTTGCTGGAGCAACTGGGCGTCCGTTGGCTACAGCCGTCAGTCGTCTGGGAAATCGTGCCTCGGAAGACAACCGTGTCGGTGCAAACCGGACGACGCACCCTGGCTCCGTATTTCGACCGTCGCGGTGGTTTGGCAGTCAGTCCGAACAAGATGGACGCGAACTGGAGGGACAGTATGCAATCCTGGGCTCGGCGGAATCGCATGGGCGGCTGGGATCACATCGGCAACGGGCATAGTTACCAGTCCATCGTCCATTCGGACCGCTTCAAGGATCACCCGGAATACTTCGGCCTCTGGCAGGGACGGCGTCACCGGTTGCAACTTTGTACGACCCACCCGGATGTGATCCGGATGGCAATTGAAAGGGCTCGCGACGACTGGTGCAAAAACAGCGACGCGCGGCTCGTGTGCATCAGCCCGAACGACGGCAACCAGGGATTCTGCGAGTGCGTCAAATGCGCGAAGCTGCGATTCGCACCGCACAACCATTCCGACCTGATCCTCGAACTGGCCAACCAGGTCGCCAGAGCGATTCGAGACAAACACCCCGAACGGTTCGTGACGTTCTACGCCGACTACCATTGCGTCGGCCCACCGCTGAAGGTGAAGCCGGAAAAGAACATCGTGTTCTGGATTCCACAATGGAATGTCGATCGCGCCCAGCCTCTCACGCATCCACGACAGAAACGCTTTCGCGACGCGCTCGAGTCGTGGTCTCAGTTCGGGAATCCCATCCACCTCTATCTCTACTACACTTCGTACAACCACTGGTTGTACTATCCGCTGACACACTGCTTTCGCGTCGATTTCCCACATTTCGTGAAAAATGGAGTGCGAGGTGTCTACAGCCAAAGCCAGCCGAACTGGGGCACGCAGGGCCTGAACCTGTACCTCTACTCGCGACTCGCCTGGGACCCTGCGTTGGACGTCGACGAATTGGTCGCGGAATTCTGCGAACTCGCTTACGGACCTGCGTCCCAAACGATGCTCCGATACTACAAGCTGTTGGAAGAGACTGCTGCCAGTGGCACGTATTACACGACGTCGGACGTCGTTGGCACGTTCGGCCCCAAGATCGTTGATCAAGCCGACCGCTTGATGGCCCGGGCCGTGCAGCAGGTCGAGGCCGCGGTCAAGGATGGAGCGGACCCGGATCTCCTCAAACGGATCCAATACGTCGAGCGGGCTCAACGGGTTGTTGCGCTCCACCTGCAAGCTCGTCACGCCATGAACCGCTTCTTCAAGTCGCGCAACCGCGAGTTGTTGAACCTGGCCCAGCGGAATTACGAAGAGGAGATCGAAATCCTCTCGCGACCCGAAAACGAGTATTTGATCGACGCCAACTTCCGCAAGAAACTGATTGCGAGCCTCGCGGTTCTCAAGAGTCGGACTGTGTACGGAGTCGGGCGTTTCCGGTATTCGGACGGATTCTCCGGCGGAGGCAATTCGGCCATTCACTCGAAGCATCTCGCCGGCTTCCTTCCAGGGCAATGGGGACTCAACCTCCCACCTCGTGGATCGGGACAGATCATCTACCGCTTCGAAGCATCCGACGGCGGCGTCTTCAAAACCGCGGTCCTGACGAGTCCCAAGATTGCGTTTGATCAGGACATGCTGAGCAACGCCATCGAAATCCGCACACCGGAAACCGGCGACAAGAAGTTCGTGAGCCTCGCCAGAAACCAGGACCTGGAAAACGCGAAACGCGATTTCGACCTGACCAAAACCGTCGCCGGCATGCCCTGGTTCGAACTCCGATTTTCGGCCCGCAACCGGTCAACGATCACGCGGCTTTCGCTACTATCTCTGGGCGTACGTGGAGAAGTCGTCGAGCGGAAAGACTGAGTTTGGCCATCGCTTGACCTGTACTCCCGGGGCGAGTCCATGTGTCGAGTCGCCTCTTCGCACACTGGACGTCGTAACTCATTGGGACAGGTTTCTGTGATGAACAAACTGGGCTGCTCTTTCTGCGTGCGTGTTCTTCCAGGCCTGGCTGCCCTCGTCGTCTTTTCGCCGCGATTGAACGCTGAGGATGCGCGGCAGCGACCGTTTGAGCCGGACGAACAAACCGTCGTGCTGTATCACTTTGATGAAGGCGCCGGCAACGAGACTCGCGATGCCCTGGGCGACAAATCGCTGACGCTGCATGCGAACAAGCGAGGGCTGTGGGGACGGCGCGCTGGATTCGGCGCGACTGCCCGATTCGAACGCAAGGACGATGATCCCAACCTGCTCGTCGGCCCGGCAAACCATGACAAGTTGCATTTGCGGAACTGCACGAAAGCGTGGACCGTTGAAGCCTGGGTGAAATATGAGGGCCGTGGCGGGCTGGATACCGGACGCACAGCGCTCAATCTCTGTGGGACCGACGACGAAGGCTTTTCGTTGCCGACCGGACTGCGAGGCGGCTGGAGCTTTGGCCTGCACAGCAAGAGCGGCGAGGGCGCACTCAATCGCGGCATCATACCGTGGGCGAGATTCATGGGATCACCCCGCGGAAAGGATCCCAACCACGATACCAGCGGCATTCTGCTGCCGTATGTTTCCCCCGGATTCACTGGTGCCAAGCCCGTGATGATCACCAACAACAACTGGCATCACGTTGCCTGGCAATTTCGTTACCAGGACCAGACACACTTCTTCTT
>CAWVUS010000400.1:0-3712 GCA_963933195.1 uncultured Planctomycetaceae bacterium
CCAGATGCGGTCTTTCCAGGTCACCGGTGATGACCAGCCCTTGCCCCAGATCTCGGTCTTCCACTGGACGTTCTTTGTCTCGCTCCAACTGGTGGGGATCCCTGTCGCGTTCGAGGTTCCATCCCCGCGGCCTCCACGGAACTGGTTCCATTCGGGCTCGGCGGCCAACAGGCTGGTGGTGGTGAGTGACAACAGCAGCAGGGAACGGATCGACATGGGAGTTCCGGCGAGTCAGGGGAACAAGTGGGACAGTGAAAACCGTGGTTCGGATTATACCCGACAGGTGCCGGCTCGGTTGAGCAAACCCCGGAGTCCAGACGACAATGATCCCCACTGGCCGGATCGTGCGTCAACTCGACACGGCCCTCGAAACACCAGATAAACAGGACTCGCTGGATGCGCCGCTCGCCAAGGCTCACGCTACTACTGGTTCCGGCACTTCTCGTTCTCGGGACGTCACAACTCTCCGCCCAGGGGACTCTCGAGGATTACCAACGCGCGCAGGATCTGCAGAAGCGTGTTGCCAACACGGTCCATGGCCAGGGGATTCGGCCGCGGTGGTTTGCCGACGACCAGGGAGCCTGGTACCGGGTGGACCGGGGAAACGGTCGCCACGAATTCATGTTGGTTGATGTGAAACGAGGACGGCGGCGGCCGGCGTTCAAGCACGACGACCTGGCCGGGGCTCTCCAGGAGGCGACGGGCAAGGAATTCGACAAGGATCGGCTGCCGCTGGAGCAGTTGCGGTTTTCTCCGGACCGGTTGACATGCTGGTTCCGGGTCGCCGGCAAGGGGTGGACCTGCGTGCTCAAGAGTTGCTCGCTGGAAGAGGCCAGGCAGCCTGACAATTTTGATGCCGGATCGGACAAGGAACCCGCCGGCTGGCAGCGGCCCGGGTTCGATTCGCCTCGAAATCGGCGTTCCCCCGACGGGACATGGGAAGTGTTCATCGAGAAACATGACCTGCACCTGAGGAATCGCAAGAGCGGGAACGAGGTGCCGTTGAGCCATGGGGGTTCCCCGGCGTTTGACTGGTCCGACGGGGTCTACTGGTCTCCTGATGGCTCGAAACTGGTGGCAATGCGAACCCGGGTGGGTGACAAGCGGCGAATCCACATGGTCGAGTCGTCACCGGGTGATCAACTGCAGCCAAAGCTCAAATCCCGGGACTATCTCAAGCCCGGGGATAAGATCCCGCTGACCAAGCCGCACCTGTTTGACGTGGCCGTCGGTCGTGAGATTCGGGTCTCCGACAAGCTGTTTGCCAATCCGTGGCGGACCAAAGAGGTCCGTTGGGCGGCTGATGGCGGCAACTTCACGTTCCGTTACAACCAGCGGGGTCACCAGGTGCTGAGGTTGATCCGGGTGAATGCAGGCACCGGAGCGGCGACAGCGGTGATCGACGAGAACAGCCCGACGTTCATCGATTACGCCTACAAGCAGTTCCTGTTCTACCTGGACAAGACCAACGAACTGATCTGGATGTCTGAACGGGATGGGTGGAATCATCTCTACCTGCTCGATGCCACGACAGGAGTGGCCAAGAACCAGGTGACCCGTGGAGACTGGGTCGTCCGGGGAGTTGACCGGGTGGATTCCCAGTCGCGGCGGATCTGGTTCCGTGCCGGTGGGATCGATGCCGATGAGGACCCGTATCACATTCACCATTGTCGAATCGGTTTCGACGGCACCGGCCTGGTCCGATTGACAGGTGGCGATGGGACTCACACGGTTCGCTACTCATCCGGTGGCCAATACCTGGTCGACACGTGGTCCCGGGTCGATCATCCCGAGCAGGCCGTGGTGCGTGATGCCGAGACGGGTCGTCGCGTGTGCGGGTTGGAAAAGGCCGACATCGGAGACCTGAAGAAGACCGCCTGGCAGCGTCCCGAACGATTCGTCGCCAAGGCCAGGGATGGAAAGACCGACATCTGGGGCGTGATTTATCGGCCGACAACTTTTGACAAGACCGTGAAGTATCCGGTGATCGAGAAGATCTACGCGGGGCCTCACGGGTCGTTTGTCCCCAAGAATTTTCGCACCTGGCATGACACCCAGTCACTGGCCGAATTGGGATTTGTCGTGGTCCAGGTCGACGGCATGGGGACCTCCAACCGGTCCAAGGCGTTTCACAACGTCTGCCACAAAAACCTGGGAGATTCTGGTTTTGCCGATCGAATTCTCTGGATGCAGGCTGCCGCGAAGGACCGTCCGTGGATGGATCTCTCGCGAGTCGGAATCTTTGGCGGGTCGGCCGGTGGCCAGAGTGCGTTGCGAGGGATGCTGGCCCACAGCGATTTTTACAAGGTCGCCGTGTCGGACTGCGGATGCCACGACAATCGCATGGACAAGATCTGGTGGAACGAGCTCTGGATGGGGTGGCCGATCGGTCCTCATTACGCCGAACAGTCCAACGTCACACAGGCCCATCGTCTCAAGGGGGACCTGCTGTTGATCGTTGGCGAGCTCGACACCAACGTCGATCCCGCGTCGACGATGCAGGTGGTCAATGCGCTGGTGAAGGCCGATAGAGATTTCGACATGCTGGTGATACCCGGCGGTGGCCATGGCATCGGCGGTTCCTACGGTGTCCGACGCAGACGCGACTTTTTTGTTCGGCATCTCTGGGACGTCGAGCCACGGCGGGAGGAGAAATGATGAGATGGAACCCGGGATGGTGTGGTTCGGTTTTGGCGTTGCTGCTGGTTGGCGCGGCCGATTCGTCGGCCGAGAAACTGTTTCGGCAGTGGGATCGAAACAAGGACGGACGGCTCGTGGAGTCGGAACTGCCCAAGGCGGTACGGCGAAATTTCCGTCGGGTTGATACGAACCGGGATGGCTTCATCTCCCTGGCGGAACATGTCGCGTTTCTCACGCGTCGTCCCCGGTTGCCCGAGGGCGTCAAGGGGATCTACGACGTGGATTATGTCGGCGACAAGAACCCCCGACACAGGCTCGACATTTTTCTTCCCGTTCGACGTCCGGCGGACACGCGGTTGCCGGTGGTGGCCTATATCCACGGTGGTGGCTGGGAGAACGGGGACAAGCGGGACGGGCTGGGCCGGGTGGCGGGGTTCGTTGCGGGAGGGCGGTACATCGGGGTCACGATCGGATATCGGCTCAGCGGTGAGGTGCGGTGGCCGGCACAGATTCACGACTGCAAGGCGGCGATCCGCTGGCTGAAAGCCAATGCGGAACGATTCGGGATGGACCCCGACCGGATCGCCGTCTACGGCCACTCGGCCGGCGGCCACCTGGTGGCAATGCTGGGTGTCTCCGGTGGTGTAAAACAACTGGAGGGCTCGCTGGGCCCGCACACGAAACTGGACAGCCGGGTGGCGGCGGTGATCGATTTTTGTGGCCCGACCGACTTTCTCAGGATGAATGATTTCCCCAGCCAGATCGATCACGACGCGGCGAATTCTCCCGAAAGCAGGCTGGTGGGTGGCGCGATCCGGAAACACCCGGACCGGTGTCGGAACGCGTCGCCGTTGAGTTACGTCACCCCGGACGATGCCCCCTTCCTGGTGGTGCACGGAACCAGGGACGAACTGGTGGCCTACAACCAGTCGGAGTTGTTGAGGACCTCACTGGAGCGTGCGAGAGTTCCGGTGGCACTGGTGACGATCACCAGAGGCGGCCATGGGCTGGGAGGGGCGGTACTGGATGCCAGGGTCCGTGCGTTCCTGGAACACCGCTTCTACCAGCGTGG
>CAWVUS010000401.1:0-3708 GCA_963933195.1 uncultured Planctomycetaceae bacterium
CCAGCTCGGTTCGGTGGGGCCAACGGCCTCAACGGCGATACGGGAAGCGGGCTTGAGGGTCGATGTCGAGCCGGAACGTCCGAAGATGGGACCGTTAGTCCGCGATGCGCTAGTGGTGACTATCGCGCGTACTCGACCACCTTCGTTTCCCGAAGAACCGTGACCCGGATCTCGCCAGGATAGGTCATGGTCTCCTCGATCGCTTTGGCGACTTCCTTGCTCAGGGCCGCTGCCTCCCTGTCATTGATTTGTCCCGAGTCCACGATGATCCGAATTTCGCGACCTGCCTGTACGGCGTAGGCTTGTCTGACTCCGGGAAAGCCACAGGCGAGCGCTTCGAGTTCTTCAAGGCGTCGAACATAACGTTCAAGTGACTCGCGACGAGCACCCGGCCGGGAAGCGGATACAGCGTCTGCTGCGGCAACAATGACGGTGTAGATGTAATCGACCCGAATGTCGTCATGGTGTCCGGCGGCCGCGTGGACTACCTCCTCGCCCTCGCCATATCGTTTGAGAAGTTCGGCGCCGACGGCGGGATGGCCCCCCTCCATCTCGTGATCGGCGGCTTTTCCGATATCGTGGAGAAAACCACAGCGCCGCGCCAGGTGCACGTCGAGACCAAGTTGTTCGGCTATGAGACCGGTAATCACTCCAACTTCCAGGGAGTGCTTGAGGACGTTTTGGCTATAACTGGTTCGGAAGTGGAGTCTCCCCATGAAATGGACGAGTCGTTCGTGAAGATCCGCGACACCGATTTCCAGACACGCATCCCGGCCCAGTCGCTTGATGTGGTCGTCCATTTCTTTTTCGGTTTCGGCGACAACTTCGTCGATTCGGGTGGGATGGATCCGTCCATCCTGGATCAACTTGATCAGTGAAAGACGTGCGGTTTCGCGTCTCACCTTGTCGAATGCGCTCACAACAACGACGCCCGGAGTGTCATCGACGATCACATCGACACCGGTACTTTTTTCAAAGGCGCGGATATTGCGTCCCTCTCGTCCAATGATTCGTCCCTTCATGTCGTCGTTGGGAATGTCGACGGTGGAAACGGTCATTTCTGAAGTGTGCGTGGATGCACACCGTTGAGCGGCCATGCCGACGATTTCGCGGGCCATCTCGTCCTGTTTCTCTTTCAACTGGGCCTCAAACTTGATCAACAACGCTCCGGTGTCTTGTTTGAGAGTCCGTGAGAGGCGGTCGAGCAACATTTCTTTTGCCGTATCGGGTTCCATGCCGCTGATCTTGTAGAGTTGTTCCTGTTCTTCATGGAGCAATCGGTCGAGTTCGGATTCTCGATTGTCGATGGATTTTTGCCGGTCGGAAAGTGTCTTCTGTGTCCCTTCGAGCATCCGCTCGCGTTTTTTGAACGCCTCTTGTTGTTCTCCGAGAGAGGATTCTCGCCGTTCAAGTTCAGCAGTTTGCTGATTTTGTTCGTTGCGGATCTGGTTGTGTTCGGAATCCAGATCGGATCGGAGTTGGAGCAATTCTTCGCGAGCTGCCAATTCGGCTGATTTCTTGACGGTTTCGGCTTCGCGTTCGGCGTCGCGAATAATGTCCTCACGTCGTTGATTGGCGGCGGCCTTACGCGAACGTTCGAAGAACAGGGCGGCCACGACACCGACGATCAAAGCAACAGTTCCGACGCCGATCGTGGTTGCAACTTCTGCCAAATACATGGTGTTTACCTCATCGGTCCGTTGACGAGGGGAACCTGGCAGGAGCAATACCGTTGTCGTTTCGTTCAAAGACCGGCGTGTCCGGGCCTCAAATCCGGGGAAACTCCAGTTCCGCAATCAATTCACGGTCGTGTGAAACCGAGAATTGGTTGGGAGGATACAGTGAGTAGTCCGGGTTCCACGGGGACTGAGACGCGATGGCCGTGCATGGACGGTGTTGGCGCCAATCTTCGAGGGTGCGCGGACGCACCGAAGTCGCCAGCCGGGCGGCAGTGCCGCCCAACATAGCGATCGCCAGCACAGCGATCAGAAGGCTCGAAAAGGCAAGAAAGAATGCCGTCATTCCGAGAGTCCAAGTGAAACAGTGTCAAACGACGAGTCAGTAGTGTCCTGATGGGTTCCGGCCGTTGACCGGACCGCTATCATGATCGAAATTGTTGTAGTCGTCAGTCTAACACAGCCCGCTCGGTGGTCAAACGGTTGGGCAGGGTCGTCCGAAGGTGACCAGCGGGTTCCTACTTCAAACGGTTCTGGTCCGGCATGAACAGTCAGAACAGTCAGAGCAGTCAGAACGACACTCCATGGGATGTGGCGACTCACGTGGCCACGTGGTGGAAAAAAGCGTCGTGCAAAGTCACTACGGTTCTTGTTGGTGTGTCTGGTGGTGCGGACAGCGTCGGTCTGTTACGAGCAGCAGCCTCCGAAGGTGTGATTCCGGACGTGAAACTGGTTGTGGGGCACGTCGACCATGGGATTCGTGGCGCGGAGTCGACAGCCGATTCGGAATGGGTGGGAAAGTTGGCAGGTCAGCTTGGCCTAGACTATGAAGCAATCTCCGTCGATCTGTCGGGTGATCATTCCGAGGCGTCAGCGCGTGAGAGCCGTTATGCGGCTTTGATTGACGTTGCCGGACGCCACGGGTGCGGGGCAATCATGGTCGCCCACACTCGTGACGATCAGGTGGAAACCGTTTTGCACAACCTTCTGCGAGGAACCGGTTTGAAGGGAGTGGCGGGCATGTCTGAGCGGCAGAGTCTTGAAAATGGGCTTGAGTTGCTCCGCCCAATCCTCGATTTGAGCCGCGCAGACGTTGAGAACTGGTTGCGATCGGTGGGCCAAACGTGGCGGGACGACCACACGAATACAGAGACCCGGTGGACGCGAAACCGGATTCGTCACGAATTGCTTCCCACCCTGGAGCGGGAGTACAACCCGCAGGTGCGGGAGGCGCTGTTGCGGATGTCGCGATTGTCGTCCGAGGCAGTTGGAATTGTCGGAAAAGTGGTTGAAGAGAATTGGAGTCGGTGCATTCTGGAGCAATCCGCATCCGTGGTCCGGTTGTCCGTCGATTCGCTGGAGCGGCTCCAGGAACCAATGGTGCGGGCGTTGTTGATGGAGGTCTGGACCCAGCAGGGGTGGCCGCGGCAGGCGATGAGTTATTCACACTGGTTCAACCTGGCCCGCACGGTGATCGGAGGGACGGCGTTGGACCTGCCAGGGGGGGTGACGGCGCGGCGCAATGGGGGGGTGGTAAGAATTGAACGGTCGGGAGCGATTGGCGAATGAGCCGCGAACTACCGTGGTGTCATCGTGTAGGTTTCATAAGGGCGGTCACAGGGTGTACCGCGTGTGACATGCATCCGACGTTCTCCGGGCTCGATGATGACCGAGAAAACGGTGGTCCAGAAACCGGTCGCAGGATCGTCGTTGGGATGGCGGCAAATGGACCGCGGATGTCCATCGTGGTCTCGGAGCGCGGCCTTGATGGGTTCAAGGTGGGCGGACTCCGTGTTGCCGCGCTGGTCGTTTGGCGGATCCGCGTCGGCCACGAGAGTGTCGACACGTTCTTTTCGCGAATAGGACTGAATCAACTCCGGAAATCGATCGTTGACCGGCAACAGGTCGGGATGTAGGCAGTGGTTGGTGTGTGTCAGCTGCGTTCCGGCGTCGGGCCGCAGGACGTGGACATCTTCCACGGTGACCTCGAGGTCGGCCGGCCCCTGGGGCGTTGTGAGAATGATGTTGGCGG
>CAWVUS010000402.1:0-3677 GCA_963933195.1 uncultured Planctomycetaceae bacterium
CCGCATACGAAGCGTTTCGGGTGACTTGGAGTTGCCCGGAACGCTTCTTTTTTTTGGTTGGCTAGCGAGATGTTTACCGTCTCGCGTAACCAACGCCCGGACCGCTTGACGCCACGGTCATCGGAGGCCTAGGGTGCATCGCCTCGACACGGGAGCACTCCATGGCCACGCCCACCCCCGCCCAGCACTCAGATCCCCTCCCGGATGGGGACCGCTCTGCCGGCGGTTCGAGTGGAATGTCTCGAGTACGATATTTTGTCGTCTTCGTTTCAATGCTGATGGCGGTCCTGCTCTACCTGGATCGATTTTGCGTTTCATTCGCCGCGGATTACATCCGCGAGGACCTGGACATCAGCCAGAATGATGTCGCCTGGATGTTCAGTTTTTTCTTTTGGACCTATGCCCTAGCTCAGGTCCCGTCCGGCTGGCTTAGTGATCGTTACGGCTCAAGGATTATGTTGTCGCTCTACATCATCACGTGGTCATTGTTCACGTTATTGACGGGCGTCGTTTCGGGACTCTTTGGCTTGTTGATCATGCGTTTGGCCTGCGGACTCGGCCAGGCTGGAGCCTACCCGACAAGTGCATCGGTGGTGAGCAAATGGATACCACTGACAGGTCGTGCCGCCGCCAGTTCCATCGTCGCCCTGGGTGGCCGTTGCGGGGGCGCTATCGCGCCGACGCTGACCGCCCTGTTGATGGTCACACTTGTTCCTATTTCTGAAGACGGTTCAACAGAACGGTTAGTCACTTCCGACTTACGTGCCCCCCAGCGACTCTGTTCCCTGTTGAACCCAGCAAAGCCGAAAACCGGCCAGTCCAGCGATCCAACCACCCGCGCTTCCTCACAAATCAACATCCTACTCAGTGATGCAGACAGGCACTTCTTTCAGTCACTTGCAACCAAACAACAGCATTCCGACACCGAACATACACAATCGCGAATCGTTGATGAGTCACCCAACAATCCGGAATTGCCCGCCGCGAGGACAGCGGCCCTTCTTGTGGCCCTCAATTCTCTCATGGAGAGTCCCGACTTCTTCAACAAGGAGGTCCACGCTCCGCTCGATCTGCCGCGCGAAGGAGAAACGCTCAAAACGCTCGCCTCGACCGGGACGGCATTGACCAAACAACAAAATCGCCGCCTGAACCGCCTCATTCTGGAAGCGACTTTTCCCGACAACATCCGAAAAATGTATGTCGATGGCTGGCGTCCGGTGATGTACATCTACGGTGCTATTGGTTTTTTGGTTGCAGGCCTCTACTGGCTGATCGTGCGGAATCATCCCACCGAACATCCCGGATGCCATCGCGGGGAACTGGAGTTGATTGAAGAGGGTCGCAACACAAACCCCAACGCAAAGCACGTTGCCGATGGGGGTGCCCCGGTCATGCAGCTGATCAAGAGTTTCAGCATGTGGTGCGACTGTTTCATGCAGACGGGCACCAACATAGCCTGGGTCTTTCTGGTCACCTGGTTACCGAGATACCTCCGCGACGTTCACGAGGTCCCCATTGAACAGAGAGGACTCCTGGCCGGAATCCCATTGGCAGCTGGAGTCGTCGGAATGCTCATGGGCGGAAAGGCTACCGACATCCTAACTGCTCGTGTCGGCCTGAAATGGGGCCGCCGCTTGCCGTTATTCGCGACCAAAATCAGCGGTGCAGCTGCTTACGGCTGCTGCCTGTTTTTCTCAACCCTCCCTGAAACGTCACCATACAACTCTGCTGTGGCCTACACCATTTGCTTCTGCGTGGTTTCGTTTTCGGTCGATTTCGGTAACCCCGCCAACTGGGCTTTCAAGCAGGATGTCGGCGGACGTCATGTTGGGTCTGTGCTCGGTTGGGGCAACATGTGGGGCAACCTTGGTGCTGCCATCAGCCCATTGATTTATAACGCTGTTTTGGGGGAGAACCCGGTATTGTCCGACTGGAACAACATGATGACAATTTGCCTTCTGGCATTCGTTGTCTCAGGACTCTGTGCCCTGGGCATTGATGCCACGAAGCCGATCGTTGTCGAAGACTCATCATAGAGCGACGATCACGGCGGGAGCTGCCAACCACGAACGCACGCCGTCACGAGAGGCACGCGGCACGTCAGTTGTATGCCGCCCCCGGCTTGGCTATGGTCGCTGATCCCCGGTTGCCATCTGCAAGATCTCCAAGGAGAAGACGTCCGTGGCAGAGCGAGTTGTAATCATCGGATCCGGCCCCGCCGGTTGGACAGCTGCCATCTATGCGTCCCGCGCCAGCCTTGACCCGCTGGTCATCGAGGGCGCGATCACCGAGGACAACAGGCAACGCGGAACACTTCCGCTCGGACAACTCGCCCTCACGACCGAAGTCGAGAATTACCCCGGCTTCCCCAGCGGGGATCTGTCGGCTTATCTCGACAACTCCATCGCCGAAGACAAACGGCGTTATATGGCGCCGCATGCAGGTGAGGGAGTCAGTGGCCCGGAATTGATGGAGTTGATGCGGCAGCAGGCCATCAATTTTGGCACACGAATCCAGACCGACGACGTCGTCTCGATCGACCTCTCGTCACACCCGTTTCAATTGACCACGCTCGCCGGCACACAGATCGAAGCCCTCTCGGTGATCGTCGCCACCGGTGCCCGCGCCAATTACCTTGGATTGGAAAGCGAGGACCGGTTCAAGAACGCCGGAGTTTCAGCGTGTGCCGTTTGTGACGGCGCTCTCCCGCGTTTTCGTGACAAGCCCCTGGTCGTCGTCGGTGGAGGTGACAGTGCCATGGAGGAAGCCACCTACCTGTCGAAATTCGCATCCCGCGTCCACATCGTTCACCGTCGCGACAGTTTCCGTGCCAGCAAAATCATGGCCGAACGCGTCCTGGCGAACGAAAAGATCCAGGTCGAATGGAACTCGGTTGTCCAGGAGGTCCTGGGAACCGACCAGGACGGTGTCACAGCAGTGACAATCCGTAGTACTGACGACGAGAGCAACACCACCGACCTCGAGGCGTCGGGCTACTTTGCAGCAATCGGGCACACCCCCAACACCGACTTCCTCGACGGCCAGCTTCAAACCAACGAGGCTGGTTACGTTGTCTGGACCACAGCCGGACGAACCAACACCAGCATTGACGGTGTCTTTGCCGCCGGCGACGTCGCCGACGACTATTATCGCCAGGCGGTCACTGCAGCCGGCACAGGATGCATGTCCGCACTGGATGCAGAACGTTGGCTAGCTGCCAACGGTTTCGAGTAGCCCGGATCCGCCAGTATGACTCGCGACCCGGCCTGGTTGACAGACGACCTGGAGGGGCTGAAACGAAGCCACCTGTTCCGCCCTCGTCGGCTCGTGAAATCACTGGGCCCTGGCCGTAGCCTGATCGACGGCCGGGAACTGGTCGATTTTTCAACCAATGATTATCTCGGGCTCGCGCGTGACCCCCGCCTGATCCTCGCTTCTGCCGACATTCCCACCGGCGCAGGGGCCAGCCCCCTCGTCACCGGGCGCTCCGAACAGTACTCCCAACTCGAACAGGATATCGCGGACTTTGAAGGAACAGAGTCCGCACTACTGTTTCCATCGGGATTCGCTGCCAACCTGGGCTCCGTCGCTGCCCTGGTCGGAACAGGCGACACGGTCTTCAGCGACCGCCTCAATCACGCGAGCCTGATCGACGGTTGCCGGCTCAGTGGTGCCAG
>CAWVUS010000403.1:0-3658 GCA_963933195.1 uncultured Planctomycetaceae bacterium
GGCACCTGGCTGGAGCCTGCAAGGTACACAAGCAAATCCCGCACCTGCTCGTCGGTGAAAGTGCGTAGCATGCCCTCGGGCATCATTGAGATGTTTGATGTCCGGATGGTCTCGACATCCTTCATCGAGAGCCGAATGCGTGCGTCCTGTGTCCGGAAAACCACATCCCTGTCTGTCTGCCGCACGACGAATCCGCTAAACAATCGGCCGTCCTCGGTGACCAATGTCGTCAGTCGATAGGCCGGATCTATCTGGGCACTGGGATCAATCAGGTTGCTCAGAACGTAATCGACCTTCTTACGGCCCGAACCGGTCAGGTCCGGTGCGATTGTGCCCCCCTCACCGAACAGCCGGTGGCATTTGACGCAGGTCTTTTGATACACGAGCCGTCCTGCTCTCGCATCGCCGCGGCTGAGATTCTCGGGTGTCATCAGCTTCAGGAGTCGCGCAAGTTCCTCGGACTTCTGAATCTTGACGGTATCGTCGGCCCACAATTTCAGAACGCGTGATTTTAGCTTCTGATCATCAAACGTTCGCAACTGCTGCAGCGCGAACGCAGAAACATCTCTGCGGTCGACGCGTCCGGCTTCCATCGCAGTCAGCAGCGATTCGGCAAAACCAAGTCGAGTCGTCAGCACGCCGATCGCGTCCTGCTTTTCGGCTGTACTGAATTTGGAGTAGTTGCCCAACAGGACATCGGAAGTTGATTCATTGTTTCGAATGGCAAGGGCCCGAATCGCTTCGTTTTGTAATGTCGAACTCCCCGCGGTCAGGCCGTGCAGCATTTCGATGGAGGCTCCGTTGCTCACTTTTAGCAGCGCCTGAAGAGCTTCGCGGCGGGCTTTGTCCGAAACAGAATTGTCGAGAACCGTTTTACGCAGTCGATTGATGGCCTGCTGATCGCCGAAGATCGTGGCCAGTCGAACGGCAACCGATCGCAACGACGGATCTGCGGCCGATGACACTTGCATGTAAAGTCTCGGCCACGCTTTTGGCGCCGACTGAGTCCCGCGTCCATCCAGCGCATCCAGCATTCCCTGCAACATGTCACGACGCACAACCTGGTCCGACTGGGACATCACAGCATTCACGACCTTCGCGGTCGGTGGCTCCGTCGTGTCGATCGCACGTCGCACGATCAGATTTCGAAGCACCGCGAGCCTGGACTGCGTCGCCAGCTTGAGCGCCACCTCGGTGTCCCGTGACACGAGCGGCTCAATCCCATACCAGATCATGAGCGGAATGTACGGGTCCGTGTCGTCTTCCGCATGCTGTGCGAGTCCAGATGCAATGGCCCATCGGCTTTCCGGTTCGACTCGCTGCAGCGCGCTGGCAAGGGCGAGCCTCACTTTTGGTGACGGTTCAGCACGAGCGAGCTTTGCGAGTTGCGAAAGAGTTTGAGTTTTGACCTGCGGTTTCTGCCGGTCGACCAGGAAGTGGACGGCCCACCGACGGACATGCTGACTTTCGTGCTTCAGCAAACCGACCAGTTCCGATTCGTCGAATGCACCAACGATGGCGAGTGTCCACAACGCCCGCAGGCGTTTCGGTTCCTCCCGCGTGGCCTGGAAAACCTTCCGGAGACGGGCAATCGCTTTCGAGACATCGTGCCCGCGAATCGCACGCTCGTGCAGAATGCGTCTCGCATGCCGAGAGAACCATTCATTGCGGTGCAGATGCAGTTCGGCCAGTTCGGCTGCTGTCCGTTTCTGCAAATCGGTGGTGGTTCCTTTCGGCCTGCCGTAGACAACTTTGTAGATCCGGCCGCTCGTGCGGTGGCTGCCGTCGGAGTCGTGACATTCGCCGAAGTCGTGCCAGTCAGAAATATAAACGCCGCCATCCGGCCCGTACTTGATCGACATCCCCCGAAACCACGGATCGTTGCCGAACAGGAAGTCGTCTCTGTGCACACCGACGTAGGTCGAAGCGTTGGGAACAAGCCGGTCGTTGTTCACTCGGTTGCCGTGCATGTTGTTGGTGAAGAACGTGCCGCGGTACTTATCGGGCCAGTTATCGCCGAGGTAGATCATGCCACCGCAATGTGCATGGCCGCCGCCGGCCACGGAATGGTGACCGTTGCCGGATCTCGCCTCATGCCAAGCTCCGCCACCCCAGTGAAGGTGGTCCGTGATGGACTGAATCCGACGGTAAACATACGGATTGTCCTGTTCCGTGACCCGCCGTTCGCAGTACATCCCGTGCACGATGTGCCAGAGGTGCGCTGTGACGGTGTTGGTCGTGATCAGATCGCCGAATTCATTGAAGTCCGCTCCCCACGGATTCACCATCCCATCGGCGACTCTCTCGAAGGTGTGATCGACCGGATGAAACCGCCAAATCCCGCGACTCATCTCGAATCGCTGTTCCATGGGTGTCCCTGGTCTTCCAATGTGTGACAGATCGTCAACACCGAGGGCTCCATACAGCCAGCCGTCGGGTCCCCAGTGAAAGTTGTTGAGGACGTTGTTGGTGGAAACCCGGAATCCATCGAGCATCACAATGGGTTCAGAATCCGGAACATCGTCGCCGTCGCGATCGGGAATGAACGAGAGTTCCGGCGTGTTGCCAATCCACACTCCGCCGTGGCCGACCGCCATGCCAGTCAGATATCGCCCCTTGTCCCAGAAGACCTTTCGTTTGTCGAACCGCCCGTCGTTATTCGTGTCTTCGAGGATCAATATGCGATCAGTCTCTCCGTCTTTTTTCCAGACAGGATGTGAATAGTTCTCGATGACCCAGATTCGGCCACGATCGTCAAAGTCGAACGCGATCGGGCGCCGCAGATCAGGTTCGCCAGCGAACAACGTCACATGAAACCCGTCGGGCACGGTGATGCGCGCCAGAGACTCTTGCGGCGACAGGGAAACATCTTTCGGGTTTTGAGTATTCACAACCTTCGGCGGCAAGTCATCCGCATGCACTGCCAACCCACACAGCCACGCGAGCGTAAACGTCGTTACAAACCGCATCCGTCGTCCCTCCATTGAATGGCAGTTCCTTCACGTTGAAAAATTCGCAATCGAATCGTCGACGCCGAATCGTGTCTCGCAAGTTCGGTGTGCGGCAGTCCGGGCATACTGTTGCCAGACGGATGACAGAGAAAAGGGAGGTCAGCTCGCGGCTTGACTCCCGTTTCAGAATTGATGTCAAACCATTATCTCACCCGCTGGCCGAATTGTACCCGTCGAAACTCGCCCCCAGTCTCCCCACCCCAGCCCCGGCGTTCAACTCACCGGCGGTAACCGCCAGATCCGAACCATGCCCCCGCCCCTCGCTCGCGGCGTGACTCCGGTTATCGCGTATTCGGGCGAAGGCGGTGGGCTACTTGGCCTTGCCTGGCAAGCAAGGCCTCGAGGATCGCGAGGTTCAGCGAGTCCGGAACTCCAGTAGCATGATGCCACTACGGTCCTTGGTCACGACGGGTTACGATTGGTTTGCATGGTTGATTCACATGCACAACCGCCACCGGGGATGTAGAACAACAAGGATCAACACACTAGCACCGGAGTCATTATGAAAACGACAATTGAGATCTCGCTTTGTTTTGTGTGCTGGTTGACCGCTTGTGATGCAGCCTGGGGCGAGAACTGGATGCGTTTCCGAGGCCCGACGGGTCAAGGAATTTCAAGCGAGACGGAACTGCCGGTCACATGGTCCG
>CAWVUS010000404.1:0-3655 GCA_963933195.1 uncultured Planctomycetaceae bacterium
CCTCGCAACATTGCCGCAACTGTCCTTGATTGACTTGGCTGACACGGACATCACCGCGGCGTCCCCGGGCCACCTTGCCGCCTGCCGTACCTTGAAGGGCTTGAATCTAGAAAACTGCCCACTAATCGTGGACTCATCAACGTCACAGTTGGCCAAACTTCGGTCTCTGAAAGGCCTGGTTCTCACAAAAACGGGGTTCGAAAAAGAGTCAATAACCGGCACCGGGCTCGCCCGCCTGGCCACAATGACCGGGCTACAACATCTCAACCTGATGGCAACCCGGGTGGACGACAAGGCCATTTCCGCGTTGGCAACACTCCAGGACCTGAGCCACCTCAACCTGAGTCTTACCGGACTGGGCAACCCCGGCCTTCAACACCTGGCAAAGTTGCCTCGGCTTCGAAAACTCGTCGTGGTCTACCAGGTGGGGTTTGGAGGCACCAACGTCACAGCGGATGGCCTGGTACATTTTGCAGGCCACAAGGCTCTGCGAGATCTGGACCTGACCGGCACCAAAATTGGTGACGCGGACCTTGCCAAGTTCAAGTCCGTCGAAAGCCTCAAACACCTGACGATTTCTGGCACGGCGATCACCGAAACCGGGGCAAACATGCTCCGCAAACAAATGCCACGTTGCACAATTGTCCGCTAATCGAAGGGGACGCCGGTCATCAGCGACACGGCACGAAGATCTTCGATTACCGCCGCAACAACTGGCACTCCCGAAGTCCTCCGTTCGGCTTCGGCTTCGCGTTCCGGGTCGCCGGGAATAATTGGCCCGTCCGTACCCGGCGCCGGATTGGTCTTCCGGAATGTGCGAATCCAGTCATCCACCTGACGTTTGAATTCGGACGGATCAATAAATGCATCGATCCGCATGGCCCCAAACAGATGCCCCAGTCCGACACCGACTGACCGCTCCGGTTCTTCAAAATCGGTTGTGAACACCGGCGTGAATGGCCCCCAATTTGCGCCACTGAGAACTCCCGAGAGAATGTCAATCAACGCCCCCAGGCAATACCCCTTGTGTCCTCCCTGCTCGCGGGTCGAGCCTAACGGAAGCATCGCCCCTCCGTTGGCCATCTGCTCTGGATCGGTAGTCGGCTGGCCGGTTGAATCGATCGCCCACCCCTCGGGAATTGGCTTGCCTTCTCGCATGGCCATCTCAACCTTGCCATAGGCCGCGGCCGGAGACGCCATGTCGATCACAATGGGCGGTTCTTCACAACCGGGAAACGCAATGGCCAGCGGGTTCGTCCCCAGCATTCGTTCTGCACCCCACATCGGTGCCACGATTTTTGTCGTGTTCGTCATTGCCCAGCCCAGTTGATCACGAGCCAATGCTTCCAACACGTAATAACCAGCAATTCCAAAATGATTGCTGCCTCGCACAGCCACCCATCCCGTCCCCACGGTTTCCGCTTTGTCCAGGGCCAGACGATTGGCCCATGGGCCCACAACGAGTCCCAGGCCGTTGTCGCCATCAACTGTGGCTGTTCCGGGGGTTTCTCTAACGATCCGCAATTCCGGATTCGGATTGATCCGCCCGCCGTCGAGCATTCTCGAATAGGCATGCAGTCTCGCAATGCCGTGGGAATCAATTCCACGAAGATCAGCCTGTGACAGAATCAACGCAGCTTCTTCGGATTCCGCTGCTCCAACACCAAAATGTTGAAACACGCGTCGCGAAAACTCACAGAGTCTTTCGTGGTCGAAAACCACAACTCCCGCGGTGTTCACTTTTGGCCTCCGATCTGAATCATTCGAAACGTTCGGCCAATCGGCCAACCACCAAACGGCCGATGTTCAACGAAGCCGTCGCTGCCGGTGAAGGCGCGTTTCCCACATTCACCACCCGGCCATACGGCTGGACTAGGAAATCGTCTACAAGGGTCCCGTCGGTCGACAGGGCCTGGGCACGAACACCTGCCGGTGCCGGTTCCAGGTGTTCGCAGCGAATTTCGGGCAACAACCGAGACAGCGCCTTCACGAACGCGCGTTTGCTGAAAGAACGCCACATTTCGCCCATACCCGTACGCCAATGACGTGCCGCCATTCGTAGAAACCCAATGTAAGTCAATGATTCACACAGGTCCCGGACGTTAATGTCCCGCTTCCGGTAGCCCTCACGAGCAAATGCCAACACGGCGTTTGGGCCACACTCGACTCCACCCTGAATCATCCGGGTGAAATGGACCCCGAGAAACGGAAACTTCGGATCTGGCGTCGGGTAGATCAGGTTGCGGCACAGCGCCTGGGCCTCGGGTTTCAATTCGAAATACTCGCCTCTGAAAGGGACGATTTTCGCCTCAGGTTTCACACCACCCAACCGCGTCACCCGGTCACACTGCAACCCAGTGCAATTGACCAACACACCTCCCGACACGTCTCCCGACGTCGTTTCCACAACGACGCGGTCAGGCTCCTGCCGGATCCCGAAGATCCGACTGTCAAACCGTAGTTCCGCTCCACGGTCCACGATCAACCTGGCCAAGGTTCGGCAAACTTCCCTGTAGTCAACGATCCCCGACTCGGGAACGTGTATCGCGCGGATCCCCGCCGCATGCGGCTCCAACTCCGCGAGTCGTTCCGCACCGATAATTTCACAAGCCACTCCGTTGGCCAAACCTCGCTCATGTATCCGCTCCAACGCGGGCAATTCCTGTTCATCGACAGCGACAATCACCTTTCCGCATCGTTCGAACGGAATATTGTGCTCCTCACAGAACGCTTCCATCGCCATTTTTCCGGCGCGGCAGTTTTCAGCCTTCAGTGACCCCGGCTTGTAGTAGATCCCCGAATGCAGGACGCCCGAATTGTGTCCCGTCTGGTGTTCGGCAACGTCCGACTCCTTCTCCAGCACGGTTACCCGACGATCGGGGTACCGTTCCATGAAACGATACGCCGTCGCCAAACCGACGATTCCCCCTCCGGCAATCACCAAATCAACATCCGTCACAACATCCCCCGCCCCGGAACCGGGTAATCAAACCGCACCATTGGTCGCCTCTGGCCCCGCCCCACCATCGTCGGTCACCGGTCGCACACCACACGCAGAACAAAGAGGATCATCGCGGGAGTCACACATCATGGCCAGTCCACCACAACTGCCAACCAACCCACGTCCGCGGACCAACACTCCCACACCAAGGCCCCCTACGGCCAACACGACGAGAATCAACGCGGCCAACCAGGTGTTCCACAAGTTGCCCTCCTGCCCTCCGGACTGGATCGCCTGAAATCGCGGTGTGGTGGATTCCTGAAACGTGGTGCCGTCGCGCGTGAGGAACAACGCTGCCACCTGATTGTTTTTTGCGAACACCAACCCTTTCTGCGGCCCCATGACCATCAACATCGTCGCCCAGGCATCTGCGGTCATGCAGTCCTCGGCCACAACTGTCACCGCGGCCAGTTGATGCTCCACCGGCTGCCCTTTCCGAGGGTCCAGCGTGTGCGAGACAATTCGACCGCCCATCTCACGACGGTTCCTGTAGTCTCCCGATGTGGCGATCCCGTGAGGACCATCCGACAGAGCCAGGACCGAACGAACCCCTCGCTGCCCCGCAACCGGCTGTTCCACGCCAATACGCCATGGCCCGCCATCGGGCCGGCTCCCTTTCACCCGGGTTTCCCCTCCCACCTCGACGAGGTATCC
>CAWVUS010000405.1:0-3583 GCA_963933195.1 uncultured Planctomycetaceae bacterium
TGCCACAACACGCTGCCCAGCTACACCGGCTACGAACGGAAGCTGCCCAACATCTCGATCACCGAGGACTTCTATCCGCCGAGCATGGGATCGGTCTGCGAGTACCTGAATCCCGACCCCGCCTCGCCGGACTACATCTACATGCCCTGCTACCTCGGCTGGGGCCAGTCGATCCGGCGTCCCGGCCCCTACGGCGGATTCCTGGGCAAGCAGTACGACCCGCTCTACACCGTCTGCTCGCCCAACGTCGACAACCCACCCGACAAGCCCTACCACTCGCAGGTGCTCCGCGGCGAGCCAAAGATCCCCAACAGCAAGTTGTCCGACGGCATGACCGTCGACCGGCTGAACCTTCGCAAGAACCTCCTCGACCAGCTCGACGACCAGCGTCGCCGGGTCGGCCGATCACCGGCAACCGTCTCGTTCGGCAAACAGTCCGAGCGGGCCTGGAGCATCCTCACCTCGTCGTCGGTCCGGGACGCTTTCGATCTCGAACAGGTCGATCCCGGTCTCCGCGACAAGTACGGCCGCACGCTGTTCGGCTCGAGTGCCCTGGTGGCACGACGGCTGGTCGAAAGTGGCGTCCGCTTCGTCAACGTCACGTGGGACTGCTACTACGAACGGCTGAAGCTGCAGTACGAGTGCTGGGACACTCACAAACGGAACGAGGGAATCCTCCGCGGCTACAACCTGCCGGTGCTCGATGTCACCTACAACGCCCTGATGGAGGATCTCGAGCAGAGCGGCCTGCTCGACGAGACCCTGGTGCTGGTGATGAGCGACTTTGGCCGCACGCCCAAGCACAACAAGGACGCCGGACGCGACCACTGGACCTACTGCTACTCGGTGCTCTTCAGTGGTGCCGGCATCCAGGGAGGCACCGTGCACGGGGCCTCCGACAGCCAGGCCGCCTACATCGCCTCAGACCCGGTCAACACCGGCGACATCTGTGCGTCGATTTACCACTGCCTGGGAATCAACCCGTCGATGCGGGTGCCCGACCAGTTGGGCCGCCCGGTCGAAATCGCCCACGGGGGCCGGCCCATCTCGCCGATCCTCGCCTGAGCCCCGGCCGACCACCCGGACCTCCCTACTTCAACAGCCGGGCGATGAGTTCGGCCGCGCGGGTCTCCCACAGTTTCTGCCACGCGGGTGCGACGATGCATTCGCTGTCTTCCTGCGCCGCACCGGCCGACTTGATCTGGTCGGCCGTCGGGCAGTAGTAGATGTACCCGTTGGTGTAGGCCGCCATGAAGGTGTGCTTGTGCTTGGAAGCTTTCTTGATGTTCAACCCGACCTGGCAAACCACCTCGCCAGGAAAGGTCACCATCACGAAATCGCCGACCCGCAAGCCGACCACCTCGACATCGAACGTCCGCTTGCCCAGTTTCAGACCATTGGCCTGGTGCTTGCGCAACAGCCGCAGGTTGGTCTCGATCCGGGTGATGTCCTCCATCGCCAGCACGTTTTGCGTGTAACGACGCATCATCGCCAGGTTCATCGCATCCATCCGCTTGTAGTCCTCCCGTCCAATCGCCTTCTCGTTCAGGTAACTCAGCGAGTTGGTCGAGGGGAACTTGGGAGACAGGCGGTACTTGCTGTTGAGTTTCAGGAAGGTGTCAAAATTCAGGTAGGTCGACCGCAGCGACCCGACGAGCCTGGCCTTTTCGGCCTCCAGCGATGCGATCCGTTCGGCGTGGTCAGCCCGTGGCAGGGTCAACGTCTGGTTGATCCGCCTCAGGACTCCTTCCTCCCTGGAGGGAATCTTGGCCAGGGCCCTGATCACGCTCAGCCCCAGCCGATTCCCTTGTGGCTCGGCGTCGCGAGGACTGTCGATGTCCTTGTAGAAAGCCGGGTTGATGTCTCCGCCGCAGCCCTGCATGAACAACGCCATGGCCCCGTTGCCCAGCGCGTCCTCGATCACCTTCGACGAGAAACCGGTGATGTCGGCCGTGTTGCCACCGGCCGAGGCTCCCATGATCGGGTGCATCGCAAAATTGTAGACCACCGCCAGCGGACGACCGTCTGTCCGATCGAGTCTCAGGATGCCGATTTCCGGGTCAATCGGCCCCGCGCTCACCACCTCGGCATCCGGCGGCAACGAGTAGGCTCGCCGCACGTCCAGTTCACGGCCGTCCTTGAGCTTCAGTCGCCGGTTCTCCTGCACACGATCCTCGTGTCCGGTCCCCACGCCAATCCGGACCGGCACCAGTTTCGCCGCCGCCTGCTTGACCGCCTGGGCCGTCCGATCGAGCACATCGGCACACGGCACCCCGTGACAGTGACTGCAGTTGACGATCAACGCACCGGGATCGAGCCCGATTTCCTTCTTCAGCTTCGCCCTCAGCTTGTCCAGAAAATCGTTCTTGATGTAGCCAATCTCGGCGATGGCCACGAGGTCCAGTGACACGATCACCGCGGTGGTGCCGTTGCCCTGGATCACCAGGGCCCGGGCGTACAACGGGTCGTTGACCAGCCCGGTGCGTGACGTGATGTCCATCCGTCCAACGCCTGCCTTGAGCACCTGGGCGTTGACCGGCGCCGCGGTCGTCAGCGACACCAGTCCAACCGCCAGCAGTGCCAGCAACAACCTGGCACGATTCGAAGTGAAAGCAACTGTGCGTTTCGAGTTGTGAGCGATCATCGGTGGTCCATTTCAATCCTGGGGCCTGGTATGAACGAAACGTGGTGTCTCGTGGTGGCGTGACATTGTATCAATCGATGTGACAGAATCTCTCGTCACGACCATTCGTTCCCCGTCACCGGACTCCCAAGATGCCTGACCCCCTGCACGTGGTCCCTCCCCAAACCGAGTACGAGGTGATTGTCGAACGCAATGTGCCGGTGACCGCACGGGATGGAGTGACGCTGGCCACCGACATTTTCCACCCCGCAAAAGACGGCCAACCACTCGCCGAACCCGCACCGGTGCTGCTGTTGCGAACCCCCTACAACAAGGACGAGGTCGAGGCGACCCTGGGCTACAACCGCTGGTTCGCCCAGCGAGGTTACATCTGCGTGATCCAGGATTGCCGTGGCTGCTACGAATCGGGTGGCGACGTCGACTTCCTGTTCCCCGAGGCCGAGGACGGATTCGACACGCTGGAGTGGATTGACCAGCAACCCTGGTCCAATGGGCGCGTGGGCACCTGGGGCACATCGTGGATGGGTTGGACGCAGACGGCCATGGCCGCGTTGGGACCAAAGAACCTGGTGGCGATGGTGCCCAACATGAGTGGTGCCGATGCCCACCAGTGCACCGTCCGCCAGGGTGGAGCGATGGAGTTGAGGTTCATCGCCTGGGCCTTCTGGCATTCGGCCACCAACACCCAGGCGGCGCTCAAACAGGACCCCTGGGTCGACCCGGCACTGAACCTCGGAGCCGCCGCGTTCCACGAGTGGCTGACACGCATGCCGATCCGTCAGGGCCAGACACAACTGGCCCTGGTGCCGTCCTACGAGAAATGGGCCCTGGAGATCCTGACCCACTCCGACCGCGATGAGTACTGGAAACACCCCAGCGTCTGTCCCCGGGAGCACTGGGACAACTTCCCCGACGCCGCCACCCTGATCGTCGGCGGCT
>CAWVUS010000406.1:0-3581 GCA_963933195.1 uncultured Planctomycetaceae bacterium
ATCGGCCACTTCGGCCCTGTCATCTCCCAGGCTCTCAATCTTCGTATACAGATCACCAATGCCGTTGTTCGGGTCGACTCCCAGTTCCGCGAGCACCGCGGAGTGCTTCTCGAACACGTCGGCGTAGTACACGCTGACAGCATGTCCGAAGATGATCGGGTCCGACACCTTCATCATCGTGGCCTTCATGTGCAGCGAGAACAATTGATCTCGTTCACGTGCGTCATCAATCTCCCGCGACAGGAATTCCCGCAGGGCCGTCCGGCTCATCACCGACGCATCGATCACCTCGTTCTCTTGAAGAGACAGCCCATCCTTGAGCACGGTGGAACCATCTGCGGTCTCAAGCACGATCTGGACCGTGCCACTGGCAGCCATCACGTGAGACTGTTCGCTGCCGCAGAAATCTCCCTCGCTCATGTGTGCCACGTGAGTCTGAATCTCGCTGGTCCAGTCTCCCATGGGATGGGGATTGGCCTGCGCGTAGGCCTTCACAGGAGCAGCCACACGGCGATCCGAGTTCCCCTCTCGAAGCACCGGATTGACCGCGCTCCCCAGGACCCTGGCATACCGCGCCTTGATTTCCTCATCAGCCTCTCCGTCGGCGTCCTCCGGGTAGTCCGGAACATCGTATCCGTGTTCCTGCAACTCCTTGATCGTGGCCTGCAACTGAGGAATCGAGGCACTGATATTGGGCAACTTGATGATGTTCGCAGCCGGAGTCTTGGCCAACTCGCCCAGTTCGGTCAACGAGTCATTTTGCTTTTGATCATCGCTGAGATGGTCGGACATATTCGCGACAATCCGGCCAGCCAGGGAAATGTCCTGCAAATCGAATTCAATCCCCGACGACGCGGTGAAGGCCCTCAGGATCGGCAGCAACGAACGCGTCGCCAGTGCGGGCGCTTCGTCAGTCTTGGTGTAAACAATTTGCAACTGGTCGTCGGACATCGTGTTCCTCACACTCCAAGCACTCTCAGAACCGGATCTCACACGGTAGAACTCCCCGTGCAACAACGCAACGCATCGCGGAGCTCACTTCTTTTTGGCCAACCCATTTCGCCACCAACGCAGTTCCAGCGCCCCCTGGACGCGCCGCGATCCGTCATCTGCTCCGGCCACAAGGTCCAACCGTTTGTCCCCGTCCAGGTCGACCAGGATGATCTGGTTGGCGGCACGAAAGTCGGTGCGAACCACGTGTTGCACCCATTTGTTTCTGCCACTGTTTTCGAACCACACCACGCGGTCTCCCTTTGACCAAGCCGTGGCAGCAATGTCGAGATCCCCATCGGCATCGATATCACCGGCAATTGCCTCGAATGCAAATGGGAGCCTCCCGACGTGGTGCCGCCGCCATCGCGGAATCCCCTTTCCCTTCGATGTGTTCTCGTACCAGACCACCTGGTGCCGCGAGATCGTCGGATCCGCCTCGACACGCATCCCGTGTGCCATCACCACATCCAGGTCTCCATCGGCGTCCAGGTCGACCGGATGTCCATGGACCGCCGCCGGCAAACGGTCTTCGATAATGTGGCGTTGCCACTTCTGCGAAGCCGGTTCCCCTGAATTCCGGTACCAGGCCACCCGTGATTTGTGCTTGGTGGAATCGGGCTGTCCGGAGGGCATCTCCCCCACGGCGGTGGCCAACAGGTCCGGCCGACCATCCCGATCAAAATCTCCGACAGCGAGAGTTCGCGATTCGTGCATGTCGGCATCGATGACCCGTCGGGTCCATTCGCGATCCAATGCTGCATTACCGGGATGTTCGTACCACGCAACGACATGTGCACGGTACGTGGTGGCCGCCGCATCCAGATCTCCATCACCATCCAGATCAACCAGGACCACGTCATAGGCTCGGGGACAGTTGTTGGTAATCACATGACGCTTCCAGGGTTTCGTGCCGTCGCCGCCCGGATTGGACAACCAGATCAGGTTGCCTTTCTGGTTGTTCACAATCGCCACGTCCGGAGTACCGTTGCCGTCAACATCAGCAATCACATGGCGCTCGAACCAGCCAGGTTCCCCAGCAAAAAGAACCTCACGTTTGAACTTTCCGTGCCCGTCGTTACGGAACAGGTACAGGGTCGACACCGCTTTGTCCTTGATATCGGGGCTCGTGAGATCCACATCACCGTCCCCATCAAGGTCGGCAGCTGCCACTCCAAACACATAACCCAACTTGCCGGCCAGAAGATGTTCGGTAAACCCGGTTGGCTTTTCAGCACCGGTCGGCTTTTCGGCGCCGGATAGGCCAACGGCACAGATCACCGCACTCAACAACACACCAAACCCAACCACACGCAAGCTCCGAACATCGACTCTTGTCGTTCTGTGCATCTGCTCTGCTCCTGTTCGCCACACGATCTGCAACGATTAGAATACCCACCATGGGTTTCAGTGTCTTTCCAGCCCGCCGGTTCAGCCCGTGTTGGTGTTCAGTTCTTGTATTTCTGGTGGCGGCCAGCATGGGCATCTCCTGCCGGGAGAACGCCCCATCACCGCGGCCTGTACAGAACCGTGCCTCGGCCGATTCTTCACAAACCCCGTTTTCCAGCCTGCCAGCGGGTGTGATTCTCCAGGACTTCCATCGCGCCAGCGAAGCCGATCGTGATGCCGTCGGCAACAAGCTGAACGGATTGATCAAAGACCTGACATTTTCTGACCTGACAATTCACGGGTCTCCGATCCAGGTCAACATCATTCTCGCCGACGACGATGCGGCCGCAGCGGCGATTCACGAGTCGTTACTGGAGATAAAGCCTGAACCCTTTTGCCTGAGAGAGGGACTGACGATCATCGAATATGTCGGACAGCACGTCGATGAATCCCTGGCGATCAAAACGTCCTACGAACTGGGATACCTACCCAAGCCAACACGACTCCGGTATCGGGTCATTGCCCAGTTGGCCACTGTCGAAACGGCCGACTACATGGCCTGCAACACGCTGTTCAATCAGTTCCTGGCCGCCAGTACCGAACCGAAAGAATCCACATCAAAAGAGATCCGGAAATTGGCGGCGCGTTTCACGTTTTCGAAATCCCTGGCACTGCGTTCGCCGACACTCGCTCCCACGTTGTCCAACTATCACTTCGAACCCACCGACGACAATCGGACCACCGATGCCGCTCGTGTGGTCGTGACATTCTCCAGCACCTCCGTTCGGCTTGGCGTGCCGTTTGTCACGACCACGGCCGAAGTCACAGTTGACGACACAGGGCTGAGCCAGCCTGATGTGACACCCGACCCAAATTTGACAAGTCCGACCGCGGCATGGCCTTCCCAATCGGTGGACATCAGGTCACTGGCCCACCGGATCACCCGAGGCAGTTCGACGAACGCGGGCAAGGCCAAAGCGATCCTCACCTGGCTGACTCCCGGCAAGAATATTCGCTATTCAGGACGAACGGGGTCACGCTGGGGCACTCTGAAAGTCATCCACCAGAAATTCGGACACTGCTGGGATTTCTCCGACTGCTTCGTCACTCTCTGCCGGGCCGCGGGTGTCCCCGCGCGGCAGGTCGCCGGCTGGCTCTACGGATCCAGCGGCCACGTCTGGGCCGAATACTACACCGACGAC
>CAWVUS010000407.1:0-3558 GCA_963933195.1 uncultured Planctomycetaceae bacterium
ACAACTGTTACGGGACCCTGGTGGACAAGGAATTCATTCCTGTCGACTTGCCGGTTCTTGACGTTGTTGATTTCAATGAGCGGATCATCAAGGGTTATGAGGACGGCGTGGCCGAAAAAGGCCTCCCGGCCGATCTCTCGGTTGCTCGTTCGGTTATCCCGGCGGGGACCGCAACGCTCAGAGATTTCAGCTACGTGGCGCCGGAAATCCCGATCTATATCACAGAGAACTGCACGGGTTGCATGGACTGTGTGACCGAGTGCCCGGACACGGCGATCCTGGGGAAGGTGCTTGCCGAGAGCGATCTCGCCACAGAACTGGAAAAGATCGACGACGCGGACGACCGCGAGATGTTCGAAGCGCAGTGGTCCAAGACTCGCAAGTACTACGATGGTCCGCAAAAGAAGGGCAAGGAGGGCGGACGATTCTCGATCCTGATCGATCCGAGCAAATGCAAGGGATGTGCTGAGTGTGTCACGGTCTGTGACGATCGGGCATTGAAGATGGTTCCGAAGTCAGAAGAGTTGATGACTTCGATCCGCAAATCTCATCGCATGTTCAAGGAAGTTGGCCCATCAGACGATTCGTACGTCAACGACAACGTGCTCATCGACATGATGCTCAAAGAAGATTCCTTCATGTACGTCGGCGGGGCTGGCAGTTGCGCCGGTTGCGGTGAGGGGACAGCGTTACGGATGATGTGTGCTGCCACCGGTGTCACCTACGGGGATCGCTGGGGAATCATTGCAGCGACGGGGTGCAACACGGTGTACACGTCAACCTATCCGTACAACCCATACCTTGTTCCGTGGACGAATTCACTTTTCGAGAATGCCCCGGCTGATGCCATGGGAGTTCGAGCACGTTGGGACCAATTGGGCTGGAGTGACCATCCGTTGTGGTGCATCGGTGGTGACGGCGCGATGTTTGATATCGGATTTCAATCACTGTCACGACTGCTTGCTTCGGGGATGAACGTCAACGTCTTTGTCCTGGATACGCAGGTGTATTCGAATACAGGCGGACAGGCGTCCACCAGCACGTACACCGGCCAGAACACCAAGATGAGCATTCATGGAAAGGCTATCGGAGGGAAACAGGAACTCCGGAAGGAAATCGCTCAAATCGCGATGATGCATCCTCGGACGTTCGTGGCACAGACGACGTGTGCTCACGTCAATCACTTCTACAAGTCCGTTCTCAGAGCGATGGAGTTCGACGGTCCGTCACTGATCAACTGCTACACGACTTGCCAGCCCGAACACGGGGTGGCTGACAACATGGCAATGGACCAGGCGAAGATGGCCGTCGATACTCGGGCGTTTCCATTGTTGGTTCATGACCCCGACAAGGGTGACAGCCTGAGGGAACGACTGAGCCTTCAGGGCAATCCGGCCATGAAAGAGGATTGGTGGAAGAATCCAAAATCAGGCGAGACGGTCGACTTCATCGATTTTTGTCGCAGCGAGGGACGTTTCGCCAAGCATTTTGATGGAGATGGAAATCCTTCCGAAACCTTGGGTCGGGCACGTGACGATCGGCTCGGCAATTGGCGCCTGCTGCAGGAACTGGCCGGACTTCGCTAGGACCCGCGGTCCTGGAAAAGAGACGCAACAATGTCCGGGGTAGAACCGCGACGTGTTCCGCTGGTTGTTTTGGGCGGCGGGCCGGGTGGGTACCCGTGTGCTTTCGCGGCGGCTGACGCCGGCCTCGAGGTTGTCGTTGTTGATGATTCGGACGTTCCCGGCGGTACGTGTTTGCGAGATGGGTGCATCCCGTCAAAGGCCTTGCTGCACATCTCTCGTGTGATTTCGGAAGCCAATGACGCCAGCGAGGCTGGTGTCACGTTTCCCGAACCGACGATCGATCTTGATCGACTGCGAGAATGGAAAAATGAAGTGGTGATGGGGTTGGCTGGTGGTGTGAGCCAACTGGCATCTGCGCGGGGGGTCGAGTGGATTTCCGCGAAGGGCCAGTTGCTGGATGAGCACACGCTTTCTCTGACGACCAAACGTGGCGAACAGAGTCTTCTGCAATTCGATCGATTGGTGGTGGCGACCGGGTCGAGTCCAGTTTGGCCGCCACAATTTCCACGGGACAATAGTCGTCTGATGGATTCGACGGCTGCCCTGGACCTTCCTGATCTTCCGTCCCGGTTGCTGGTGGTCGGAGGAGGCTACATTGGCCTGGAACTGGGTACGGTGTTTTCGAGTTTGGGTTCGAAAGTGACAGTCGTCGAATTGGCCGGGGACTTGTTGGCCGGCGCGGATCGCGATTTGGTGAAGCCATTGCGTCGCCGTCTGGAGAACCAGTTTGACGCCATCAGGCTGAATACTTCCGTCGAATCGCTCGCGGTTGAGGGCGATCAGGTCAATGCCGTTTTACAGCCTGAAGCGGGCGGCCCGGAATCCGCAACCTTTGATGGGGTTCTCGTCGCGGTCGGCCGGAGACCGAACAGTGTTGGGGTGGGACTAGCCGAGGCCGGCGTCGACGTGGATGGCGTGGGCCACGTGGTGACCAATGAGCACGGGCAGACAACTCGGTCACATATCTATGCGGTTGGAGACGTGTGTGACGGACCGATGTTGGCCCATCGGGCGACGGCCGATGCGAGACGCGTCGTAGCCAGCTTGACGGGCCAATTGACTCCAGGCGGCGATTCGCCGGTGATACCTGCGGTAGTGTTTACCGATCCGGAAGTCGCGTGGTGTGGCATGACGGAGACGGAAGCCAAGTCATTGCAACGGGGCGTCGAGGTGGTGCGGGTTCCGTGGGTGGCAGCAGGCCGGGCCCATTCGATGGGTCGCACCGATGGTTTGACGAAGCTGGTGATCGATCCGGAGTCCCGAGTCATTCTCGGAGCCGGAATGGTGGGGGTTGGAGCTGGGGAATTGATTGGTGAGGCCGTCGTGGCCGTCAGTTCTGGATTGACGACAACGGACCTCGGTGAGGCAGTCCATGCACACCCGACGCTAGCCGAAACGTTGTCGGAAGCAGCCGACCATTCCGAACGACAAGCGATTCACCTGTTGCCGCGCCGACGCTAACGTCGTGATTCCCCGCCAGGGGATCCCCCTCTCCGTCGCCGGAAAAGCGGGGGGCAACAAACCAAAAGAGGAGGGGCCGCGGGGTCCCTGCTAGCGGCCTTCTCCGGCCGGCAGTTCGATCTTTGGTGCCTCGAGGACAGCCTCGTCGTCGGTGCCGTTTTTTCCTGCGGCGAATGGATTAGTTCCCGGTGTTTCGGAAACGTTGCTGGGAGCTTCATTCTCGCCTGGTGCCGGTCCTGTGCATCCAGCAATCGGAATGAGGAGCGAGAAGGCAACAGCGACGATCTGAAAGGTTTTCATGATTCGGCTTGTGTAATTGTAATGTGATCGAAAATTCATGGTCCTGGGCGCGACGGGCCGATTGTCCAGTGCCTTACAGACCCTCGACTGTTTCCCGCCGTTCCATGGTGGAGTGGGAACGGTACTTGGTGAGGTTAACATTGACGTTGATGGTTTGTACGCTTCCATCAGCCATCGCGAAGTTGACCTGGTCGTTGTGGTCGCTGCTGAA
>CAWVUS010000408.1:0-3552 GCA_963933195.1 uncultured Planctomycetaceae bacterium
CAGCGACAAAAGAGTCGGAAATCCAAGCGAACCGTCCCTGAACCGGACGCGATCGAGGAAAACGAGCATCCAATCAACCAGATCTTCGAAGATGACGACCTGGACCCGTTGGACGACACCGGTGAGGAGGAGGAGGTCCAGCCGATGCCCGGCCAGGCTGTCTCGTCGCGATCACGCTCGACCGGTTCCGAGGCAGCGGTCGACGGGTCGAAAACCGGCGGTGATGCCCAGGGTGGTTTGAAATCCAGCTTCAGTGAGAAGCTCACGCCGGTTGCTCGTCGTCCCGGTGAGCAGGAGACCCTGAAATCTCCGGTCGTCCTGGGTTTGGTCGGATTCGCGATCTTCCTGCTGCTTGCTTCCACCACCTTCTATTTCATGTTCTCGCGGAACACGATCGAGGGGCTGTTTGAAATCTCGGCAGCGGAGGTCGAGGAGGGAAGTTATTCCCAGGCGAAGGCACACCTGGAAGAGTTCCTGGAAATCTATCCCAACAACGAGGAGTTTTCGCCACGGGCAACGTTTCTGCTGAACGAGGCGCGGGTCGAGGCGTTGCTGGGGGGAGCCAAGGAATGGAAGAAGGCATTGGTCGCCGTCGATGTCTACCGCAAGGAGTGCCAGGACTTCGAGAATTATGATCCCGAGAAGAAGCTCTACCTCTTCAACACGGTCGTCAAGATTGCGATAGGAAGTGCCAACGAGGGGGGAGAGTCCCTGCAGGACACGGCCAAGGGGCGTGAGTTGCTCGCATTGAGCGAGGAGGGCAGTCGCAAGCTCAGCCTCTACAAGACCGACGAGGACCGGTTCGCCACCGACCAGGGGCGGATCGCCGAAGCCCGACGTGTTGCCGCCGCCAAGTTGCTCAAGCAGGAAGTGCTCGACGGCGGATTGGCCCGGATCGCCAAGTCGCTGGAAGCGAAGCAGCCGATGGAGGTCTTGATCGAGAGGCGAAAGTTGCTGACACGGTATGCAGAATTCCAAGACGAGCGGCAATTGGAGGCCAAGCTCCAGGAAGCTCTGACGCTCGAGAAAACCCGTGTCAGTGCTGACAAGACCGCCCGGTCGGCACAGCCGGGAGACACGAAGTCCACCGGTGTGGCGGCCCTGTCGTTGACACTCAACACCCGCGTTCGTTCCGATGAAAAGTCCGAGGGGCGGACCGTGTTCGTTGTGGGCCGTGATTGCTTCTACGGGATCGATTCGGTCACCGGCCACCCGGTCTGGCGACGTATCGTTGGCCTCGATCTCCCGTTCCCGCCAGTGGCTGTCGCGACGGCCCAGCCGGGTTTGTTGTTGGTCGACACGAATAAGCATGAACTGGTGCTGCTCAGCCAGCTGGATGGCCACACGATCTGGCGATTGCCATTGGTGGACGGGCAGCGGGTGGTCGGGCCGCCGCTGGTGTCCGACACGCAGGCTTTCCTGGTGACCGAGTCGGACGGCCGCGGTCACCTGTTGAAAATCAGCCTGGAAAATTTGAACCAGTCAGCTCAACTTTCGTTCTCGCAGTCGGTCATGGCTCCCCCGGCACTGATTTCCGGCGGAAGGCAATTGGTGGTGGCCGGACACCGGGAGGTGATCTATACGATTGACGTCGGTGGATTTTCCTGCGAGGCGGTGTCGTACCTGGGACACCCGGCCGGGTCCATCGAGTCTCCTCTGCTGACCATGGGTGGGCTGGTCCTGTTGCCGCAGAACGGCCAGCCGGACGAGTCCGGAGCGAGTGATGCCCAGGCGGAGTCCAAGACGGATGATGAGGCTGGTGCGAAGCGTTCAGCCGGCGGCGGTGAGAACCTGGTGGTGGCCGAAAATGACAGGCTGAACAGTTGCCGGTTGAGAGTGATTCGCCTGGCTGCCAATGGAACGCAACTGGCGGCGGTGGCCGAAGTTCGGGTGCCTGGTCACGTTCGCGACCGGTCGATGTTGCGAGGCCGGGACCTGTTTGTTCCGCTCAGTGGCGAACGCCTGGCGGCCTTCACCGTTTCTGATGACCCCAACCATGATGCCTTGACCACCGTTGGGACGCACCAGGTCGAGACGCCTCATGCCGGAGCGATGCACCTGGCCGTCGGTCCCGGCGGATTGCTGTGGATGGCCTCCAGTAAGCTCCAACGGTTTCAACTGACAACCGACAGTATCAAGGTTGACCCGAACCGAATTGCCAACGGACTCAGTTCCCAGCCCCTGCAGTCGATCGGCAGCCAGTTGTTTGTTGGTCGGCGATTGTCCCATTCGGCATCGGTCGTCTTCACCCGGGTCGAGCGGAATGCCGAGCCGCAGATGATCACGCACTGGCGAACCGTCGTTGGTTGCGGCCTGTTGCAGTGTCTGCCAATGAGCAATGGGTTGTTGTTGTGTCTCACCGAGACGGGCGGCTTGTTTCACGTGCGTGAGAACGAACTCGACGCGGCGGGTTTCAAGTTCAATATCGAGGGTGAATTGCGGTTGCCGATCGGGCTCACCGCACCCCTGGGTTCCTCGCGTTTTGCTGATGGGCGTGTCGCCGTGTGGTGTGGTCTGCCCGAGCCACGGTTGTGGATACTCAACACTGTCGGCACGATCGAGCAGGAGATCGACCTCCAGAAGGAGGCGTTGGAGGCAGCTCCCGTGCTGACCGAGGGCGGCATCGTGGCTCCGTTGCCCGGTCGACTGAAGTTGGTGGCCCGCTCATCGGGACAGGGGCCGGCCCGCGAATTTCCGGCGCCGGTTGAAGGTGGTAAGAAAAAGCGATGGAAGAAGACGGTGTCCATCGACAGCAAACACCTGTTGGTGCTCGACGACGGAGGCGACCTGGTGCGATTGCAGTACCGGACAGCGCCGGCTCCACATCTCTACCCTGTCAGCACGTTGAAATTGGCTGCTCCACTGGATCGTGTACCGTTGGTCCACCAGGACCGTGTGGTCCTGGCGACATCAGATGGCAAATTGCAGGTGCTGGGCGCGGTGGACTTGCAGGTGGCCGTGTCCGCCGACTTGCCGGCAGCCGCGACCGCGGGTCCATGGGGGGTCGGGAACCGGATCCTGGTCGAAGTCGGACAGAAAGAACTGATGTGCCTGGACCTTGCCAATAACCTCAAGGTGCTCTGGACTCTCCAGACCGGTGGGAATTCCGTAGCCGGGGCCCCCCTGGTCGTCGATGGCCAATTGTTGGTGGCTCTCGACAACGGTCGAGTGATGTTCGCCCAACTCGCTGACGGCAAGTTGAACCGTTCTGTCGAACTGGGGCAGCCACTGGCACTGGGGCCTCGGGCCTTTGGCAAGAAGATCCTTGTCACCTCGATCGACGGCACGCTTTACCGCATTGAATCGTTGCTGAAATCACCAGCAACTGGCGATTCGGGGGGTGAATGACATGAGCCCGATCCGACATTCCAGTAACGGGGTCTCGTGGGATTTCCGTCGGTCTGCTTCCTTGTGTTTGACGGTGCTGTTGGGCCTGTTGCTCGTGACGGTCGCGGATATGCGACTGGGGCACGACCGTTCCGTCCTTGCAGCCCAGCCCGCCCAAAAACCTGCTGACAAACCTGCTGACAAACCTGCTGACAAACCTGCTGA
>CAWVUS010000409.1:0-3528 GCA_963933195.1 uncultured Planctomycetaceae bacterium
AACCTCGTCATCTGGTTCGCCTACTCGATCCTGATTAGCGTTTTCGCCGCCTACATCACCTCCTTCCTGGCGATCAATTCACCGCGAGAGGCATTCCGACTCACGGGCACCGTCGCCGTGCTCGCTTATGCCGCCACTCATATCTACAACTCGATCTGGAAAGCCCAGCCCTGGACAACGACACTCAAAAACGTCCTCGACGGGATCCTCTACGGCCTGGTCACCGCAGCAATCTTCGCCAGCCTGGGCAATTGGGGAGTCTAGAAAGATCACCGCCAGTCAACTGCTCCTCTTTGCGAAGGCCGTCTGTTGACGATAGTGTGGGTAAATTGACTCTACGGATTCCCCCGGTTTTCTGTGCCCCATGCCGTCTCGCCAACCAACCACCGGCTGTGCTGAATTCCGCAGGCAGATGAAACTGACCCGGAGGGGATTCCTCCAGGCCGGTGGCCTTGGACTGGGTGGCCTCTCGCTCGCCGACCTGCTCGCGACCGAGGCACAGGCCGCTCCCAAGACCAGCACCGAAAACTCGGTCCTGATCCTCTGGATGCGTGGCGGCCCATCCCAGCACGAAACATGGGATCCCAAGATGGAGGCCCCGGCCGAATACCGTGGAGCCTTCGGAGCGACCTCGACGAACGTACCCGGGATCGACATCTGCGACATGCTGCCCCGCAGTGCCCAGGTGATGGACAAGTGGTCAATCATTCGCAGCCTGCACCACACCAACGCCGGTCATTCCGCCGGCGACCAGATCCTGTTCACCGGCCACCTGCCAGGCCCCGACCCCACCGTCAACATCCACCCCAGTTGCGGCTCGATCGTCTCCGAACAACTCGGACATCTCACTCCGGAATTGCCCCCGTACGTGATGATTCCCCGCCAGGTCCCCGGTACCGATTCGGCCTACCTCGGCGTCGCCCACAAGCCCTTCGAAACACTGTCGGATCCGGCCACTCACGAGCCGTTCCAACTACAGAATTTCTCTTTGGTCGAGGGCATCAGTGACCGACGATTCGGTGATCGCAAATCACTGTTACGGAACTTCGACCGCTTCCGCCGGGATGTCGACCAATCCGGCCAACTCGACGCGATCAGCGATTTCCAGCAACAGGCCTACGGGATTCTCAGCTCCGACAGGGCGCGGCGTGCTTTCGATCTCGATGCCGAACCCCGTGGCCTTCGTGAACGCTACGGATTCATCGAACGGTACAACCCCATGGATCCTCGCCGGTGCAGTGCCAGTGCCTTCTGCCAGCGACTGGTCCTGGGACGACGACTGGTTGAGGCCGGTGTCCGCCTGGTCACCGTTGACTGCCGCTGGTGGGACACGCACGTCGAAGGTGTCGATTCGATGAAGAAGGGATTCCTGCCCCGGTGGGACCAAAGTTTCTCGGCCCTGATCGAAGACATGCACGACCGCGGCCTTTTGGATACGACCATGGTTGTGGCCTGGGGAGAATTCGGACGCACCCCGAAGCTGAATGCGACCAACGGCCGTGATCATTACCCCAATGTCTTCAGCGCCGTGGTGGCCGGTGGTCCCGTCCAGGGTGGCCGCGTGGTCGGATCCTCCGACAGCAAGGGCGCCTATCCCCTGAACAACCCCAAGTCGCCGCAGGACGTGCTCGCGACCGTCTATCGACATCTCGGAATCGATCCACACAAGCACTACCTCGACCACTCGGGGCGACCAATCGCGACCCTGCCGTTCGGAAAACCGATCGAGGAACTCGGCTAGCGGACAATCCACGTGACAGAAGCCAGACGGTTCTCTCGCCGCGAATTCCTTGCCATGGCCTCGGCGGCTGGCCTCCAGGCGGCCAATACGTCGAGCACTTTGACGGCCGCCAGGGTCAAAAACTCCGCCGGACAACTGGACAATAACCTCCAGGTTGTCGACCTCACCGACCTCGATGGCCGGTTGCCACTGGAGATCAAGCGATCTCACCAGGTCCTCAGGCAAAGTGAAGACTGGGAACATTCCACCTGGAAAAACCCGGAGTGGCCCAGGGGAGGTGGCGACACGGTGGGTTATCCCTCGGTGGTCCGCAATACCCACGGACCGCGGCCCGACAACAAGTACTACCTCTTCTACGCCCACCACGACCCCCGGTCGGGCATAGGCGTGTCTGTCTCCACAAAGATCACCGGCCCGTTCTCCAAGCGGGTCCAGGTTCCCGGGCGAAACGACAACCAGGTGGTGCCAAGTTTCCACGCCTCTTCAAAGAATCCAGACGATCCATCACACAACTCCAGCCCCTGGGTCCTGTGGAATCCCGAGCGCCGACTCTGGTTCATGTATTTCCACTTCTTCAATCACGCCCACACGGCAACGACCAATTTTCAACCGACTGCGCTGGCGACCTGTGCCGACCTGGCATCACACAAGTGGACGATTCACCCTGGCAACGTACCGGCAACCGTCCCCGCCTGGTTGCCGGTGTTGCCGACCACCAGCAAGAAATGGGCCAACGAAGCCTCCTCCTACAACTCGGTGCATCGGCTTCCAGATGGACGTTGGCTGGGCTTCGTCCGTGGCACTTGCAACGACGGACGCCCCACGCAATTGGGTTTTGCCACCTCCCGCGACGGCGTCACTTTCGAATACTTCAAGCAGAACCCGATCCTGCATGCCGGTGATGGGGGAGGTGGTCGCCAGGGCGTCTACCGCCCTGGCTTTGTCGGCTACCTGGGCCTCAGCCTCAAGAAAACCCCGCGGTACCTGGTTGCCTGGCAGGAAAGCCACCCCTTCGACGGAGATCCTCGCCTGATCTACGGGTACACCCACGATTTCAAAACGGTCACGCGAGATCCAAGAGGCCACGTGAAGTGGAAGGGATCCGATGGCGCCATCAGTGCCTGGCGAGAGCAAGACCAACTGTTTCTGTTTGCCGGCAAACAGGTACATGAAATCCAACTGTCAATCAAAACCCACAACTGACATCGAGTTTCGGTCATGTCACACCTCCCATTGTCCAGGCGACACTTCCTCGCCGGAGGAACTGCAGCCGCAGTCGTGGGCCTCGACTCCCTGGGCCAGGCATCGGCGATTCGGTCTGCCGGTGAGAAACTCAACATCGCCCTGGTTGGCGTTGGCAAGGGGGGCGTCGGTGGGGTACTGAACCTGCCACGTGTCGCCCGTGAAAACGTCGTGGCACTGTGCGATATCGACGAGCAGTATGCCGGGCCGAATTTCGAGAAATTCCCCAGGGCGCGCCGCTGGACTGACTTCCGTCGCATGCTCGACAAGCAGAAGGACATCGACGCGGTCGTCGTCAGTACGCCGGACCACAGCCATGCGACAATCGCCATCACCGCCATGCGGCACGGCAAGCACGTCTACTGCGAGAAACCCCTCGCCCGCACAATTGGCGAGGTTCGCCGGATGCGAGAGGTGGCTCGAGAGACGAAAGTTGCCACGCAGATGGGGAACCACGGAACCTACGAACCGACGTTTCGCAGGGCCGTCGAGATTATCCAGTCCGGAGCGATCGGACAGGTGACACAGGTTCACACCTGGTCGGA
>CAWVUS010000410.1:0-3503 GCA_963933195.1 uncultured Planctomycetaceae bacterium
ACGGGCCGTCCACCGAAGTCGGTGAGTGCGGTGTGCTTCGTATCGATCCCGAGATGATCGTAGATGGTTGCCAGGAAATCATAGGGGCTCACACGACGCCTGACAGGATCCTCGCCCCGTGGATCGGTCGCCCCGATCACCTGCCCGGTCTCCATTCCCCCGCCGGCAAAGACCATGGAGTTGGCCCGGGGCCAGTGGTCTCGTCCGGGCTGTCGAGTGCCCTTGGGCCGACTGGCCTTGCCGGGACCACTGGATGGTTGATTTGAGATCCGCGGTGTCCGGCCAAATTCACCGGTGATGATCACCAGCACCCTTTTGTCGAGTCCACGGTTGTAGACGTCTTCGATCAGGGCACTGATTGCCTGGTCAAAGAAAGGGGCTCTCCAGGCAAGCGCTTCAAACACGTGATGGTTCACGGCGTGATCGTCCCAGTTGCTGACACGACCGCACAATGGGCCATCGAACTCGGTGGCCACGATATCCACGCCTGCTTCAACCAGTCGCCGGGCCAACAAGCACTGTTGCCCCCACTGGTTGCGACCGTACCGGTCTCGCAGGGCATCGGGTTCACCGTCCAGGTTGAATGCCTTTTGGGCATCGGCACTCGTCAAAAGCGAAAGGGCCTGGGCTTCAAAGTCATCAACCGCCTGCATCAACCCGGTCTGGTCGATATCCCGCCGCAGCCTGTCGAAGGACGACCTGAGGTTGGTCCGACGCTGCAACCGGACAAGGGTGTCCTTTTTGACTCCAATATTCGGAATAGCAAAAGTCGGCTTGCTGGGATCACCAGTGACACGAAATGCTTCGTACGACGGCCCCAGATACGCCGGGCCGGCAATTTGAAACGCGTCGTATCGATCAACAGGATTCAACGCGACGTAGTTTGGCAGTGCTCCGGGCGAATCAGACCGCAGGAAATTGGCCACGGTCATCCAGTCGGGATAAATCGGCTTGGGCTTATCACCCCGGTCGGGGTCACCGGACAACACCCTCAACGACCCCCCAGGGTGGCCACCCGCATCATGAGCAACCGAGCGAAGGATGTTGTACTTGTCGGAGATCGCGGCCATCTTCGGCATCAGTTCGGTCAACTGTGTGCCGGGGACATTCGTCGAAATTGGCTGATAGGGACTCCGGTAGGCATCGGTAGCATCCGGCTTGGGATCCCAGGTGTCCAGGTGGCTACAACCACCCCGCAACCAGACCAGGATCACCGCCGTCTGCTCGTCATCCGCCTCGGGTGCAGTCTCAGCCCGTGCCTGGAACAGGCCCGGAAGCGTCAGCCCACTGAAACCCACCAAGCCGGTTCTAAGCAACTCGCGTCGACCCACGCCGACGCCGGGACCCTGGCACTGCTGGAGATTCATCGTCGCCTCCTGTTGACCTGGACACGCACCAAAAAGCGGCGCGTTCATATCAAGATCTACCAATCCATCATATCGGCCACCAGCGGCCGTCAACAGGCGAGATTCATTCAGCCTTCCAGGAATCCGTCCGGAATGGAGAGGCTGGCAAGCCATTCTTGTTGGAGAGGTTTGGCTCGGCCTCCTGGTGCCATCCAAAACGGACAGCGGTTGGTTTTTTCACCCCGGGAGCATGAACCACCACCGTGTTTCCAACAATTTTGGCGGACGCCTCGACAAACTTGCGATCCTCTCCGGCAATCGTGAAGTGAGTCAGCGGCTTGTCGTCGCGAGAAACCAATCCGTCACCAACGTGATCGAAGGAGAGAACGATGGAATTGCCCTTGGTCGTCTTGCCCTTGTAGAGAGGCCCCGAGTGGACGAGATTTTTTCTGCCATAGTCCTTGGCCAGGGCCCACAACCCCAACCGCCTGCCGACATCCTGTTTGTTCTTGGGGTGAATGTCGGTCCGGTTGCCAATATCAACCGTGACGGCCATGCCTGTGTGGGGCACCGAGAGTGCCTTGAGCTGCGCCTCCCAGATTCCAGCGAGTTGCTCCGGTGGCCGGTTGCCATAACGATACGGGGCCAACTGAACGTAGTAGAAGGGAAGTCGCGGCTTCTGCCATGTGGCCCGCCATCCGGCAATCAAGGCTTTCATCTTCTCGTAATAGAGCATCCCCTCGCCATTGTTCGATTCACCCTGGTACCAGATCGCTCCCCGGATCCCGTAGGGAATCACTGGTGCAACCATGCCGTTGTAAAGGGCCAGGGGTGTTTGGTGGTCGATTGTGCCATTGCCCCGACGACCGGGAAATTGGTCGAGTGTTCCGGCGATATTGGCCAGTTTCGGGACAGCGCGGAAACCCGCCGGAGGAGTCCACGGCTCGATCCTGGTCCCACCCCAGTTGCATCCCAGCAACCCGATCGGAACATCCAGTTCCTTGTGCAAAAATCGACCGAAGTAGTAGCCGACCGCGGTGAAATCGGCCACGGTATCAGGGCCACACACCTTCCACCCATCACTGGGAATATCGGCCTGCGGGTTGTCGGCCGGGCGGTGTGGAAACTTGATGTGGCGGATCGTTGGATGCTTCGCGTTGGCAATTTCTTCCTCCGCGTTATTCGACTGCCGAACTCGCCACTCCATGTTCGACTGTCCCGAGCAGAACCAGACTTCGCCGACCAGCACGTTCTTGATGGTCGCTTCACTGGTCCCCTTCACGGTGATGTCGTGCGGCCCGCCGGCCTTCATCGACGGCAGGTAGGCGGTCCAGCGGCCATCGGCACCGGCGGTCGCTGTCACCGTGGCGTCACCCAGCGAAACAGTGACCTTGGTCCCGGTTGCGTCCCAACCCCAAACCGGCACGGGTTCACCCCGCTGCAACACCATGTTGTCACCGATCACCGAGGGAAACCGGACCTCCGCCTGGATCGCCGGAACAAAAGCCACAAGAAGGAGTGTCGCGAACAGCCTGCGCATGATGTCGTTCCTCGTTGTCGGTCCGCCTGGGCAAACCATCGGTTTAGCGTTGTGTTGAACAGGGGAAGAGGTGTTGGCGACGCCTAGACATCAAGATTCTTGACATCCAGGGCGTGCTCCTCGATGAACTTGCGCCGGGGCTCAACATCGTCACCCATCAGAACGCTGAACAGGTCGTGGGCGGCGGCGGCATCTTCAACGGTAACCTGCAACAGGTGCCGACTTTGAGAATCCATACTGGTTTCCCACAACTCCTCGGGGTCCATTTCTCCCAGCCCTTTGAACCGGGTGATCTTCAGACCTTTTTCGCCCAGCGATCGGATGGCCGGTACCAGGTTCCTGAAGCTGGAGAGTGGGTTCTCGGAGTCCTCGTTGACCAATCGCAACGGGTAGAATGGCTCACCATCGCGGTTCCCGGCCGGCAACAGGTCCGTGGCGGCAATTCCATACCCCTTCAACTCGGCCAGGGCTGAATTGATCGCCTTGACCTCGTGAAGATTGGTCCGCTTGAGCTCCGGGTCCCTACTGTCTGAGTCGCTGGAGTCGTCTGAGTCGCTGGAGCCGTCTGGGTCGCTGGTGTCGTCTGGGTCGCTGGAGTCGTCTGGGTCGCTGGAGTC
>CAWVUS010000411.1:0-3503 GCA_963933195.1 uncultured Planctomycetaceae bacterium
GTCTTCGGTTTTGACTGGAGTCTCTGAGGCCATGGCCCCACCACACGGGGCCAGTTGAATCCCCATCTGTGTTGTGCTACTGATTGGCCGCATGATGTTTGCTGAGTTCTCGGCCACCGGCCGTGGCAAAACCTCTTGCTTACTCCTGCTCCTGCTTTTTACGGCTGCGCCGGTTCTGGCCGCCGACCAGGACCGGGCCACTCAACTCGTCCAGTTGAGCTCCAAGGATCGAACCGTTCGCGCACAGGGCTTGCAGCAACTGGGCCGATCGCGGGACGGTCGGTTGATCGCCTTCTTCGACTCCTATCAGCAGGGAAACGCGTACCTCTATCAGGACAGGGTCGTCCTCTGCCCGAAGTTCCAGGAGGTCAACGGCCAGAAGATGGCCCCGCTCTCCGACCCACTTTCCAACAAGCCCCTGCTGGACTCCGACGGGGCTCCGGTGTTGGTTCCCTCCGGCGAACTCGAGCCGATCGGTCCCAGTGGTCGGGAACGTCGTGCCGTGGCCGACGCCATCCGGCTGCTGGAGATCTGGTCCAACGACCTGGAAACCCGCTTGGCCGCCATCCGACGATTTGGGGACAGTCGCAAATCCGAATTCCTCGAGCCGCTCGGAGAACTCGCCCAGGCCGATGTGCCATCGTCGGTCCAGTCCAAGGCGCGAGAGAGCATCGCGCTGATCGAACTGGGATCCGAGGACTTTGCCGGCTCTCCGGAAAAACGGATCGCGGCAGCCCGGCAACTGGGTGAAATGGCCAGTGCACGAGCCGTCCCGGTCCTCACCGATCTGCTGAAGACCCCCGAGTCGCTCCAGGAATCCGAACAGCAAGCTTTCGCGATGTCACTGGAGACAATCGAGTCGTACCAGTGGAAGATCACCCGGGTCCAGGATCTCTTTTATGGTCTGTCGCTGGGCAGTGTCCTGATCCTCGTCGCGCTCGGACTGGCGATCATTTTCGGCCAGATGGGCGTGATCAACATGGCCCACGGCGAACTGATGATGATCGGTGCCTACGCCACCTACGAAACCCAGAAGTTGTTCGGCCACACCCCCGACGATCCGGTCAACCTGTTCTTCATTGCCGCTTTGCCCATCGCGTTCCTCTCGGCCGCCATTGTCGGCTGGTTGATCGAACTGCTGATCGTCCGACACCTTTACGGACGTCCACTGGAGACGCTCCTGGCCACATGGGGTGTCGGGTTGGTCCTGATCCAGGCTGTACGGTTGCAGTACGGAGACAACATCGGTGTGAACAGCCCAACATGGCTCGTGGGCAGCTTCGAACCGATCCAGGACCTGCGGATCTCCTACAACCGGGTCTTCATCATGTCGTTGTGCGCCATCTGCGTGCTGGCGATCTCGGCCATCATGAACGGCACCCGTCGTGGCCTGCTGATCCGGGCCACGGTGCAGAACCGCGAGACGGCCGAGAGCCTGGGAGTCAACACCCGTCAAACCGATGGGTTGACCTTTGCCCTGGGTGCCGGACTGGCGGGGATCGCCGGCTACGCCTGGACGCTGATCGGTGGCGTGACTCCGGACATGGGGCAAAACCATATCGTTGACGCTTTCCTTGTTGTGGTCACCGGTGGAGTTGGCGAATTGGCCGGAAGTGTCCTGGCCGGACTCGGCCTGGGAATGCTCAACAAGTTCATCGAACCGATTCTTGGGTCAGCGATCTGGGCCAAGGTCATCCTGCTGTTGCTCGTAATCGCCTTTATCCAGTGGAAGCCCGCCGGACTCTTCCCTCCCAAGGGGAGATTGGCGGATGTCTGAACAACTGGCGCCCCTCACCGGACGTCTCGGCCTCGCCAGCCCACGCGGCAAGGTCAACGTCATTGCCATCAGTGCGCTGCTGGTGACCGGTTTGCTGGGCATCCCCGGCCTCTACCTGGCCGGGGTGATCGGCATCGAGACGGTCAACATGCTTGGCCGCTACCTCTGTTTCGCCCTGCTGGCCCTCAGCCTCGATTTGATCTGGGGCTATGGCGGCATGCTCTGCCTGTGCCAGAGTTTCTTCTTCTCTCTCGGCGGCTATGCCATGGGAATGTTCCTGGCCCACCACGGTGGACCCGAGGGAATCATCGACGCCACCGGGTGGAAACTGCCCGCCTGCCTGTACGTGGTCTACCCTTACGAGGTTGGCCAGGCCCCCGAAGAAGCACTCGTGCCCTGGTTCTGGAAACCCTTCTGGAGCCTGCCGGCGACACTATTGCTGGGAATGCTGATCCCGGGACTGGTCGCCGCGGTGATCGGATTCTTTGTCTTCCGCAGCCGTGTCCGGGGTGTGTTCTTCGCCATCCTGACCCAGGCCGTCACCCTGGCGGCCTGGCTGGTTTTCTCGATGAACCAAATGATGTTCTGTGGGACCAACGGGCTGACCCGCTTTGACCGGATCACTTTCCACTTCACCGAGGTGATCCAGATCGATGTCGACCAGGAGGCATTGGCCAAAAACCAGGTCGAAATCGGCCAGGTCCAGAAGGTCCTCGAGTCGTACCAGTCCGAACACGAGGGCAGCCTGTCGGGGTCAGGGCACCACTTCACCAGCCGTCCACGCAAGTTCCAGAATGTCGATGCCGACTTCGCATCACTGGAAGTGACCTCGGCACAAGGTCCCGTCAAGCTGGGCGACATCGCAAAGTTCGACGTCGCCGGCTGGCGACTGAGTGATTCGAGTGTCAAGTTCGCGCTCTACATTGTCACCATTCTCTCGCTGCTGGTCGTCTTCATTGGCTGCCGCGTGATGATCGGTTCGCGGTTTGGCCGTGTTCTGATCGCGATCCGTGACAACGAGACCCGTTTGAGATTCGCCGGCTACCGTCCCTACGTCTTCAAGATGGCGGTTTTCGCACTATCGGCAATGATCGCCGGACTGGCCGGAATGCTCTACGCACCCCAGATGCAAATCTTCACACCAACCAACCTCGAGCCCAAGGAGTCGATACTGGTCGTCGTCTGGGTCGCGTTTGGTGGCCGCGGCACGCTCAGCGGTCCAGTCGCGGGTGCCCTGCTGGTCAACCTGCTGTACTTCTATCTCACCGGCTGGTCCCCCCAAGCCTGGCCATTCCTGCTGGGCGGGATGTTCGTTTTCGTGGTGCTCTTGATGCCCGAGGGGGTGATGGGATTCTGGAACAAGATGTTCGATTCCAGTGTCCGCGAGTCCACGACAGGTTCCGATGACGAGACAGACAGTGACTCGCCAGCGATGACCGACCGGCTCCAGGCACTGGCCATGAGACAACGGACCGATACCGTCCAGAGTCATCTCGACAGCCCGCTGTTGTCGGTCAACGACGTCCACGTGCACTTCGATGGATTCCAGGCTCTCGATATCGATCATTACAGCGTACCGCACTACGCGCTGAACGTGATCATCGGCCCCAACGGGGCCGGTAAAACGACCCTCTGCGACGTGATCAGTGGGAAAACCCGTGTCAGCCAGGGACGAATTGAATACGCCGACCGCGACATCACATGGGACTCCGAGGTCGACATCGCC
>CAWVUS010000412.1:0-3491 GCA_963933195.1 uncultured Planctomycetaceae bacterium
CCAGCCTGTCACTGGCCCCCAACGAGTACCCGATCGACGGCCAACCACCACCGGTTCGCGAGGACTGGGACGTCCTGGCCGGCTTCGCCGAACAATTGGCTCCGCAGTTTCCACAGGTTTCGCAACTGGGAATCCGTAGCGTGTTCCGCGGCTGGCCCACCTTCACGCCCGATGGCCGGTTCATCATCGGCGAAAGCAACCGGTTGAGAGGCCTGGTCATGGCCGGCGGCTGCAACGCCCACGGCGTCTCCGGATCGGCCGGAATCGGACGGCACGTCGTCGAATCAATTGGCGACAACCCCTCGTCGTATGTTGCCAGCCTCAGTCCCGATCGCTTCACCGATTCAGAATGGAACTGGACCGAGGCGTCGGCGCAAGCCCGTCGCGTCTATGAACACTATTACTCGATCGACCACTGACAGCCACCACGCGACTCGACTGTCGTCGGTCAACGAGTGATGGCCAGCATTCGCCGGGCGCATTCCTGGTCGCGTTCCTTGGCGGCCAGTTCGGCGTCGGTGGTGGGAATTCGCTTCGACGCTTCGGCGAGCAGATCCGCGGCGGCCTGGCTATCGATCTCGTCAAGGCTCTGTGCCCGGTCGGTCAACAGCGTGACGGTGCCCGCCTTGACCTGTACAAACCCGCCCTCGATGAAGAACTTCTCGGTCCCACCATCAGCTGTCGAGACCGTCAGGACCCCGTAACCCAATCGCCCGACCACCGGAGCGCGACCCGGCAGCACACCGGCCTGGCCGTCGTACAGCGGAAACTGCAACGAACGCACCGGCGCGTCCAGCAGCGTCGTTTCCGGGGTCACAAGGACAATCTGCAGTGCGGTCTCTGCCACGGTTCTCTAGGCCTCCTCGGCCATCTTTTTCGCCTGCTCGGCAGCTTCTTCCACGCCGCCGACGTACATGAATGCTGACTCGGGCAAGTGGTCCCACTTCCCGGCAACCAGTTCCTCGAAGCTCTGGATCGTCTCGTCCAACGGGGTGATCTTACCCGGTTTGCCCAGGAACGCCTCGGCAACCAGGAACGGCTGCGAGAGGAATCGTTCGATCCGGCGGGCACGGTGCACGACCAGTTTGTCGTCCTCGGACAGTTCGTCAACGCCCAGGATCGCGATGATGTCCTGCAACTCGCGGTACCGCTGCAGGATCTGTTGCACCTCGCGAGCCACCGCATAGTGACGGTCACCGACGTACTGCGGATCGAGCACCCGGCTGGAAGAGGCCAGCGGATCGATGGCCGGATAGATGCCCTTCTCAGAAATACTCCGCTCGAGATAGATGAAAGCATCCAGGTGAGCAAACGCCGTCGCCGGCGCGGGATCGGTCGGATCGTCGGCCGGCACGTAAACGGCCTGTACACTGGTGATCGCACCACGCTTGGTCGAGGTGATCCGTTCCTGCAGTTCTCCCAGTTCGGTCCCCAACGTCGGCTGATAACCCACCGCAGACGGCATCCGACCCAGCAGGGCGGACACTTCACTACCGGCCTGCGAGAAACGGAAGATGTTGTCGATGAACAACAGCGTGTCGGTTCCGGTCGTGTCGCGGAACCACTCGGCCATGGTCAACGCCGAGAGCGCGACCCGCAGGCGAGCACCAGGAGGTTCATTCATCTGGCCAAAGACCATGCAGGTCTGTTCGATGACCGACCGGTCCGACTGGCCAATCTTGGTCTCCTGCATTTCCAACCACAGATCGTTGCCCTCGCGGGTCCGTTCACCGACACCGGCGAACACCGAGTAGCCGCCGTGAGCACTGGCAATCCGGGCGATCAACTCGGTCAGGATCACCGTCTTACCCAGGCCGGCTCCACCAAACAGCCCCGCCTTGCCACCACGGACGAACGGGGTCAACAGGTCGACCACCTTGATGCCCGTTTCAAAAATCTCTGTCTTGGAACTCAGGTCTTCCAACGGGGGAGCGTGCCGGTGAATCGGCCAACGTTCCTCGGTCTCGACCGGGCCACGTCCATCAACCGGATCGCCCAGCAGGTTGAAGACTCGTCCCAGGGTCTCCTTGCCCACCGGCACCGAGAGCGGGGCGCCGGTGTCCAGCACGTCCATGCCGCGGACCATGCCATCGGTGCTGCCCAGGGCGACGCAGCGGACGCGGCCACCACCGAGGTGCTGTTGCACCTCGCCGGTCACCTTCACCGTCACGCTCTTGACCTCCGCGTCGATCTGCAATGCGTTGTAGATCGCAGGCAGCTTGTCTTCGGGAAACTCGGCGTCAAAGGTCGACCCAATGATCTGTGTCACCTGGCCGGTGTTGTGTTCGGTTGCCGTCGCCATCAGGTTGTCTCCTGCGTGTGATTCCACGCCTGGGTATTCGTGGTCTGTTGTTGTCTTGTTGTTCGTATGGTTCTTATTCGAGAGCCGCGGCCCCGCCGATAATTTCGCTGAGTTCTGAGGTGATCTGCGTCTGGCGGGCCCGGTTGTACTTCATCGAGAGCGTATCGATCATCTCGCCGGCGTTTTCGGTCGCACCCTTCATCGCCACCATTCGGAAAATCTGTTCGCTGACCGCTGCATCGAGGAAGCATTTGAACAGGCGGGCCTTGAACGACGCCGGAACGATCTCTTCGAGAATCTCACCGGCCGATGGAAGGAATTCGTAGTCCACCGTGGCACCGCCATCGGTCGATCCGTCGCCGTCGGATTCAGCCACTGCCGCATCCGTGTCATCCAGCGAACCCACCGGCAACAGGGTTTCGATGGTGGCCGACTGGCGTGATGACGATTCGAACCGCGTGTAGACCACATCCAGACGATCCAGATCGCCGGCGATGTATGCGTCGATGTAACGACTGGCCAATTCATCGACCTCGTCAAAAGTCGGCTTGTCTTCAAAATGGGTGTACTCCTGGTCGACCGTCTCACCCTGGAACCGCAGGAACGCCAGTCCACGTTTGCCCGAGACTTCCAGCGACACGTCCTGTCCCGCTTCCCGCAACTCCTTCATTCGTGGCACCGCCAACCGCAACACGCCACCGTTGTAACCACCACACAGGCCCCGGTTGCTGGTCAGGACCAGTACGGCGGACTTCTGTTGAATGTCACGTCCCTCGAGCAACGGGTGGCTGAACGACAGGGCCGCCCCGGAGAGATCCGAGACAATCTCGGCGATCTTCTGGGTATAGGCCGCCGCCTCGGTCGCACGGTCCATCGCTTTCTTGAACCGCGCCGTGGCAATCAGTTCCATCGTCCGCGTGATCTTACGGACGTTTCTGACCGCCTTGAGGCGTTTGACAATCGCTCGGATGTTGGCCATCGCCGGCGTTTCAATTCAAGGGTGTGGTAACGGGAAAAAACGGTCGGGCCGGGCAAACGGCCCAGGTGGTGTCAGGATTCAGAATCGTCCTCAGCAGCAGCATCCGCTTCAGCCTCTTCCGGAGCAGCCTCTTCCGCAACTGGCTCTTCCGCAACTGGCTCTTCCGCGGCCGGTTCTGCGGCCGGTTCTGCGGCCGGTTCTGCGGCCTCG
>CAWVUS010000413.1:0-3430 GCA_963933195.1 uncultured Planctomycetaceae bacterium
ATCCCCGACGAAATCCAGCAACAGGTCTACGAGAAGCACATCCGCGACCACCTGCTGCCCGGCCAGGTCATGGACTTCGCCAGCAGCTACGGGATCCGGTTCGAGTGCATCGTGCCACCCGATGACATCGACGTGGTGATGATGTCGCCACGCGCCATGGGTGTCACGGTCCGCGAGGCCTACGAGGCGGGCAAGGGTGTGCCGGGCTTTGTGGCCGTCTGGCAGGACGTCTCGGGCAAGGCTCGTAAGATCGCACTGGCACTGGCCAAGGCCGTGGGATGCACACGGGCCGGTGTGTTCGAGTGCCGCTTCGAGGACGAATCGGACATCAACCTGCTGGGCGAACAGGGATTGTGGCCATTGTTCACGCAGGCGCTGCTGCTGACCTACGAGGTGGCCGTCGAAGCGGGGATTCCACCCGAGGTGGCCCTGATCGAGTACTGCGCTTCGGGAGAAGCCTCCGAGATTTTCCGACAAATGGCACTCGACGGAATCGTCCGCCAGGCCCGGTTCCATTCGCCCACGTCACGTTACGGCACGCTGACCCGGGCCGAGAAACTGCCCAACAAGGCCATGAAGGACCGGCTGCGAAAGGCGATGGACGGTATCCGCAATGGCCGGTTCGCTCGCGAATGGGCCAACGAACAGGCCCAGGGATATCCCGACCTGACCCGGCTGATGAAGGAGGCCGAAAACCACCCCATCACCAAGACCGAGCGAAAAGTTCAGGCCATCACCAAGTGCCCGAACAACTACTCGGTCGATCCGTCCTGATCCCACCACGCATTCCATCCATCCATGATTGACCTCACCTATTACCTACTGGCCACGCTGGCAGTGCTGGTGTCCATCCTGTTGTGGCTCACCAACCTGCTGACGCTGCCGGGCAACTGGGGCATCCCCATCGTGGCCCTGGGACTCGCCTGGGGGTTTCCCATCGACGCGGCGACCGATGGGCCAGGAATTGGCTGGGATTCGGTTGGAGTTCTCTTCGGACTGGCGTTGTTGGGCGAGGTGCTGGAATTCGTGGCCGGCGCGGCGGGAGCCGCCAAGCAGGGGGCCAGTCGGCGAGCCATTGCACTCTCGCTTGTTGGCTCGTTTGCCGTCAGCCTCCTGGGAGCCGTGTTGCTGGGTGGACTGATTCCGATCGTCGGCGCACTCCTCGGAGCCGTGCTCGGTGGCGGAGCCGGGGCCTGGTGTGGTGCCTACCTGGGCGAAATGTGGAAAGGCCGTAGTGCCCCCGAACGGATGGCGGCCGGGCGTGGAGCCGTGATTGGCCGCGTCCTTGGCACCGTTTCCAAGCTGCTTGTCGGAGCCGTCATGATCGGCGTGATCTCCGCCGCTGCATTCATTTGAAACGGCCTGAACGGCTGACTGTTGCATTTTGATACAGTCGGTCAAATCTGGATGGTCCCGGATCTCCCGGTCGACCTCCATTTACTTGTTTCCTTAAATCGTTTCTACAAAACGGTTTACGTTCCGAATTTCCAGAAACCACGTTTTTGGCATGCCGGTTGCGTTACTCCCAACCATCCGATCGGGTGCTCCAATTCACCGGAGCACCACTCACTCACCCCCCTCTCTTTTCCCTTCAGGAGATCTGTGATCATGCGTAAGCTCAACCTGCTGTTGTTGTGTGGGACAGTGTTGTCATTCGGTTTGGGACTTCCTGGTGATGTCCGGGCTGATGACCGTGACACTCCGTTTGATGTCTATGCCCGATACGCTCGCAAGATCGTCTCGATCAGCGAGCGTGGCGCTGGTGCCATGGACGATGTGGTCGAGGCAGCGGTTCCACGCATCCGCCGATTACAGAATGCTGGTGAATTCCGGCGAGCCCGTGCCATGGCCGCGCGAGCCGTCGGCAAGATCGGGTCACTTGGTGACAAGACCCACCGTGCACTTCGCGAGTGCACTGGGAACGGCGTTCGGGCGTTGATGCGTTTCGAAGGCCATGTGCCTCCGGAAGTCCTCAGAGCATTGATCAGTGATCTGAGGGACCTGGCCCAACGTGCCGCTGGCTACGTGTCGGACGTCGAGGAAGACTCGATCGAAACCATTCGGAGCCTCTTTCCACAGGTTTCGGATGATCCCGGCCGAGTGTGATCGCAATTCCTGTCCCCGCGGGGGGACCGGTTTCCGCCTTTCGGCGGCGCCGGTCTCCCCATTTTTTTCTGAGGACGTCGCCGCGGCCCCCCTGCAAGTCTGTCCATTCAGCTTGTCGAACACTCTGGACCGCCTACGATGTTGGTAACGACGGTCCCACGACACTCCACAACCAACGTGCCCCGGGGGGCGCAATCGTGCAGCACAAGAGCCGACACACCACGGCCTGGACCTTTCTCAGCCAGTGGACCGTCGCGTTGTTCCTGGCACTCCCGATCGTGGCCGACGCCGACGAGATTCCGCCACCCAATATTCTTTGGCTTTCGGCCGAGGACATCAGCCCCCACCTGGGCTGCTACGGCGATCCGCACGCCATCACTCCCCACCTCGATCAACTCGCCACCGAAGGCATCCGATACACCCACGCCTTCACCACCGCCGGTGTCTGTTCCCCGTGCCGCAGTGGCATCATCACCGGCATGTACCAGACCACGCTGGGCACTCACCACATGAGATGCACGGCCGTGCTGCCGGAATTCATCAAGCCGTTCCCGGTCTACCTGCGACGGGCAGGTTACTTCTGTACAAACCGGTCCAAGACCGACTACCAGTTCAAGCATCCCTCCGACACCTGGGACGCATCCCGGGGCAAAAAAGCACACTGGAGACACCGTCCCAAAAAAGACCAGCCGTTCTTCGCGGTGTTCAATTTCACCGGTTGCCACGAAAGTGGAATCGCCGGGCCGGCCAAGTACCGGTCGGTCACCAGCAAGTTGACTCCCGCCCAGCGACAGGATGCGGCAGCCCTCTCCACCCTGCCACCGTATTACCCGGACACCAGGGTGGTCCGCGAGGACTGGAAACGGAACTACGAACTGATCACGGCGATGGACGCATGGGCCGGTGACCTGATCGATCAACTCAAGGCGGACGGACTCTACGAGAACACGATCATCTTCTTCTGGTCCGACCATGGCGTTGGGCTGCCACGGGCCAAGCGGTGGCTCTACGACTCGGGCACACACATCCCACTGATCGTCAGGATCCCCGAAAAGTACAGGGGCAGTGCCGGCCCCGCACCGAGCCAGGGTCGACCCGGCACAGTCACCGACCAACTGGTCAGCTCGATCGATTTCGGCCCCACGGTACTGAAATTGGCCGGAGTGTCAGTGCCCGACCACGTCCAGGGCGAACCCTTCCTGGGCCGTGACCTCGGTCGCCCCCGGCGGTACGTCTTCGGGGCCCGCGACCGGATGGACGAACGCTACGACATCATCCGCATGGTCCGCAACAAGCGGTACAAGTACATCCGCAACTACGAACC
>CAWVUS010000414.1:0-3427 GCA_963933195.1 uncultured Planctomycetaceae bacterium
GGCAACAACTGGATGATCGCTGGATTGTTGCCCACCAGGGCAATTTTCTTGAGCATGAGAATTTTCAGTTGAAGGACCGGACGATTCAGAAAGGGGCCAAGACGTTTATCCACACCTGGCCGTGTCTGTTGCGTCGCTTCCTGTTGTTTGGCTACGGCGAGATCGAAGTGCGGGATTCTCGGGGGACGACCGAGGTGGAACGGATCGAGGGGATCTTCTGGGCCAAGAATGTTTCGGATCTGTTGAAGTCAAAGTTCCAGACCACCGATGTCTCGGTCGCGATGCAGGTCGAGGAAGAGGAAGAGGAAGAGGGATACGCGTGAATTCGAGTTGGCGGTTCCTCCGGTGAGCGAGGTGAAACCAAGCGGATTGGTGGTCGGTTGTGGCTACCTGGGACAACGTGTGGCCCGGGCCTGGCGTGACCTGGGCTGGACTGTTGCGGCGTTGACACGGTCGGACAAGCGGGCCGCGGAATTCTCTGGACAGGGCCTGGCACCGGTGCTGGGCGATGTCACGCATCCCGATTCCCTGGCTGCTTTGCCCCAATCCGACGTGGTGTTGTTCGCCGTGGGCCGGGATCGTGAGCGGACGTCCCAGTCCATGCGCGAGGTGTCCCTGGACGGCCTGGAGAATGTGCTGGACGTTCTGGGTGAGACGACGACGCGGTTCATTTTCATTTCCAGTACCGGGGTCTATGCCCAGTCGGAAGGCGACTGGGTCAACGAAGACTCACCGACGCAGCCGACCCGGGAGAACGGGCGTGTGCTGGTGGAGGCGGAAGCTCTGGTGCGGAGTCGATTGGGACAGCGTGGTTGCGTGTTGAGGCTCGCCGGGCTCTACGGGCCTGGCCGGCTGATTTCTCGACGCGAAACCCTGCTGGCATCGACCCCACTGGGCGGGCGTCCTGACGCGTGGTTGAACCTGGTTCATGTCGACGATGCGGCGCGGGCGGTTGTGACGGCCTCGACGATCGAGGCCGACTGTACGGCGAACGGGATGTGGTTGATTTGTGATGATCGGCCGGTGCGGCGAGAGGAGTTTTTTGGTCGACTGGCGGAGTTGTTCGGGGCACCTCCACCGACATTCGATGCGGCGCGGGGCGGTTCGCGGATCGACGGGCTGGGGAAACGGTGTCAGAACGCGAGACTGAAGCAGGACCTGGGATTGGAATTGCTCTACCCCGATTTCGAGACGGGGTTGCCGGCAGCGATCGGGGATCAACTCGGCTGATCAACTGCGGCAATACAGAGAGGCCCGCGGGGCCTGGTAGCGGACGTCCAACTGCGGTGTCTTCAGGCGTCGTCCCTGCTGGGACCTCGAGTGGTGGGCCGCTTCGAGCAGGCCACTGACCAGCAGCGTGCGTTCAACCGGGTAGCCGGGTTGCCCGGTCACGATCATCGTTTCGATGTGGTGAGCCAGGCAGGCGGAGTAGGCGACGTTGGGTTCGACCGGGAGATGAAACTTGGTCGAGAGCACCCGGTCGCCACGATCGAGTCGGACGGCGGCGGTGAAATCGCCGATGGCACCCTTGAGCATCAACAGCGTTGCGGACAGCCCGTCACGGTATTCGAACAGGACCGCCTGGGGTTGGGCGACGATCGACTCGAGCACGCCGGGGGCGGCCAGGTCCTGGGGCCGCGCGTCGACCAGCGTGATGCCCTCGACCAGGTCAGCTCGTGAGAGTGCGCGAGCCATCAGGTCGGTGGACCATTTCTTGCGGGACAGCGCCCGCCAGACGTCGGGACCGGTGAGCGTCTGCACCCGTCGAATTCCGGACTCGCCACCATGCCGTCTTTCGACCAGGCATTGCAGCGCCTCGAGAGCATGAAAACCGGCGGAGTCGAGCGACTGGCTACCCGAGATGGCCAGTGCCTCCTCGATCTTGGCCCCGTAGGGCACTTCCATCTCCGGCATCCGCCATCCCACGGGCAAGCTGGAACCGGCCAGCAGCGGGAATTGCAGTTCACGACTTGCGTCGCACATCGCCCTGGCTTTTTCGAAGCTGTACGAGAGGTGCTTGTCGTTGAAGACTGGGACGGCGCGGCCGTCGCTGCGAAAAACATCGACGATTTCTGAGAAGAACTCGGCTCGGGGATAGAGTTTTTGTCCCAGGGAATTGGTCGGATATTCACCGTGTTCGGCGATGAGCACCACCCCGTCGACAGCCAGTGTCTTTCCGCCGCAGCGGAGCGCTTCGGCGATCGACTTGTAGAGGTCGAAACCGAATTCCCGGGCCCGGAGGGTCGACAGGTCTCCCTGGGGGAATCCGAATTCCTTGGCGCGGATCTTTTTGTCCATCTCGGTGGGTTGCTGGGCCACGAACGCCGAAACCACCTCGACTTCCGGTTCGTGCCAGTCGCCCTCCCAGGGGTAACCGACCAGGAACCGGTCGCCGATGTGTTGCCCGTGTCTGAGGTACGCCCACAGCGTGGTGATGATGGCGATCCGTTTCCTGGGGCCCGCCGGGCCGGGTTGAGTGTCTGCGGTTCCCGTGGCGGGGGTGGCCAGTGATCCGGCCATCGCCGTGGCGGCGGTTGTCCCGAGGAAATGGCGTCGTGTCGTGGCGGAGCGAGTGAGGGGCACGGTCAGTTGCTCCAGTAGGTTGACTGTTGACGGGGTTGGTACTGGACATCCAAGTGGGGTGTCTTCAGTCGTTGCCCCTTCCGATACAGCGATTCGATTCCCGCGGCTGTCAGTCCGGTTGTCAGCAGGGTCCGTTCGATGGGGTAGGGCGTCTGGCCGGTGTGGAACAGTTCCTCGGTGGCATGGGTCAGCGGGTTGAAGAAATTGCAGACTTCCCGCGGCAAGAGAAACATCTGTACCGAGAGTGGCCGGGGGTGTCCGGTCAGTCGAGCCGCGAAAGTGAAGTCGTTGACGACGCCCTCGATCAGCAGCATGTTCATTTTCAATCCGTCGCGATGCTGATAGCGGTACAACACCGGCGTGTTTCTGTTCTTCGGATCCCGCATCAGGTTTTCGATCTGCCGGTTGGTCGGCAGCGTGTGGTTGAATCCCTGCCGCGTTGGTACCAACTGGTGGCTTCGGCACAGGCAGGCGCGAAAGAGTTTCGGGTCCCACCCTCCCTGGTCAAACGACCCGGCGTCCAGGGCCTTGACGACCGCATCAACTCCGGTGGCCGCCTCGATCCACTCGACCCCCGTTTCGCCTCCGTCTCGTCGTTCCACCATCGATTGCATCGCTTCCAGGGCGTGAATGTCATAACCGTCGACTCCGCCAATGGCCACGCACAGGGCTTCCTCGACCCGGGCCCCCAGCGGCATGTCGACCTGGGGAATACGTCGCGTCACCGGCAGGCTCGAACCGGCCAGTAGTGGAAAGTCGAGTTCGCGGGCCGTTTCGACCATTTCGTGAGCCCAGTCCCAGTTCCACGAGAGGTGCTTGTCGTTGAAGACCGGCACACTGCGAC
>CAWVUS010000415.1:0-3367 GCA_963933195.1 uncultured Planctomycetaceae bacterium
GGACCATGAAGATCCCTCGCGCAGCGTTTTCGGGCAAAGCACCCGACCTGGGCGCATTCGAACGTGCCCGTTGACTCCCGACGACCATCCTCGTCCGATCATTCGTCTCGTCACAATCGGGGGCAATCCACTATGCTGCTCCCCCTTTCCCGAGGCTGCGTTCCCAGCAACGCGTGATGATCGCGTGTGGCATCGTGGTGGGTGTACTGGGCTACCCCGGCTGCCCACCGCGGCGGCGTTCAATCAAACGTCATGGATGACACTTGATGACAGGACCATCATCCAGAAGCGTCTTGGCGCTTTTGGGCATGCTGGCATGTTGCGGCTGCACCACGATTGGCGACAGGGCGACGCGAGCTCCCGGCCAGGCTGTGGCAGGGAGCGATGAGAGTGGCCCCCTCGAGCATGCCGAGCGGAGGCTGAAGCCCACCGTGGTGTCGTCGTTTTCACAAGGCGATGGACTGTCACTGGCCGCGATGCGTGTGTCGACAGCTGCCATGCTGCCGATTCAGCCGCCGGAGAGGATGTTGCTGATCAGGCCGTCTCTTGGTCTCCAGATGCTCGACACCCCGCAAGCGACACCATCTCGTCTGTATTCTGCCAGTGTCAACATGATGTGGTTCGAGCGTCTGCGAGACGATCTGGAACTGACGATGGCAGTCAACCCATCAGTGGGTGGCGATGAGTACGAATTCGGCAGACGCTTGCGGGTTTTTGCGATGGGTGCTGTCGGGTGGGACTGGATCCCGGACCAACTCAAGCTGACAGCTGGCGCCGCATGGCTGGGACGCAGGGACATTGGTGTCGTACCCGCCGCAGGGCTTGAATGGACACCCAACGACGACTGGAACGTGTCCTTGATTCTTCCACGCCCGAAGATCTCTCGGCGTCTGGCAGGCTTTGACTCCGCGGAGGTCTGGATCTACGGTGCAGGAGCCATCGGGGGTGGAACTTTTGATATCCGCCGGCCCGGCGGGATCGTCGATGAGTTGTCGGTTCGGGAACTGCAGGCAACGCTTGGTATCGAGTTGTCCGATGATCAGCTTGGCCGCGGGTTCTGCGAAGTCGGATTCGGCTTTGCTCGTGAACTGCGATTCGAGCGGGGCCCCGAGGAATTTGAGTTCGGCCCCGGTTTTCTGCTCCGAATCGGCCTGACTCGTTAGACCGTTGACCAGTAAGGTTCCAGGTGAACAATCCTCGGCGTCGGGACCTCTCATCGAAAGGCCACGTCGCCAAGGGTTCTGGATCGGATTCTCACCACAATCTCACCGCGCCGATCCAGTCGCCCACGAGAAGCCAGCCCGGCACACCCACCATGCCCACACGGGTGGCGATGTTGGTTAGCGGTCTTGTTTGCTTTTGTTCGGATCTGGCGGTTACCGCCGGTGGGTTGAACACCCTGGCTGGAGTGGGGAAATTGGGGGTGCACGCCCGAGCTTGAGGAAATGGGGGCGGTCGGTGATTCGCGCTGTTGACGGAGAAAGAACAGATGGTGTTTCCAACAGTCAGTGAATTGTCAGACCGATTGTTCCAGGTCATCACAGATGATTTTGACAGGACGTTTCGTGGGTTCCTGGATGGATCGGACGTGATCAAGACCGACAAGTATTTGCTGGCGCAAACCGGAGTCGACCATCCCATCGGGAATCTGCTTGTCGTTCGAGATCCCGAGGACTCCGCGACAGTGGCCGCCGCAGTTGACTCGCTCTGTTCGGACGAATTTCCCAGTGCGGTGGTCTGCCTGGGGCCGGCCGGGGAAGGGATCGAAGAACTGTTGGCCAGTCGTGGCTTTCAACTGGCAGAAAATTTCCCGGCCATGGCGGCGAATCTCACGGATGTGCACCTGCGGGACCGGACTGACGGCTACACAATCCAGCAGGTTGGAGCCGATGCCGATGAACTGTGGGTCGACACGATGGCCGAGGGCTACGAATTGCCTCGTGCGTTTGTCGAACGGATCGGTCCGGCGGTGGTTGCATCGATTGCTGCCGACGACGAGGAGTATCGTTATTACATCGGTTTTCACAATGATCGAGCGGTGGCCACTGCCACGATCATTATCCGAGAGGGAATCGTCGGGGTGTACAATATCTCGACGATTCCCGATCAACGCGGCCAGGGGGTGGGGGGATTCGTGACCGGCGAACCGTTGCGGTTGGCCGCGGCCGAGGGATACAGGACCGCCATTCTCCAGGCGTCACAGATGGGAGAACCAGTCTACCTCCGTCTGGGTTTCAAGTCCTACGGCGAGATGCCGTTTTATGTTCGAATGCCCAGTTCCTGACAGTTGCAGAGACCCATGTTGCAGGCATTGGCGGGATCTTGAGGCTGTCGCGTGTACCGTTATTGAAACCACTCCCCTGCCCTGCCGTCCGAGTCCATGTTCGGATCTGGCGGTTACCGCCCGCGGGTTGGACGCTGTAGGCATTGGCGTCGACGTTTTTGTTTACTTTCCAGAGTTCCTTCGTGGATTTCACGCAACCATTCCCCTTCAACTGAGATAACACAACGGGGACTTGCCGACGACCCCCGTCACAACACAGTCGAAGTCATTCTCTACCAAACCGAGTCGATTCTCATGCCGCATAGAACCTGCGCCCCATTGACGCATCGCGTCCGATTACATTTTCGAAGCCTTAGCCTGACGACGGTTTCGTTCAACCGGATACTGGAAAGCACCAAACTGGTATATGGCCAATACGGCATCGATATTGTCTGTTCCTCCGGGTCGTCGCTGCAGTTGTCACCGGCCGATGCGGCCAAGTTCCAGACGATCGACGGTTCGTGCACCTGGACGATAACATCGGGTGAGTACGCAGATTTGCAACGGACGGGAAGTCCCGCGCCTGCCAATGACATCGTCGTCTATTTCGTCGACCGGTTTTCGCAGTCAATCCACGGCTGCGGTGGACATCTCGCAAATCGACCCGCATGCGTTGTTGCCAAAGCAGGTACCCAATGGTGTACTGCGCACGAGGTGTGTCATGTCCTCCTGGGCTCCAGTTTCAGCCCGGTCCACATGACTTCAACCGGAAACCTGATGCACTCGGTGGACATTCAACGTACGGTGCCCTCCTTGACCAGTGCCCAGGTGACACGAATAAAGGCCTCGCCTCTGTGTCGAGCAATCTGAGGGAAGAACCTGCAAAACGGCGTGTGGACGCCCCCGCGATAACCGGAGTCACGCCGCGAGCGAAGGGCGGGACCGTGGTTCGGATCTGGCGGTTACCGCCGGTGAGTTGAACGCCGGGGCTGGGGTGGGGAGACTGGGGGGAACGTGTTCGAGACTGGGGAGATGTGATGCGAGTTCTTCTAGTGGTGCTGTTGGTTGTGGGACTGGTTGGATGCGGTTCCGAAACGGAACCAC
>CAWVUS010000416.1:0-3336 GCA_963933195.1 uncultured Planctomycetaceae bacterium
CCGCCGAGATGGCAATTCAAGCTTCTTTGACCGGACACTTGGTTTTCAGTACACTACATACGAACGATGCGCCCAGTTCTATTACACGTTTAGTGGATATGGGTGTTCAGCCGTTCCTGGTGGCATCGAGTCTGATGGCGGTGATGGCTCAGCGTCTGGTGCGTGTGATCTGTCCGAAATGTGCCGAGCCGTATGACCCGGATCCCACCGAGTTGGAACACTTCTCCTACACCGAGGAGCAGATTTCCGAAGCGAATTTCATGCGGGGAGCCGGTTGCAAGCATTGTCAACACACGGGTTTCCGAGGCCGAAAGGCGGTCTTTGAGATGATGACGATGAACTCGACTTTGCGTGAAATGACCTTCCGTCGGGAACCGTCCCAGAACCTCCGTCGCCAGGCCCGCCTGCTGGGAATGAAGACACTGGTGGAGGACGCGGCCGACAAGGTGTTGGAGGGTGTCACCACGCTCGGAGAAGCTCATCGGCTCGAAAAAGGCGGTCACTAGGCCGGGCGATCAGAACATCGAGATGAACAACCCAGGTGGTTTCCACCTGGAATGGGACTGTCAGAGGAAAACGCACTTTCTTGAGTCCTCCGGGGTCGTGACCAACAATGGGTCAACACCGCCTCGGAGGGCCACAGGCGTGTCAAAGGGAAGTCGATGGCGACACTTCAGATCGACAAATTGCTCGAAACAGTGGTCCGTGAGGGGGTCAGCGACCTGCATCTCACGACCATGCAGCCACCGGTCGTGAGGCTGGACGGCCGCATGGTCCAGCTGGAAACCAAGACGCTCGACGCCGAGGACATGGTGGGCCTGATGAAGAGCATCACGCCGGAGCGTAACCAGCAGGAACTGCAGGAGGTGGGCGGGACGGACTTCGGATTCGCCTTTGGCGACAAGGCCCGTTTCCGCGTCGCGGTCTTCAAGCAACGTGGCGACATCGGGATGGTGCTGCGTCAGATTCCCAACCTGTTCCTGACCTTTGAGCAATTGGGATTGCCGGCCGAGCCGATCAAGAAACTGCTCACCCGTCCTCGTGGCCTGTTCCTGATCACCGGCCCGACCGGCAGCGGCAAGACGACGACGCTGGCCAGCATGATCAACCACATGAACGACACGATGGATCACCACGTGATCACGCTCGAGGATCCGATCGAGTACTACCACCAGCACAAGCGGTGCACGGTGAACCAGCGTGAGATCGGCGTCGATGTTCCCTCGTTTGCCGAGGCGTTGCGGCGGGCATTGCGGATGGATCCCGACGTGATCCTGGTGGGCGAGATGCGCGACCTGGAGACGATCGAGAGTGCGATCACCGCGGCGGAGACCGGCCACGTGGTGTTCGGCACACTGCACACCACCGGAGCCCAGGGCACCGTGAACCGGATCGTCGATGCCTTCCCGACCAACCAGCAGGAACAGATCCGCGTCCAGCTCTCCACGGCAATCATCGGGATCCTCAGCCAGCAGCTCCTGCACAAGATCCCCAAGGGGCGGGTGGCCGCCTACGAGCTGCTGGTCGTCACTCCCGCGATCTCCAACCTGATCCGCGAGGGCAAGACGTTCCGGATCAATTCCTCGATCCAGACCGGCCGCAAGTACGGCATGCAGCTCCTCGACGATCACCTCTTCACGCTCTGGAAAGAGGGGCTGTGCGAGAGGGAGGAAGTCATCACCAAGTCGAACCTGCCAGACGACCTGACTCATCGCATCGTCCTGGCCGAAAAAGGCCAGATGGCCGACGACGACGATTTCTTCGACGACGAGGACGACGACTAGGCCCACACCAGTCTTTTGCCTGTTCAACTTTCACCCGACCCTTTTCTGCCCTAATCAGCCATGGCCACAAGACGTATCGGACAAATCCTGGTCGACCTCGGATACCTCACAGAGGACCAACTCTGGGACGTACTCGAGGAGCAGAAGCAGTCTCCCGGTGAAGTCCTCGGACAGGTCGCCGTCCGGCTGGAACTGGTCACCGACGAACAGGTGACCGAGGGACTGGCCGAGCAGTGGGGCATGCCGGTGGTGAATCTCCGCGAGACCACCATTCCGCCGAAGGTGCTCGAACTGGTGCCCCAGACGATGGCCGAGATCTACAAGATCGTGCCCATCTCGCTGAAGAACGACCTGCTGACCGTCGCCATGGGTGACCCGCACAACGTGGCCGCCCTGGACGATCTCCGCAACTTCCTGGGTTTCGACGTCCGCGGCGCGGTGTCGAACATGCAGGACGTCGAGGAGAGCATTTCCACGCACTACGCCGACAAGGAAGATTCCATCGAGGACGTGCTCGGGGAATTGACCGAGGAAGACGAGGAATTCGACATCCTCGCCGGCAAACACGACATCGGCAGTGAGGACGAGCTGGTCAATTCCGGACCCATCCGCAAGCTGGTCAACATGGTGTTGCTGCTGGCGATCAAGGACCAGGCCAGCGACGTCCACTTCGAGCCGTTCGAGGACGAGTTCAAGATCCGTGTCCGGGCTGACGGCGTGCTGTACGAGATGGTCCCGCCACCTCGCCACCTCGCCAACGCGATCACCACGCGGATCAAGGTGATGGCCGAGTTGGACATCGCCGAGAGACGGTTGCCCCAGGACGGTCGTATCGAACTGAACGTGGGTGGCAACCCGGTCGACCTGCGGGTCAGCGTGCTGCCCACGATGTTTGGTGAAGCGATCGTCTGCCGGGTACTGGACCGTACGGTGGTACAACTGGATCTCAACAAGATCGGCATGGATCCCCAGATACTCGAGCGATTCCGCTCGATGATCACGCGGCCCAACGGCATCGTGCTGGTCACCGGACCGACCGGAAGCGGCAAGACAACGACACTCTACAGCGCACTCTCAGAACTCAACGACATCGAGACCAAGATCATCACGACCGAGGATCCGGTCGAATACGACATCGACGGGCTGGTGCAGGTGCCGGTCAACCCCGACATCGAGGTCACTTTCGCCAACGTGTTGCGGGCCATCCTGCGACACGATCCTGACCAGATCCTCATCGGCGAGATCCGGGACTACGAAACGGCCGAGATCGCGGTGCAAAGTGCCCTGACCGGCCACCTCGTCTTCAGCACGCTGCACACCAACGACGCCCCCTCCAGTATCACGCGGCTGCGCGACATGGGCGTGCCCCCCTTCCTGATCACCGCCACGGTCGAGGCCATCCTCGCCCAGCGGCTGGTGCGGCGGATCTGCACCGAGTGCCGGACCGAATTCGAACCCTCCGACGAACTGCTGCTGGAACTGCAACTGCCCATCGAACAGGCTCGCCAGTACAAGTTCTATTACGGCAAGGGGTGTGAGCGCTGCAACAACG
>CAWVUS010000417.1:0-3304 GCA_963933195.1 uncultured Planctomycetaceae bacterium
GACGACCCGGAACAGGCGTCGATGGTCACCGGCCAGAATTTGTCGCGGTCGTGCCGCACCAGCCTGGTCACCGGAATAGCCGCCACGCTTTTGGCTGGCCTGGGCCTGGTTCCACCGGTGATCTGGACCAGCCTGCCGGCACTGTTGGCCGGGCTGGTTGCGGTCTACACCGGGCTGGTCGGGGCCAGTGAAACCCGGTCCTCGCCGGACCGGCTGAGGGGCTGGCGTGAAGCGGTGATCGGCATCGGGCTGGGAACACTCGGCATGTTCCTTCCCCGTCTTCTGCAGATGCTGGCTGTGGCCTGACAAATCGGCCAGTGCCGGTTTCGGCGGATGAACGGGCTTGACCCGATCTGCTGCATTGCACTACAAGCCCCCCTCACTCAATACCGGTGGCAACGACTCGCGCCGCCGGGAGCTCACTCGAACCTCTCCCGTCACAATCTCATCGCGTGGTAGGACTGTGCCCATGTCTCTCAACCTGACCCAAGTTACCTGCGCCGTTGCATCACTTCTGGCCATTCTCGGTGGCGACGCCCAGGCCCAGTTCCTTCCCGGATCAGGGTCCTGCTACTGCGTTCGCCCCGTGACCCAGACTTACTACCAAACTGTCCCGGTCACCGAATACCGCCAGGTCACCCAGACGGTCCGGCGACCGGTCGTCGAGACCAAGTACGTCGACCAACAAGTGACCGAGTACCGACCGGTGACCGAGGTCAAGACGGTGCAGGTGCCGACGGTCAATTACCAGACGGTGACCAATTACCAGACCGTCCAGCAACCGGCCGGGCAATGGGTCACGCGTTTCCGCCAGGTCCCCCGTATCACGCCCTGCCAGTACGACAATCGCCCAGACCTTTTTGGACTGATCAACCGCACCTCGTTCGCAATCCGCCAGGCCTTCACCCCCACGGTGATCGCCAGCCGTGAGTACGTCGGTGGCATGATCACCCAGCAGGTTCCGGTCACGCAGACCGTCGCGGTCCCGGGCACGCGGCAGGTTTCCTACAACGTCACTCGCATGGTCGCCCAGACATCCACTCGCAAGGTGGCGGTCAACTCGGTTCGCTACGTCGCCCAGCAGGTGGCCATGCTGCAACCGGTGACCGTCATGCGGAACATCCCGGTCGGCACTCGAACCGTGTTCTCGTATTCGCCTTACAGCGCTGCGGCCACGCAGACCGTGCTGTTGCCAACTGCTCCGGCCACCACGTCCCGTTCGGCCGCCCAGACTCCTCGTCGTTTCGACGCCGGAGAAGCCAACCCCAACGGTTCGACGGCGACCGGGAGCGACAATCGCACGTCGCTGTATCAATCAGCCGGCAGTCGCCAGTTGCCGTCCGCAGCTGTGACCGGCTGGCGAACCCGAACCACCAGATCCACTGCAACGCCCAATGGCCCTCGGCTGGTGGTCATTCGCTAACAGGGCACGTGGTGCCGGACCTCCGGTACCACTGCTATTCGGGGCACGTCGCCGGAGGTGGTTCCACCAACCCGACCGGCGTGAAACCCTCGCGAGGGTTGCACTTCCCCCCCCGCGGCACCGGCTTCATGCCGGTGCCCTTTTTTGTGCGCGGGCGAATGACGCGACTTCCCCGGATGACTCGAAGGGGGCTGTCACTTCTTCTGCAACTTGGCCCACTGGTCCCGCATTGTCACGGTCCGGTTAAAAACCAGGGCCTCCGGGGCACTGTCCTGATCGACGCAGAAGTAGCCCAACCGTTCAAACTGGAACCGATCACCTGCGGTGGCCTCGCCAAGAGATCGCTCCAGGAAACACTCCGGAAGCGTCTCGAGCGCGGTGGAGTTGAGATGTTGAGTCCAGTCGTCGTCCCCGGCGATCACTGACGGATCGGGCTCGCGGAAAAGGTGATCGTACAATCGAACCTCCGCCGACACGGCGTGTTCGGCCGAGACCCAGTGGATTGTTGATTTCACTTTCCGGCCATCCGGTGCCGACCCGCCACGTGTCTCGGGATCATACGTGCACCGCAATTCGATCACCTCGCCCGAATCGTCGGTGACCACATCGTGGCAGGTCACGAAAAACGCATAACGGAAACGAACTTCACGGCCCGGGGCCAGCCGGTAGAACTTCTTCGGTGGATCCATCATGAAGTCGTCCCGCTCGATGTACAGTTCACGGGAAAACGGCACGCTGCGGGTACCGGCCGACTCGTCCTCCGGGTTGTTGATGGCTTCCAGTTCCTCAACTTCTCCCTCGGGAAAGTTCTCGATCACAACCTTCAGGGGTCGCAGGACCGCCATCCGACGCGGGGACGTCCGGTTCAGGTCCTCCCTCAGGCAATGGTCCAACAATGCGATTTCGGTCACTCCGTCAAACTTGGTGATACCGATCCGTTCACAAAACGCGCGGATTGCCTCGGGAGTGTATCCCCGGCGTCGCAGGCCGCGAATCGTCGGCATCCGTGGATCGTCCCAACCGGTGACTATCCCGTCGGTGACCATCTGCAACAGGCGACGCTTGCTCATCATCGTGTGGGTCAGATTCAGTCGAGCAAACTCGGTCTGCTCGGGCGCATAAATTCCCAGTTGCTCGATGTACCAGTCATACAACCGGCGGTTGTTCTCGAATTCAAGAGTGCAGATCGAGTGTGTCACGCCCTCGATTGAATCCGACTGGCCATGAGTGAAGTCGTACAGCGGGTACAGGCACCAGTCGTCGCCCTGCCGGTAGTGATGGGCGTGCCGAATCCGATACATGATCGGATCCCGCATGATCAGGTGCGGAGTGGCCATGTCGATCTTGGCCCGCAACACGTGTTCACCATCGGCAAATTCACCGGCCCTCATTTTCGCGAACAACTCGAGATTCTCATCGATCGACCGATCACGAAACGGGCTCTCGACCCCCGGCTCCATTGATGTGCCACGATTCTGCCGGATCTCGTCGATTGTCTGGCTGTCGACATACGCCTTCCCGCCCTGGATCAATTGCACGGCCCAGTCGTAGAGCTGTTCGAAATAGTCCGACGCGTACCGCACCTCTCCGTGCCAGCGAAATCCCAGCCAGGTGATGTCCTGCTGGATTGCTTCGACAAAATCGACGTCTTCCTTGGTCGGATCCGTGTCATCCATCCTCAGGTGACACACGCCCCCGTATTCCTCGGCAATCCCGAAGTTCAGACAAATCGACTTGGCATGACCAATGTGCAGGAACCCGTTGGGTTCGGGCGGAAACCGTGTCACCACACGTTGGTCGAATTTCCCCGAGGCATTGTCGTCCTCGACCTTCTGCCGCACGAAGTCGACCCGTGTGTCGTCGGACTGGTCACCGGACTGG
>CAWVUS010000418.1:0-3215 GCA_963933195.1 uncultured Planctomycetaceae bacterium
ATCGAGAAGCATTCCGAACCCACCTACAACACGACCTATACCTGTCGCTTCAAAGGAAACACGCTGATCGACATCTCACCACGCCCAAAAGAATTCAGCCTGAAGCGAATCAGTTCCGACGATGGCAGTTTCACCGAATTGAACAAGGAGATGGCTTATCCGCTCTACCAGCGAGCCCACCTGAAAGCCAACAAGGCGCCCACAAAAGAAGTCACTCGGTACGTCCATCAACACTGACAGGCGTGGCTTCCGACTCCGAGTGATGCCCGGGCACCATTCGGATGCAGGTGGCGTTGTTGAAACCGGTCCGGCCGTTAGAGCAACGGTGTGATCGGGCGGCCACGGTACACATGGTAGGGGCGTCCCGCCTCGTCGTAAAAATTCGCATCGGCCCTGATCCCCAGGGCATGGAAAATGGTCGCCGCCAGGTCGGACGGCGTGTACGCTTCGCCGGTTGGAACACCACCGTGAGCGTCGGATCGACCAACAATCCGTCCCGGCTGGATGCCACCACCGGCCAGGAAACACGGGAACACGTCGCCCCAGTGATGCCGCCCGGGAGTGAACTTCTCGCCGGATGCATTCTTGCCGTTGGCCGAAATGGGTGAGATCTTGGGAGTCCGGCCCATCTCACCACACATCACGACCAGCGTGTCGTCGAGCAATCCCCGGTCCTCGAGATCATCCAGGAAACCACTGAGACAATGATCGATCGAGGGCAGCAATTTGCCCTTGAGGTCGCGGAACGCGTTCTGGTGAGTGTCCCAGCCGCGCAGGTTGATCTGCACCATTCGGACACCGGCCTCGACCAGGCGTCGTGCGACCAGGAATCCCTGGCCCCACTCTTCACGCCCGTACTGGTCGCGAATTGAGTCGGTTTCGCGAGTCAGGTCGAACGGGTTGTCTTGTCCACTGCGAGCGGTCAGCAGCAGTCGCAGGGCCTGTTGTCGCCACGCGTCCCAAGCCGCCAGCCGGGCCTCGCCGGCAGCAGTTTCACTGTGACGTCTCAGGGATTCGAGTCCGGTGAGCAGCGCCCGGCGATTCTGCAGTCGAGGAATCGACAGGCCGCCGTCCGACTCGATCCGCGGCAGGTGAAACGCCGGGTCGCGGCAACTGGAATTGTCCCACCAGGCCTTGGGGCCCGGTCCCGCGGCCCGGGCGAGATCGTTGGGGTCGTCGTGGCTGTAACAGTTCGGGCAGCTGCCCCCGGGATCAGGAGAGTTGCACTTTGGTGCCAGGTCGACTCCCCAACGGGCATAACGGGGACCGAGAAGTCCGGGCCCACGTCCGGGATACCTCATCAACTTGGTCCGGGGAATCTCGATCACCGATGGCAGTCCCACGTTCTCTTCGGGTGGAGCCGCGTAGGCGATCAACGAGGCGAGTGACGGCCACTCGAAACGCCCGCTGCGGGGCTTGGAAATCGTGGCATTCGAATCCCCCGGCGGCAGTGCAGTCGTCCCGCTGTGCAACAGGTACTGGCAACTGCTGTGTTCATTGCGGAACTGTCGGCCGGCGATGTGGTGCATTGTGCGAACGATCGAGAATCGATCCTGGCGTGCCGCCAGCCGCGGCAGGTGCTCGCAGAACCGGACTCCGGGCACTCGGGTCGCCGTGGTGCCGTATTCCCCACGAATCAAGTCGGGGGCCTCGGGTTTTGGGTCGAACGTCTCGTGCTGTGACGGACCACCGGCCTGGAAAATGAAAACCACCGACTTGGCGGTCCCGCGATTTGGAGTTTCAGCCGCCTGTGACTCCATCCGCAACAGGTCGCCCAACCCGGTGCCAAACAACCCCAGTCCGCCGACCTGTAGCAGTTCTCGGCGTCCCAGCAATGCGTGGTCACTCGGACGACAACCGTGCCGTTGCATCCTCACCATCTCCAATACGGTAGAGCTTTCGGATCACTGTATTGTATCGACAATTCCGACACCGCAAGGCAATTCCGGATCGTTCGGATAGCATCAAGACCCGCGGGTTGGTGGACAAAACTGCACAATGAAGATGCTGATTTCGAGCAGCGGGTCTGTTTTTGTTGGAACAGGTGCAGTCGAACAATCTGGCTGAACAAGAAACGTCGCGGCGATGTGAGTCCTGGTGTTTCCGCAGTTCGCAAAACGTGGACCGGCGTACTATCCTGATACAACGATCGGCTGGAGCATCGGATTCCGGCGAGTCGGTTACAAAATCCCTGATCTGGTGAGCATTTCTCATGTCGAAGTTTGCGGCGACTTTCCTGGTCTTCACGTTTGCGTTTTTCGCCACGACTTTTGCGGCACCACCCGTACGCCAATTCGATGGCCCCGGTGCTCCGCCATTCAAGGTGCTGAAGCCTGGCGAGAGTCCGCGGCTCGACGCGTATGACAATTTTGTGATTGGCCCGAAGTATGTGCGGGCTCCTGAACGCAAGGTGGTCGAGGGCGTTGCACGGGGAAAGGTGCAACAGTTCGCAATCGATTCCAAACAGACCAAGATCTACAACCCGGGGATTGCCAGGAAGAAATTTGGCAGTGTGGATCCCAAGAACCCCAAAACGCTGATCGTTGACACGCACGAGATCGACTACAAGCGGCAGATCACCGTCTACATTCCCGCGCAGCACAAACCCGGCAGCGCAGCGCCCTTTATGGTCAGTCACGACGGTCCCAAGGGGAAACCCAATATGGGGCTGCCACGGATCCTCGACAACTTGATTGCCCAGAAGCGGATTCCCCCGATCATTCTCATCCAGATTGCCAACGGAGGCGGTGACGCCCAGGGGCATCAGCGTGGCAAAGAGTATGACAACATGTCGGGGTTGTTCGCCGAGTACATTGAAACCGAGGTGCTTCCCCGCGTCGAGAAACACTGCAAGGTGAAGCTGACCAAAGATCCCGAAGGCCGTGCAGCGATGGGTTCCAGTTCCGGCGGTTCCGCAGCGCTCATCATGGCCTGGTTCCGAACCGATCTTTACCGCCGCGTACTCACCACCTCGGGAACCTTTGTGAATCAGGCCTGGCCATTTGACCCCAAGTTTCCTGATGGTGCCTGGGGCTTCCACAAGACGATCATTCCCAAGAGTCCGAAGAAGCCGATCCGCCTGTTCATCTCGGTGGGCGATCGCGATCTGCTCAACCCAAACGTCATGCGAGACGGCATGCACGACTGGGTCGAAGCGAATCACCAGATGGCCAAGGTGCTCAAAGCCAAGGGCTATGAGTATCAGTATCTGTTCT
>CAWVUS010000419.1:0-3211 GCA_963933195.1 uncultured Planctomycetaceae bacterium
GGACCGGTCGGCGGGCATATTGGTCGAATTGACCAGGACCGGTTGCTTTCACGTTGATGTAGGGCCCGACAACCTGTTTCTGCCGACTCCCGGGAGTGTCGGAACCGGTCCCGCGGTGATCGACCTGGAATACGCCGAGTTTGTTGCGCCCGGCCAGGTGACGCAATTGGTTCGGCAAGCTTCACGATTGGCGTGCTACTGCCGCGAGGACTGGGCCGACCTGGATTACCTCGGCTGGTTTGATGGCGTGCTCGCCACCGCGCAAGAGGTGTGCGAGATCGATGTGACGGGTCGTGACCTGGCGAGAAGAGAATTCGCGACAGCCCTGGGGATGACCTCGTTCCAGTGCGAGTCGACGGGACTTGTTCGCGCCGCCTGACACAACGTGTGATCGGGCCCGCATTTCGATCCACGGTGTCACGAAAACACTCGCGAACGCTCGACATTCTCACCACGATTGACTCTAACTCGTCACTGGTGATACACCGATGACCGGTGCATCGCGGCTCTTCATTGGCCCACCCCGGCGCGACATCGATGTCCACGCCCGTCTATATGGTGATTGCGTGTGTCGTGGCCTACCTGGTTGGTGGGATCCCCTTCGGTTACGTCGTCGGTCGGTTGGTTGGCGGATTCGATATCCGTCAGCAGGGAAGTGGGAACATTGGCGCGACCAACGTGGCTCGCGTGCTGGGATGGAAATGGGGTGTGGCGGTCCTGGTGCCGGATGCTCTGAAGGGCATGCTGCCGGTGGTGACGGTATCCGCGACGATCAGCTTGTGTGTGAAAACGGTTGAACCGGGCAGCGTGATTGTCGTGCACACGCAGGTGCTGGCGGGGTTGATCGCGATCCTGGGGCACATGTACCCGTGCTGGATCGGCCTCAGAGGCGGAAAGGGGGTTGCCACGGCGTTGGGTGTGGCAATTGTGTTGGGGCCGTGGGCGACGCTGGTCGCCCTGGTGGTTTACCTGTTGACCCTGGCGATCGTTCGCATGGGTAGCCTGGCGTCATTGCTGGCGGCCCTGTCGTTTGCGATCGCCCAGACGGTGTTGATGGCGTCGGCGGGCGAATGGACCTCGCAATGGAGCCTGTCGGCATTCACCCTGGCGGTGCCGTTGATGATCGTTTATCGACACCGTGGCAATATTGTCCGGATCATTCGTGGGGAGGAACACCGGATGGGCCAGGGGGGCGAAAAGGACCAGCCTACCGAAGAGGTGCTCGACGAGGTCAACTCGGTCCCGGATGAACCATGATCAACCGGTCCTCGTGTGGCCTGTAGTAACCGTCGATTCGCTGACGGACGGTGAATCCGAAATTTTCGTAGAGCGTCACTGCCGCGGAATTGGTGGGATCGACAGTCAAGAGCACAGGAGCCACGGCTTGGGCCAGCCCGGCCTTCATCAACTCGCTGCCAATCCCCATTCCGCGGCAGTCAGAGTGGACCATGATCTTGTGCAGACAGAGTTCCTCGGTGTTGGTGGGAAACATCACCAGTGCTCCGGCGATGTCTCCAGACTCCGAAAGGGGTTCAGAGCCTACAGGCCGTCGGGCGACCAGCAGAGTGGCCATGTCACACCAGATTCTCCAGATGTGCTCCCCGTCGGGAATGAACAAGTCGGGGGCCATTGGCCAGGAGATACGGTCGAGGGCCGCGACGTGGAGGTAGTCGCGGTCGGTGGCCGCTTCAATGGTGCAGGGCACGACGAATTCCTCGGGTCCAGGTCCGCGGTCTGTTTCGAGCGGAGAATAGGTGTTGTCCAGCGACAGGTAAAGTGGCCGGCAAATCTGCACTGATTGACAATCTCGATGGAATGGGGCAATGTGTCGCCGACCGAGGCGAGAGTGTTGAGAGGGAAAGGGGAGCGGGGATGATCACGAGAAGGCGAGCGGGTGATGTTGGGGCCCTGGTTCGGTTGGCAGTCTGCGGACTGGCAGTCCTGGCATTTTTTCGATCGGATCGCCTGGCGGCGGCGGAGCGTCCGAACATCATCCTGGTGATCACCGACGATCAGCGATTCGATGCGCTGGGGTGCATGGGAAATGCGGTCCTCAAGACGCCCCACATTGATGGATTGGCCGCCCAGGGGGCGTTGTTCACTCACACTTTCTGTACGACTTCAATCTGTGCGACCAGTCGTGCCAGTTTTTTGACCGGCCAGTATGCGATGCGCCATGGAATTCGGAGTTTTCGAAAATCCCTGACCGAACCGCAGTGGAAAGATGCTTTTCCGGTGTTGCTGCGTCAGGCCGGTTATCGCACGGCGATGGTGGGCAAGTGGGGCCTGGGTGGTCCACTCCCTCGCGATCGCTATGACGTCTTCAACGGTTTTAGTGGCCAGGGGCGGTATTACTCCAAGCCGGCTGGCCAGGGGCCTCACCTGACCCATCGCCTGGGCCAACAGGTTCTCGACTTCCTGGAAACCTGTGACGGGGACCAGCCGTTTCTGTTGCAGTACTACACAAAAGCGGCCCATTGCCAGGACGGCGATCCGTGGCCGTTTCAGCCGGACCACCGTTACGACAAGTTGTTCTCGGGAATCCAGGTGCCATCTCCGGCAACAGCGACCGAGGCCCATTTCTCTCGGCTCCCCAAGTTCCTGCAGACATCCGAGGCACGGCACCGCTGGAAGATACGGTTTGCCAACCCGGCGATGTATCAGAAATCGGTCAAGGACTACTACCGGCTGGTTGTTGGCGTCGACGACGTGATTGGCCGGGTTGTGGCAAAGTTGAAGCAGAAGCAGATGTTTGAGAATACGGTGATCATTTTCACTTCCGACAATGGGTTTTACCTGGGTGAACACGGCTTGGCCGGGAAGTGGTTCATGCACGAGGAGTCGATTCGATTGCCGTTGGTGATCTGTGATCCCCGTTTGCCCGAAGGGCGAAAAGGTCGCCGGGTGGGGGAATCGGCTTTGAACATCGACATCGCCCCGACGATCCTCGACCTGGCCGGGCTGGAGGTCCCCGGTTCCGTCCAGGGGCGGTCATTGAAGCCGTTGCTGGACGGGCGGCGTGTCGAGTGGAGGAGCGAGTTCTTTTATGAACACCCGTTCCAGCATCCCAGGATTCCCAAGACCGAGGGAGTCCGGGGATCGCGTTGGAAATATGTCCGTTACACCTCGCTGGACCCGGTGGTTGAGGAGTTGTACGACCTGAAAGAGGATTCTCGCGAGGAGCGAAACCTGGCGGGCGACCCACGGTTTG
>CAWVUS010000420.1:0-3175 GCA_963933195.1 uncultured Planctomycetaceae bacterium
GAGGGTTCAACCCGCCAGATCCGAACCACACCGTCTCCGTCTCTCACGGTCGGGCCAGCACCATCCTCTTCAACTCGTCGAACCAGTTGAACACGATGCGAATCTTGGTGAGTTGGGTGTCATCGAACTCATACTTCAGGGTCAACAATCGTTGACCGTCACCTGACACCTGGTAGGAAATTCCAGGCACGTTCTCGAAACGGCCCTCAAATGCCACCTCGGGAACCTCGTGGTGGAATTCCTCATCCGCCCGATACCGTACTGACATGAAACGTGAGCCACTCCGGTAAAATAGCTCATCGCCCACAGGCGACCAGAAAGGCTCCTCGCCCATGATCCGCGAGACCTTCCACAATCGCGTTTCGGTGGGCGGAAAGGACCGGACGTATATGTGGTACTGGCCGTCGTGATCGGACGTGTAGGCTATCCACTTTCCGTCTGGCGAGAGCGTTGTCCCCCACTCGTTGAAGTCGGTCAGGAGCAACTCCTTCGACGTGTACGGTTTCTCGAGCGAAAGCATATGCATATCGGAATTGGCCTTCCAATTGGTGTAGAACAGGGCCTTGCCATCCGCCGTGACGCTGTCCGGGAAGGCGTTTACGCCGGTCAGCAGGACCTCCGGTTCACTGCTGCTTCCGATTTCCTGTCGTGCCAGCATGAGTTGTTGATCGCGGCCCCACTGAAAAATCACGTGCTCGTCGTCACCCCACACCGGAAACCGAACCTTTCCATTTCCTCCCAGTCGCTGACCATTCCCGCTCTCGAGATCAAACACGTGAACCTGGTCGGTGATGCCGTTGACCTGGATCGCCAGTCGCTTGTTGTTGGGCGAGAGTTGAAAGGTGCCGTAGTCGCCGGGCGAGATTGGGAGCGGCTCGACTTTCCCCGCTCTGTCGATCCAAACGGGAGTGGTCGTCAGGTTCTGCTGGCCGCCGATATAGGCCAGGTGTCCAGTCCCCGAGATGGCCACCTCCTGCCCAAGCACTCCCGTCACGACCGGCACTGCGGATCCGTCAGCAACTTTCAGGTTCTCGAGGTCAAAGGCAATCGCCATCAGCGAATCTTCCCGGGTGAACAGGATATGACCGGAGTTCGCGTACATGGCAAAATAGCCGCCCTCGTACAGGACCTGTAGCTCCTTCGATTCGGGTGACAGGTGAACGATCCGCGAGTGGTTGAAGCTGCTGCTGCTCAGTTCGGGGCTGTAGAGGTTGGTCAGCAGGAGTCCCTTGCCGCCCGGCAGCAACTGGGGCCAGACAATGCGGTCGATCGATTTGAGAACAACGGCCTTTTTTCCACCGTTGGCTGAAATGCGGGAGATGAGGCCGCCTTCGAATTCAGAGAAATAGATCACCCCATCCTCGCCCCAGCAACCGCCCTTCGGATTGCGGGCTTCACACAACGCCCTGGGCGTCCCTCCATTGATTGCCACGGATTTCAGTTCACTCTGAGTGAAGAACCCCAGCGATTCTCCGTCCGGAGAAAAGAACGGCATGTTGGCCATTTCAGTGCCGGAAATGGGGACTGTCGAAAAACTGTCGAGTTCACGAACGTAAACTCGCGCACCGTCTCCCAGGTCGGCCACGTAGGCCAAACGTGATCCGTCGGGCGAGAGAGCCAGGGCGCTGATTCGTTGGCCCAGGTGTCCAAGAAGATAAAGTGACTGGCCCTGGTCACCGGAGATGTCATGAACCGCACGAAACACAGCCCTCGGTGAAGCGGTTTGGATCTCGGCGGCCGGTGGTGTCATCAACTGCTGAGTCGCCAAACCTCCCAACAGGACGCCCACTGCCAGGCACAGCACCAGCATCACTCTTGTCCGTCGCCCCACAGACGACCGGGCCCCGGAGGTTGTCCGCTCAACAGCCAGATCCACGGGGGGAACAGACATGCCGGAACTTGTCAGCGACAGCACTTCTTCGATATCAAGCCGCGCCGCCCCGGCGTCCGGAAGCCGCGCGTCCACCTCCTTCTGCAGGCATCTCTCTATCAGTCGTCGAATCTGCGGAGGTGTTGAACCCGGCAATTGCGTCAAGTCGGGATCCCGTTCGACGATGCTGACCAGGGTGTCTGTAACCGTCTCGCCTCCGAAGGCCCGGCTGCCGCTGAGCATCTCGAACAGTACGCACCCGAAGGACCACATGTCGGTCCGCTTGTCCAGTACCCGTCCTCGGGCCTGTTCGGGACTCATGTACGCCGGTGTACCCAGGATCTGTCCGGTTGCCGTCTGCACCGCGTCGTTCATCGATGACCCACTACCGGGATCAACAAGCCTCACCTGTTTCGCCAGGCCGAAATCCAAGACCTTCGCCGCCAAGGCCCCCGTCACTCGAATGTTGGCCGGTTTCAAATCCCGATGAACCACACCGTGATTGTGAGCGGCCTCGAGCGCCGAGGCGATCTGTCTCGCCAGTTGAAGCGATTCTGCCAGGCTCAACTGGGACGTGCTGAGAAGATCGTCGATCCCTTGTCCTTCAACGAATTCCATCACGAGGCATTGCAGCCCTTCGAGTTCCTCGTGGCTGTAGACGGTCGCGATATGGGGATGATTCAGCGAGGCCAGCAGCGAGGCCTCTCGTTTGAATCGGGCAGCCGTGTCATCGTCACCGGCAAATTCCTCGGGAAGTGTCTTGATCGCAACCGTCCGGTTCAGGTGAGTATCCACCGCTTCGTACACCACGCCCATCGCCCCTCGTCCGACCACCCGAATCAACTGGTACTGGCCCAGTTGCCGCGGCAAGCCGTCGATCTCACCGGGTCCCCCGGTGTCCTGTGGTGCGACGGTCTGGGCCAATTCCGGCCGTTCGTCGGGTTGTGATCCGGTGTTCATGCTGTCGAATTCCAGTCCCCGGAATGTGCGGCGGGACGCCCGACCTCCGAGCAGTCTCGGCTTGATCCATCCAACTTAACGCGACCACGCGCCGGGTTGTAGTCGTCGGCCGGCATGTCGTAAAGCCAGGCGGGTCTTCCATCGCCGACCTGGTCGAGCGATCCGCCTGCAGGGTAGATCGCTTTCCGATTGGATATACTTACGGATCCGTTACTTGCTTTGTGTGAGAACCACATGATGCGGTCTTTCCCGCTGATATCCTGGTCGGTTGTGTTCCTGGCTGTCTTGATGCCCGCTATCGATGCCGCGGAGAAGCGCGTGGCTCGGAGCGTTTTCAATGATGAC
>CAWVUS010000421.1:0-3163 GCA_963933195.1 uncultured Planctomycetaceae bacterium
GGCTGGATGGGCTGGCCAGTGGCTGCATGGTGGTCGCGTCGACCGCTTTCGCCGCTTTGTGTTATCTGGCAGGTCATCGGGTTCTGTCTGACTACCTGAGTATTCCGTACGTCGAAGGGGCCGGTGAATTGACAATTGTCATGGGGGCGCTGGTTGGCGCGATGCTTGGGTTTCTGTGGTTCAACTGCCACCCCGCGCAGGTCTTTATGGGCGACACCGGGAGCCTACCGATTGGCGCATTGTTGGGATTGGCCGCGTTGGTGACGCACCAGGAGGTGTTGCTGGTGGTTGTCGGCGGGGTGTTCGTGGTGGAAACCATCAGCGTGATTCTCCAGGTGGCGTCGTTCCAATTGTTGGGCCGACGAATGATTGCTTGCAGTCCGTTGCACAACCACCTTTTGTTTCGCGGTGAAAGCGAAACGAAGATCGTGGTCCGGTTCTGGATCGGTTCGGTTGTGTTGGCTGTCGTGGCGGTTGCCAGCCTGAAGATTCGATAGGGCTTTGGTGTTTCGAGGAACCAGCCCAGGATGTTGAAAATGTCGGCAATATTGTTTTCCGGTGGTGCCACAGGAGGGCATCTGTTTCCGGGAATTGCGGTGGCCGAGGCATTGGCCGGAGTTGTGGAGCGGATTGGATTTGTTGGTCAGGGGACCGAGTTGGAACGGCGGGAATCGAAAATCCGGGGGTTTGACTATTTCCAGGTTCCATCCGTGTCGATGGGGGATCTGCGCCGTCACCCGATTCGATCGACCGTTGCTGGTTTGAAAGCGGTTCGCTCCGCAAGGAGGATCGTCGAACGGTTTTCTCCGGCGGCCGTGGTCGGTCTCGGTGGGTTTGCGAGTGCTCCGGCGGTGCTGGCGGCGTCGACGATGAGGATTCCGGTGACACTCCTGGAACAGAACGTTGTTCCCGGGCGAGCGACCCGTGTTTTGAGCCGGTTGGCGGATCGGGTGTGCGTCACATTTGCAGAGACAAGGGCGGCTTTACCGGCGTCGGTGGAATGCCGTTGGACCGGAAACCCGATTCGGCGCTTGTCCAGGGAATCCGTCGAAAAAGAAATGAGTGGCCAACAACGTGTTCTGCTGGTTTTGGGAGGAAGCCAGGGGTCGCGATCATTGAATCGCATTGTTCCGGATGCGTTGGGGACGATGGGGGCGCATGCAGCGGGTTGGCGGGTGGTTCATCAGTGTGGTGACCATGATCCAGCCGAAGTGCGGGAGGCGTACCGGGCGGCCGGTTGGTCAGCAGATGTCGAACAATTTCTTGATTTGCCGCCCCGTTGGCTGCGACAAAGTGACCTGGTGGTGGCCCGGGCGGGAGCCACGACGCTGGCTGAGATTTCAACCGCCGGTCGAGCGGTGATCCTGGTTCCCTATCCACATGCCGCTGACGATCATCAGCGCGCCAATGCGGAATGGTTTGTGTGTCGAGGGGCGGCGAGGATGGTACTCGAGACCAACGGCCACGACAGCTTTCTGGGAGGGCTGGTCGGAGAGATGGATGGCCTGCTAGGTTCGGGTCGATCGCGTTGCCAACTGGCCAATGCAATACAGCGGCTGGCACGTCCGGATGCGGCACACGCGGTCGTGGACGTGCTGGAGGAGTCACTTGGTGGATATGACGAACTCAAACCAGTGCACGCTCGGGCGGCGTGACAAACGGGCCAGAACTGTGTGGAGGTGTAGAGGATGGAGTTGACGGCTGAAGACCGAGTGTTGGTGACCGGGGCCACGGGGCTTGTCGGAAGCCATGTGGCGGAACGAATCATTGGGATGGGGATTCCAACTCGCGTGGTGGTCCGGAACCCGGACGCGGCGTCGTGGCTTTCCGATTTGGGGGTCGAGGTCGTTGCTGGAGATATGACGGACTCACAATCCCTTGGCAATGCGGCCGAGGGAGTGACAGTGGTGGTCCATTGTGCGGCCAAGGTTGGGGACTGGGGGCCTGTTGACAGTTACCGCGACGTCAATGTCCGGGGGCTGGAAACGTTGATTGAGGCGTCCTGTGGGACCGGGATCCTGAAACGATTTGTCCACATCAGTTCATTGGGAGTCTACGAGGCACGGGATCATCACGGCACAGATGAAAGTGAAGCTCCAAGTCGAGTGGGAATTGACGGATACACGCTGACGAAGGTGGAAAGTGAAGACCTGGCTTTGGCCCATTGCGATCCGGAGAAGTTCCCACTGGTGGTTCTCCGTCCCGGTTTTGTGTACGGACGACGTGACCGTACTGTGTTGCCGCGGTTGATCGAGCGACTGCGATCCGGAGGATTCAAGTACCTGGGGTCCGGTGAGCAATTGCTCAACAATGTTTACGTCGACAACCTTGTCGATGCCGTGCTGCTGGCCATTGGTCGCGACGACGTCATTGGCGAAGTATTCAACATCACGGATGACCGACTGGTCACCAAGCGTGAGTTTATTGGCACGATCGCCAAGGGTGCCGGATTGGAGGAGCCGACGAAATCGGTTCCGCTGGGAGTGGCCAAGGTCTTGGCCAAGTTGATGGAGGGGACGTGGAAGTTACTGGGAAAAAACGAAGCGCCGTTGTTGTCCGGTGCTCGCATCAAGTTCCTGGGGCTGAATCTGGATTTTGATATCGGCAAAGCGCGTCGTGAATTGGGTTACGAGCCCCTGGTGGACTTTTCCGAAGGGATGGCTCGCACGATGGAGTGGTGCCACGAGAGTGGGATGATCGAAGCAGGTTGAGCTGACGACCCGTGTCCACTCATCCAATCACGGACGTTTGGGCCTGGGGACTCGTCCTTTTCCCCGTGAACGTCGTGGTCGAGCGGAGCGGGTGGTCTCGGAATCATCGGTGGGCGATTGTCCACCGTCATCGTTTTTGAGAGCCCGGATTCGGTCGCGAATTTCGGCGGCCTTTTCAAAGTCCAGGGCCTCTGCAGCCGAGAGCATTTCGCCCTCCAGGTCCTTCAAGAGGCTCTGTGAAACGAAAGCCTCCTCGTTGCCCGTGCCGGAGGTTTTGCGGACCAGTTGGCGGGCCTGGACTTCTTCATCGATGCCCCGGCGGATGGCCTTTTGGATCGACTCGGGCGTGATGTTGTGTTCGACGTTGTAGGCGAGTTGTTTTTCTCTTCGTCGCGTCGTTTCGTCGATCGCAGTTTGCATGCTGTTGGTGACAACATCAGCGTAGAGGATCA
>CAWVUS010000422.1:0-3130 GCA_963933195.1 uncultured Planctomycetaceae bacterium
CGTTTCCTGGATGTGCTGCCCGTGCGATTGCGGGGGCCATTTGATCTCAAGTGGGCCGGCAAAGGGAAGTCCTGGAATCTGTCAGGCAAGCAGCCGGAGCATCCCCTGCTGAAGGGGGTCCGGTTTGATCAATCGCCACGTGTGTTCTGGCATCACTTCGTGACACCGAAGCCCAAGGCGACGGTTGTCCTGAATGCGGGAACGGAACCAACGTTGATTCTTGGTCGTTATGGCAAAGGCCGCGTCGCCGCCCTGACGTTGAGCCCCACTGGACTGGCTGGCAAAGGGGAAGTGGCCTGGTGGGACTGGGATGGCTGGTTTCCGCTGGTTCGAAATCTGTTTGGCTGGTCGAAAGAGGAGGGGCGGCAATGAGGTGTTCTGGATCGAGCCTGTGCCGTTGGTCATCCTCACTGATGGCCTGTTTGCTCCTGGTACTGTTCCCGACGCTGTCGCCAGCCGTTGAAGTGCGCAACAGCAGTTTTCGGGAGGCTCGTGGTACGACGCTTTCCGCAGAAGAGGTGGCTGCAATGCGGAAGAGGGGCTGGAAGTGCCCCGATGCGAAGGACTGGCCGCATTCCTGGGGTGGCCAGGGATCAAAGGTCACTGTCGAATTTCCACTAACCGGAGGGCGAGGCAACGACGCGTTTTGTCGGTTGTCGGCCACCAATTCCGGTTACGTCAACGGCTATTGGGGGAAGGTCTTCAAGCCCTCGCAGATCCTGACATTCTGGGCGAGAGGGAAGGGGACCCTGCGAGCGGGCCTGATGGCCTACAAGTTGTCCGACGATCACAAACGGATCCTGCCGGGCGGTCGAATGCCCGCGTTGGAAGTCGTGATCAATAGCAAGGAGTGGGTCCGTTATCGGTATCTGATGAGGAAACCCAGCTATGAACTGACCGGGCACCCGCTGTTTCAGACGCTCAAAGGGACTATCGATTTTGATGATGTGGACATTCTTGATTCCGATCCCGCGCTGGATGCGATTGTCGCGGAAGAGAATCGCCTTTACGGCAAAAACGCGCTGGTGGAATCCTTGAAGCGAGTTGTGAGCGATGCGACGTTTGCGGATCGGCTTCAGCAGTACCGAGCTGCTGTGCGGGCTTTCGCGTCTACCGAGGAGCGTGTCTCTGCTCATCTCTTGAAACCCATGCGTCGGTACATCGCCTCGCTGGGACCATACGTGGAGTCCAAGGGCCTCAAGACCGTCCAGTCGACTCACTACAACGAGATGATTTTGCTGACTCGCGTTCTGAATCGGCTGGCGGGCAAGCCTGTCGGGTCGGCCATTGCCCTGAAAACGACGAGTGTGAAGAACAACGGAAAACCGTATTTTCCCGGCAAGCGAGATCCGCGTCCCAGCCAGGTCACGATCACCGACGTCCGCTCGAACAAGCTGCGGTACAACGAGTACGAGCCGGCCAACACGGTGGCGACTCTGGTCAATCACACGGCCAAAACGGTGACTGGTGTATTGCGAGCGAAACTCATCGTTGACCTGGGGGCGGTGCGTCCCCTGGCAGAAAAGAAGTCTTTCACGATCAAGTCAGGGGAAACCCGGAAGTGGAGGTTCACCTACAACGTGGGGCCAGAAACCTATGGTCGTGCGATCGAGGTGGAATTCGTCGATGACCGAGGGAAGCGATTGGACAAGTGGCAGGAATATTTCGCTGTTGCTCGCGAGTTCTTTCGGGTCCACCAGCACTCCTACCAGGTGAAAGCCAAGTACTGGGCCGAAGATCCCCACATCTTCTATTTCAATCAGACTCACTATTTTGCTCACGAGCCGACAGGTTTGGGAGCCGAGCCTTTCGATGCAGAGGTCTACATCACGGGGCAGACGGGCTATCGCATCAATCAGAAGTTCCGCAAAGCCCAGATGGCGTTCAACAAAGCGCAGGGTATTCTCAGCACGTTCTATGTGATCGGGGCGTTTGACGGTCAGATGGGCTATGAGCAGGCTCGGCAGCACCCCGAATTTCTGCTGTACGATCCCAATGGTCAGCCGGCCGTCGACACGCTCTATGGGGGATATCCCAATCCCATGGAGCTGGCATCACCCCTGGAGGTGGGCCCGAAGCGGAAGACGATGAAGATCAAACCGTATCTGGACCGGGAGATTCATCCCTGGCAGCACGTCAACATGAATATGGCCCGAAAGGATGCCGTCCTTTATGCCATCAACCGCATCAAGGCGTACGCCAAATCGTGGGGGTTTGGTGGCGTCTACTGGGATGGTTGCCTCGGGGTGTGGGCGGGATTCGACCACGAGGGCAAGAGGAATGTCCCATCGGGCAAATACGAGGACTACGTCACCCTGAACGCTCGCAACCATCGCTTGTGGAACAAGATTCTCAAGGCCGACGACCCGTACTTCGGGACGTGGTTGAACTGGGGCCTGGAAGGAGCCACCGGCGACTTTGCCAAGCGACACGGCATTACCATCTGGAGAGGAACGGGCGTGGAGGGCGACCCGCGGGACGACAACATCCGAGCGGCGACGGACGCCAAGAATGTCATGCTGCTTGACGAGCACCAGAACTTCTCGGGGGAGGACTATCGCAAGCTGCTTCGTGATCGGTTGCGGAGTCGCGATCATTACGTGCAGAAGTATGGAGTGAGCCACATCATTGGCTATGCCACTCCGGCTGTGGATCTGCAGGAGCCAGGGGCCACGAAGTGGGGCTGGCCGGCGTGGAACCATGTCATGTCTGTTTTGATCGCCACTCAGTCCCATCTGGCGTCGTCGTTTGTGCCCAGTCACAGACCGGGCATGCAGTTCATGACACGGTACTCGCGGTTCATCTGGGCTCGCGATATCCGTGCCGTGCCGGCACAGATGGCGGGGCAAAATGTCCAGGTGAAGTCGGGTGAAGAACTGTGGTGGAAACGGCTTGTCTATCAGCGCAAGACGAAATCCGGACGCGACGTCATCATCCACCTGGTCCGCATTCCTCCGACTCCGAAAGTCGACTATGCCTGGGCGGACGAACCTTCACTGCTCAAGGGCGTCGAGGTCACCATGAATGCTCCGGGCGAACGACTGAGTGCGGCTCAATCCTGCCGTGCGTATCACTACGAGGAACCGCAGCAAGTCGTGCAGCAGGACATGCGACCCAAAACCAGCGGCTC
>CAWVUS010000423.1:0-3012 GCA_963933195.1 uncultured Planctomycetaceae bacterium
CCGTCGTTTCGGCGGCCGCTGCAGAGACCTTCACCAAGAACAACTGGACCATTACTGCAATGGAGTCAGTTGATGAATCGCAGCGAGAACAGATCGGCGTCTTTCAGTACGAACCGGAGCCGCACCGACTGGCCCGTCAACCGGCTCACGTCGCTGCCACCTTTCCACACCACCGTGCGGCCCAGGTCATCTCCAAAAGTGTCGTCACAGTCGGACAACGTGTAGCCGGGGATGGGCTTGCCCTGGTTGTCCTGGATCTCCACCCGAATACTGCCGGCCGCCCCGGTCGAGAAGTTGAGAACCAGTTGTTTGCCGTCGAATTGCAACGGCCTGGTGATCAACTCACCACCGCTCAGCGGCGCTTGTATCGAGGCGAAGCCATCGATTCGTAGCGAGTAACGTCGCAGGTAACCGGTATCGATTTTGTTCTGAGTGTATTCGGTCATGTAGAGTGACAATTCGTTGGGCGCGCCGTCGAGGACCGATGGCGTTTCGAGCACACCCCAGTTTGAGTTGTGGTCGCCGTAGAACCAGGAGCCCACCCGCTGGGGTCCGGGTCGAATGAATGATTCCGGCCAGATGTAGAACGTCAGGCCGTCGCGACTGGACATGAACATCCCGTCGGTCAAGGCGGTGCCCTCGCGGGGGCTGACCCTGGAACGCAACTCGCGGAGCTTGAGTTGTGGCAGCGCCTTCATCGAACTGGACCAGCCACGATCGAGGTACCGGGTGGGAAAGCCCACGAAGATGTGCGGCGCTCGGTAATAGGGAAACACACCGTTGCTGTACAACTCACTATCGCCTGGCTTCGCGTAGACTGAGCGGGGACGGTACTTCAGCAACACGGCCGCGGTCCAACCGCTCATGTAATTCTTCGACGAGGCCGTCAAGATGTCGCGGCCATGGGGATGGGCCGTGTACTTGCGATTGTAGATCCGGTATTCACCGCGCGAGGCGTCCCAGAAGGTGGTCAACTCGCCGTCCAGGTCGCCCGGGACGCCCGACGCCGGTTGTTTTGAGAGTTTCCAGTGAATGCCGTCTGGCGAAGTGAGTGCCCGAATACCGAGCTTCTGGTACTCGGGTGACGTACCACGGACCATCGCCTTGTAGCGTTCACCAGGCCGACAATTGGGGCTGGTGTCCTTGAAGGGGCACATGCCGCCCGCACCCACACCATCCCAGACGATGTTGTTTTCCTTGGACCCCTCGTATTCAAACAGCCTCAGCTTGGGCTTGGTCCAGTGAATTCCATCGGTGCTCACGGCGTAGCAGTAAACAGCCCTCGTGTCGACAATCCCCACGCTTTGAGGGATGTTGGGATCGCCGATCTTGCCGGGCTGGTACTTCCTGTTTCTGCCACGGTAATACATCCGGTAAATCGGACCGTCCTGGAACACGCTCACGTAGTTCACGCCGTTGCCTTCCCAGGACCTGTCGCAAGCGAGAACTCTTTCACGAGGCACCGGACGATGCAGCGTCAACCTGGCATCGGCCATACTGTCAATCAAATGGTCATCGACAAACATCTCCAATCGGGATCCGATATCGACAGGACCTTCGGCCCGGGCGACGGTTGTCAGTAGCAGCAACAACAGAAGGAGTCTTGTTCGCTTCATGGCTCCGATTCCAGCATCTCGTGATGCGTCATGTGAATCTGTCGCCGAGCACTCTAGCAATTTCTCGCCCACGGTGATCGCGTGTGCCTTGCCGCTGTTCAAGGCACACCACAACACGAGTGTTGGATACATCACCGTGGCCAGCAGCCTCTGTTCTCGTATCATCTTTGGACCAACCCTGAGACGGCCACACATCAACCGTTGAATTGATTATTGTCAGTAGGAACGCCAACAGAATTCATTCCGGTTGCAACACAAAATTGACCGGGCAAAATCAAAACGACGCGCCGCCGTCCAACAATCAGTCCTCACCAGCCAATCGATAAACAAGCGATTTGAGCCATGGCCTGCACCACGGTTGAGACAACACTCCTGGCACTGTTATTGGCATCCGTGGTGACAGCGGGTGAGCCGTCGACTGCGACGAAGGATTTTCCGGCCAAAGCGGGATTCAAGCACGCCCCGGCGTTTCCGGGTGCCGCGATTGCGACCGGCCGCAGCGTCGTCTACCGCTCCCTGGATACGATTGATCTGGCCGCGATCAACAAGGATCTGAAAGTTGCCGTTCCCACGGTGAATGTTGCCATTTACCTGGGTGAAACGGACGGCAAACCGCATGGTTACGTGGCCTCGCCCGACGAGTTGGCCGATTCCTTCAAGCGAGCCAAGGCAATTTTTGCCACCGCTGGTGTCCAACTGAAACTGCTGTGGGTCAAGCGAGCGGTTGTTCCCACATCGTGGCTAGCAGTCCAGGCCAACGACGTGACAGGATTTCCGGCACCTCCCGAAATCAACACGTACGTGGGATACCGCTCCGCCGGCTGGCGGTTGACAAAGGAAGCAAACCGGTCCTTTGGTGGCATCATCGAGCGTCATGCCGAAAACCATCGCACGATCTACTTGCTCTACCTGAAACAAGTCCGCATGGCCTACTACGACCGCACCGTAAAGGACCGTCCGCAAGTCAAGTCCATCCCGACCGGAGGCCTGTCACTGCCCGCCTATTTGTTCGAAACGCGAATCCCACGTCGCATTCGCGGCGTCATCACCATATGCCGGCAGCGCGGAAAGGGCGGCCGAACCATCGCTCACGAACTGGGACACAAGCTCATCAATGTGAGCCACGAGCATCGCAAGATCGGCCCACAATTCGAAGTCCGGGGCGAGGGCGGTTTGATGATCTACGGACGTGGCACAGAAATCCCCCCGGGCAAGGCCGGGCGTTGGCACAGGGAGCGGCTACACCTTTCGCCATTTGTCTACCGGGCAAAAAAAGATGGCTCCCTTCAGTGGAACGCAGATTACCGTGAAGGCGGCCACTACTACGACCCACTGTACGGCGACAAAGTCGTCCGCTTTGGAGTGATGACGCCTCCCAAACGACCGAAACAAGACC
>CAWVUS010000424.1:0-2986 GCA_963933195.1 uncultured Planctomycetaceae bacterium
CGGCTGGCTCTACGGATCCAGCGGCCACGTCTGGGCCGAATACTACACCGACGACGGGCAATGGCAGCAAGTCGACCCAACCGGAGGCGGACAAGTCGAGTGCGGCATCTATCACATCCCGCTCTTCACCACCGTGGACGGTGAGATGCCAATCGTTTACCTGGCCATGCCCACCATAGAGGTGATCACCGACAGGTGATGCTGCCGGTGGCCACGATTCGCATGATTCGCGAGTAGACTCAATCGCGACTATTGAGCTTCATGAGCAGCCGTAAAAACTCGACGTAGAGCCAGACCAGTGTCACCATCAGACCGAATGCGCCGTACCACTCCATGTACTTCGGCGCACCGTAATCGGCTCCCTGCTCGATGAAGTCGAAATCGAGCACAAGGTTCAACGCGGCAATCACCACGACGAACAGGCTGAAGCCAATACCAATCGGCCCCGAATCGTGAATGTACGGCATCCCCCCGCCGCACAACGCCACGATGAATGTGACCAGGTAGATCAACATCAGGCCGGACATCGCTGCAAACAAACCCAGCTTGAAGTTTTCCGTCGCCTTGATCAGTCCCGACTTGTACGCGGCCAACAACCCTCCCAGAGTGCAAAATGTCAGGCAGGTGGCCTGAAAGGGAATCCCTGGAAATTGCAACTCGACCAGGGCCGAGAGCGACCCAAGAAAAGCCCCTTCAAAAACCGCGTACAACGGTGCGGTGACCGCAGACCAGCTTGGCTTGAAGATCGTCACCACCGCAAAGATCATCCCCCCAATGAGTCCTCCCACCATCAAAATGCCCGGGTGCACCACGTTGCCACCAGTGGAGGAAACCGCGGCTCCCTCCTGCGCTTCAGCCATCGCCGCGACCCGCCAGTCGTCAGTCAGGTTCCAGGCGAATGAGGCCGATGCTGCAAGGAACAGCAGCATGATGAATGTCTTGTTGACCGTCCCGGCAACCGTCATCGTGGTCGAGTGTTCAGCACCACGATACTGCTCGAATGTGGACGCTTTCAGAGTTGGATTGGCAGAACGCATCATGGGAAGCTCCTTGAGAACAACACCAACACGGAAATCCTTCACTGCAGGCAATCCGATTGGCCGCGCGGAAGTTTATGGCAGCCATTGAGACCAGACAAGGTCTCATCCCGATGGAGCCTGAAACTCGGGATTCGCTCGCGGTGGCTGTGCCGAGACGCGCCGCCGCCACTGGTGCAACAGATCTCGCAACTCGCCAGCTTTTCGAGGGTGGGTCTTGGCGAGGTTCTTTCGTTCGCCTGGGTCCCGGCCGAGATGAAACAGTTCCACCCGCCTGTCCTCGTAGAATTCCACCAGTCGCCACCGACCCGACCGAATCGCCGAATACGGCGTCGCTCCTCCTCGATGGTAGTGGGGATAGTGCCAGAACAGATCTGAGCGTCCCAACGACGCACGATCCCGTGTCAGCACCGGAAGCAACGACACCCCATCAACTCGAGAATTGTGCTCGACATCACCTGGCACGCCGGTCATTTCCAGCACGGTCGGATACAGGTCACACGTGATCACCGGCTCACGACACGTGGTGTTGCGTGGCACTCGTCCTGGCCAGGACACGATTGTCGGCACTCGCACTCCGCCTTCGTAAGCCGACCCCTTGCCTGCCCTCAGCGGCCGATTATCGGTCGGCCCGTTCCTGGCGTGGATCAATCCGCCGTTGTCCGATGTAAACACGATGACCGTATTGTCGGTGAGTCCCAGGCGATCCAGCGCCGAGACCACTGCCCCGACCGATCGATCAACACTCTCCACCATGGCGGCGTACTCGGCATTGCGATGCCGGTGAGCAGGCGTGACTCTCGCCTGGTACTTCTTGACCAGTTCCGGTCGCCCCTGGATCGGAGTGTGCACCGCATAATGAGCCAGGTGCAAAAAAAACCGCTCCCCCTTCCATCGCTCGATGAGCCCCACGGCCTGGTCGGCCAACATATCGGTAAGATATTTGCCGCGAGTGCTTTCGGATGGAGGAAAATTGGTGACTCGTGCAACGGTATTGTTCTTCTGCCGGGCACGGCGATAGGGCCAGTAGTAACTGCCCGGAGCCCCCCACTGGTTTCCCGCAACATTCACCTCAAATCCGTGACGTTTGGGGAAGAATCTGGAAACCACACCGGCGTCATTCGACCGGGGCGTCAAGTGCCACTTGCCGAGGTGTGCCGTCCTGTAACCCGCCTGTCCCAGTGCCTCGGCCAGCGTGGTGTGGCGGTGTTCCAATTGTTGAATCCACTCGGGTGGCCGGAGTCGGTATTTTTTTCGTTGGGCAGGTGACAACCCCTCCCACATTCCATTGATCCAATCGGTCAGATGAAGCCGCGCCGGGTATTGGCCCGTCATCAGCGCCGCCCGCGTCGGAGAGCAGACAGTACAGGCGGAATATGCGTCAGTGAAACGCATGCCGGACGTGGCCAACCGGTCGATGTGAGGCGTCTGGTAAAGATCGCTGCCGTAACAGCCCAGGTCGGTCCACCCCATGTCGTCGACGAGAAAGATGATCACATTGGGAGACTGCGCTGCCTGTCCCACTGTGAACACCCCGAGCCAGGCCACAACATTCAGCACCAGTCGCGACATCATTTTTCCCTGCGGGCCTGGCCCGCCAACCTCTTATTGAAAAATGCCATCAGCGTGGCTCGCGACGCGGCATCCCATCCCCCATCCGACTCCACACCACCGTACACCCAGGGGCGGCCGAACCGGGCCGCGATGTACTCGATGGTCACGGCCCGTGGAGTGGCCTCAAACGACACCCGTCCAAGATAACTGTTGTCGTCCTGGTCCACTTTCACTTTGAATCCTCCGGTGAACCGAAACCCCTCGACCCCTTCGACAGTGGCCCCCAAATCCGAATGGGCACTTCTTCCAATTTTTTTCAACCTTCTCGACAATATCTAGACTCATATTTAAAACTTTAGGATACCAGTCTTTTTGCGTAGCATCGACAATCATTC
>CAWVUS010000425.1:0-2967 GCA_963933195.1 uncultured Planctomycetaceae bacterium
CTCAACGAGCGCAACAAGGCCCTGTTCCAGATGGACGTGGTCGACGAGCAAATCGATGTCACAACCCGGGCCGTGATGGGGCTGACGGTCAGTTGTGCAAGGTGTCACGACCACAAGTTCGACCCGTTCCCGACCGAGGACTACTACGCCCTGGCCGGGATCTTCCGCAGCAGCGAGACGCTCTACGGAACCGGCAAGGGACAAGGCAACCGTCAGCCCGGAAAACTGGCCGCACTGGAGCCGACCGGTGCAGTCGCCAAGCCCCAGCCACCCACCCCCAAACCGCCGGTGGCCAAGAAGCCGGCGCCGGGAAACGCCCGGAAGATCAAGCAGCTCAACGCGAAGCTCGCCCAGGTCCGCAAGGAACTCGCCGCAGCCCGCAAGAAGCTCACCGACGTTCAGAAGAAGAACAAGAAGATGATGAACCGGGCACTGCGGCCCTTCCGCATCCGGATCAAGGCAATCAACAAGCAGCTCCAACAGGCCAAAAATGGCGGCGCCAACCGCAAGAACGCCGCTCCCAAGCAGCCCACCGGCCCCCTGGCAATGGGAGTCCGAGACTCCTCTCCCGCCGACTGCAAGATCCACATCCGTGGCAACGTCCGCACGCTGGGGAAATCCGTATCAAGAGGCTACCTGCAGGTTGTGCGGATCACCGATGCCGCCGCGATCAACCCCCAGCAAAGCGGGCGGCTCGAACTGGCCACCTGGCTGACCCACCACGACAACCCGTTGACGGCCCGCGTGATGGCCAACCGGGTCTGGTACCACCTGACAGGTCGCGGACTGGTCACCACGCCGGACAACTTCGGAGCGATGGGACAACGCCCCTCTCACCCTCAACTCCTCGACCATCTCGCGGTCCAGTTCCGCGAAAACGGCTGGTCGGTCAAGTCGCTGATCCGCTCGATCGTGCTCAGCCGAACCTACCGACTCTCCAGCACCGCCAATGCCGCCGGCACCGCCGGCGACCCCGACAACTCGCTCTTCTGGCGGATGAACCACCGGCGGCTCGATGCCGAATCGATCCGTGACGCGATGCTGGCGGCCAGCGGAAAACTCGACCCCAAGCCCCCTCAAAAATCGGTTGTGGCCAAGATCGGAAACGCGAACATCGGTCGAGGTGCCAACGTCGATCGGCAACTCCGACAGCCCAATCACAATCGCAGCGTCTACCTGCCCATCGTCCGCAACCGCCTTCCCGAGATGCTGCGACTGTTCGATTTTGCCGAACCATCGATCATCGTGGGTCGCCGCGAGGTGACCACGGTCCCGGCCCAGGCCCTGTTCCTGCTCAATAGCCAGTTTGTCCTGGATCTCTCCGACCACATGGCCAAGCAGTTGCTGGCCGCCGACGGCGACGAATCGTCCCGGGTGCGGCAGGCCTACCAGTTGGCCCTGAACCGGGTTCCATCAGAAACGGAAATCAGTGCCGCCACGTCACTGGTCAACGACACCATCGCCAGCCTGCCCGAGGGCGAGGATGCCGAGAAACAACTCCAGGCCTGGTCCGGACTCTGCCAGTCGCTGCTGGCCTGTGCCGAATTCCGGTACCTCCAGTAACGGCACGCCAAAACGGACCGCCTCCAACCTCAAAACACTCAATTCGATCACGGAATTTCCGATCATGAACCATTCAGCCCCAACCCGACGCGATCTGCTCCGAGAACTCTCGTGCGGGTTTGGCTATGCCGCCCTGGCCGGACTGACCAGCGAGGCCGCCGCGGCCGACAGTGGCCGACAAGACGCCCTGGCACCGGTCAAACCGCACTTCACGCCACGGGCCAAGCGGGTCATTTTCCTGTGCATGCGGGGTGGCCCCTCGCACGTCGACACCTTTGACCACAAGCCAAAGTTGACCGCCGACACCGGCAAGGTGGCGCCCAAGCAGAAGAGCCGCAAGCTGATGAAGTCGCCCTGGGCCTTCAAGCAACACGGCGAGAGTGGCCACTGGATTTCCGAGTTGTTCCCTCACGTGGCCCGTCACGCCGACGACCTCTGCATTCTCAACGGAATGCACGCCGATGTGCCCAGCCACCCCGAGTGCTTCGTGCAGTTGCACACCGGCAGCTTCCAGTTTGTTCGCCCATCAATGGGAGCCTGGGTGCTGTACGGCCTGGGCACCGAGAACGCCAACCTGCCGGGTTTCATCACGCTCAACCCGCCCAGCCGCGTCGGCGGAGCACAGAACTATGGCAGTTCCTTCCTGCCGGCCGTCTACCAGGGCACCCGCATCGGACAACTCGGCCAGTCGCTCAAGGCGGCCACCATCGGCAACCTCAAGAACCCGCGACTCGATCGGTCGCTGCAACGCCGACAGATCGATTTCGTGCAGTCGCTCAACCGCGGACTGATCGAAAAACGGCAGTCCGACGAGCAACTCGAGAGCGTGATCGAGTCCTACGAACTGGCCTTCCGGATGCAATCGGAATTGCCCAGGGTGCTCAGCCTGTCCAAGGAAACCGCCGCCACACAAAAGGCCTACGGCATCGACGGACAGGGCACCGATGTCTTCGGCCGCCAGTGCCTGCTGGCACGCCGCCTGGCAGAATCCGGTGTCCGGTTCATCGAGTTGTCTCACGCCAACTGGGATCAGCACGGTGGACTGCAAAAACGGCTGACGTCCAACTGCCAGGCCGTCGACCAGCCCATCGCCGCGTTGCTGGATGACCTCAAGCAACGCGACATGCTCGACGACACATTGGTCGTCTGGGGTGGTGAATTCGGTCGTACGCCACACGTCAAGAAGGCTGACGGCCGCGACCACAACTCAACCGGCTTCACCTTCTGGATGGCCGGCGGGGGCGTCAAGGGTGGCCTGACACACGGAACCACCGACGATTACGGCATCGAAGCCGTGGGCGGCAAGGTCCACTTCCACGACCTGCACGCCACCATGCTGCACCTGCTGGGGCTCAACCACAAGAAGCTGACCTACCGCTACGCCGGCCGAGATTTCCGCCTGAC
>CAWVUS010000426.1:0-2940 GCA_963933195.1 uncultured Planctomycetaceae bacterium
TCCAAAGGCTCCACCGCTGAATAGCTGCACGAAGCGAACCCCCTTTTGCAAAAGCCGCCGAGCTAAAAGGCAGGCGCGGCCGAAATCTGCAGTCGGTTCCCGATGTAGGCCATACAGGGCTTGAGTGCTGCGAGTCTCGGAGTCCAGCGCGGTCACCTCCGGGACGGCTAGCTGCATGCGAGCGGCGAGTTCGTAGCTGCGGATACGTCCCAGCAAAGCATCGTCTCCACCTCTTTGGACAAGATGCCGCTTGTTGAATTGCGATAGGAGTCGGCGACTGTCTCGTTCGGTCGCCGCGGTGATATTCCGGGACGGGAAGAGGTCATCCAGCGGGTTTCCGCGTGCGCGGAGTGGGACACCCTGGTGCTGGGATGGAAGGAAACCGTTGGTCCAGTTGATCGAACCGCCGGCTGGCAGTCCCCTCGGGTCGGGGATTACGACGTGGGTGGGCAGGTTGTCAGTCTCGGATCCCAGGCCGTACGACAACCAGGCGCCCAGAACAGGGAAACCATTGAGTCGAAACCCCGAGTTTTCCTGGAAGGTGGCGGGCGTGTGGTTGGAGGTTTCAGCGACCATCGACTTGATCACCGTTAACTGGTCGGCCACACCGGCAAGGTGTGGGAACAAATCGGAGACCCACAGCCCACTTTCACCTCGCTGTCGAAAGGCCCAGTCACTTTGTCGCAACAATCCCACTTTGCCGAAAAAGACGTCCGGCCGTTCGTCGCTCTCCAGGGGCGTGCCATGCAGGCGTTTGAGTTCCGGTTTGTAATCAAAACTGTCCACCTGGCTGAAGCCGCCAGTGGCGACGACGTGAACCACTCGCCGAACTGTCGGTCTCGAGTCGGCCAATTGTTGGCCTGTTCCGGCCGATGCAGACTTGTCTTGATCGAACAGGGCCAGCAACGCGGCCCCGCTGATGCCCGCGGTGCCGAAATCGAACAGATCACGACGGGACAGGGACTCTTGAGCTGTCGGCGTGGTGTTGTGGTCAATCGACATAGAGAAACTCGTTCGCGTTGAACAGAACCCGGGCCAGCGCAGGAAGGCCGTGCCGGGCAACGAAAGATTGTGTTTCGCGAGATTCGGCCACGGTGGGAGGACGCGCAAAACACAGTTGGAAGGCCAGGCGGACCTGGGCGGAGATACGGGGTCCGGCCTCGTGACGCAGGCGGGCGGTGAATGTGTCAGACAAACGGAGGCCGAAGTCGCTGTTGAGCAGTGACAACGCTTGCAGCGGGGTCGTGGTGACCGCTCTCTTGGGGGTCTTGGTCGACGGGTCAGGGCAGTCGAAGGCGTCGAGAAACCTGTTGCGTCCAGAACGAACCACGGTGCGATAGATACTGCGGCGGTTGAACGAGATGCCCAACGGGTCACCGACATCATAGAACTGCGAATTGTTCACGAATGTAGTGAAGTCGTAGTACCCGGGGCCGCCAATTTCACGATTGAGAGAGCCAGCGACCATCAAGAGGCTGTCTCGAAGTGCTTCGGCCTCGAGGCGGCGAGGGGAATGCCGCCACACGAGCCGGTTGGATGCATCGAGGGCGGCAGCGGACTTCCGGTGACGAGAGGCTTGCTGGTAGGTGGTCGAGTTCAGGATCAGGCGATGGATATGCTTGAGGCTCCAGTCGTGGCTTCGCAGTTGGTGGGCGAGCCAGTCCAGGAGTGCTGGGTGTGAGGCCAGTCCCCCGTTGAGCCCCAGGTCACTAGGAGTATCGACCAGGCCGGCGCCAAAATGGTGAAGCCAGATTCGATTGACAATGACCCTGGCAAACAAGGGGTTGCGTCGATGTGTGATCCATTGTGCCAGGGCGCGACGACGGTCGTGGTCGCCTGCGTCCGCGGGAAGGCCAAAATCGGCCGAACCTCCCGGAACAGCCGAGACGCCGCCGGGTGACACGATGTCGCGTGGCGTTTTTGGGTCCCCGCGGTCGAGGACTCGGGTTCTGCCCGGAGGTCGCGGTGACACAGCGTACGTCTTCCACGTCTTCCAACGGTCGGCCAGAGTGTTGAGCTGTTTGATCTCGAATTGGAGACTGCGACGCACTTGCTGCTCAGCGGGAGTGAGGGCAGCCTGGAATTCCTGCTCCGAGATGGCCAGGGCAATTGGACCTGCGGAGGCAAGCACCTGTTTGGGCGACAGGGCAGTGAGGTGGAGTTGTACCCGGTCGATGCGACCACGGAGGTGGCGTTCCCGAAGCGTCGGGGAGTGGCGAAGTCCGATCAGCAGCCTTGCCTTGCCTGCGGCAAAACGGACCGGGCCGCGGGTACGAATGGTGCGTCCGTAGGGCTGCCCGTTTCGGTAGGCGCGGACGGAACCATCCAGGTCGAAGACAAATGCCAGGTGGACGAGTTCACGGCCGGCATCCTGTTCCTTGGGCCCACCGAAACTGATGGTCCTGTTTCGATCCTCGGATGCCAGGTTCCAGCGTTCCGGTTCGAGTTCACCAAAAGCGATGGCGTCGTGGATTGCCCCATCGACAGCCTGCAGAGCGACGACTCCGCCACCACGCTGTTTTGTGTCGTCCAATTGGACCCAGGCTTCCAGTGTTCGTGCCCGGATGGCATGGGGGATTGGGGGCGTGGTGACGTATCCCCTGAGGGGCAGCACGAGGTGGCCGTCCTGGACGCGAGCGTCGCCCGACACGATGCCATCGAGTTGGCCCACCGAGTCGCTCGCGTCTTTGGTGAAATCCCACCGGGCGTACGGGTGGGGAACTGACGAGTCGCCACCGCGTGCTGTGTTTCGTTTGTCGATAATCCGTTGTGTCGCCGGCAGTTCCAGGGCGGCGAGGCGACCCTGAAGTCTTTGCCGCCTGGCCAAGATCGCAGAAGCGGGTGATGAGGTTCTTTCAGGTGGTGGAAGGCCGGGCAGGGTCTTTAACCCGTGGCGGACGCCGTCAAGGGCCGACGCCATACGGTAGTACTCTTTTTGAG
>CAWVUS010000427.1:0-2901 GCA_963933195.1 uncultured Planctomycetaceae bacterium
CGATAGATAATCGTGTCGGATGGCCCCTGATTCACATGGATAATCTCGATCGGCCACGGTGAACGGCTGAGTGCGGCAAGCAATTCCGGTACTTTCCGGTGGTCAACAACGAGCTTAAGCTTGAAGCCACGCGTCCGAGCAAAATCACTGTCTTCACAGTAGTACTTCAGTGGATTCGGAGATCCTGAGGCATCGGCGGTGTCACCACCAGAAGCCGTGGCTCCTCCCATCGGAGCAGCACCAGCTCCTCCCATCGGGACTTCAGACCCCATCGGACTGCTACCTCCTCCCATCGGGCCACCAGCCGCTCCTCCCATCGCACCACCAGTCGCTCCCCCCATCGCACCACCAACACCGTCCTGACTTTTTTGACCAATAACCAGAACAGCACTGAATTCCTCGGTGAGGGCAAAATCGACCGGAACAGTGAACTGGGAACCGACAACCTGGCCACCACCGCCACCCATCGCTCCCATGACTCCGCCACCGCCGCCGCCGCCGCCGCCAACTCCCGCCGCCACTCCGGTCGGCTGTCCTGGCAGTGGTCCAGCACCAGCAGCCCCGCCGCCGGCCCCGCCGGCCTCCGGTGCTCCCGCTGCACCTCCTCCTGCTCCGGCATCACCTCCGTCCGAACTGCTTCCCGACGTTCCCGAGGACAACCGTGTTCCCCGAAACAGTTGAATCAGCTGCAGTTCCTTGACGTGCGAGTCAACAATGGAAACCGTTCCCGCATTCACCTCCCGAATCGCCGTCAGCAGCGACGAGATAAGCCACAGGTCCTCCTGGGCGGAGTAAATTTCCTCGATTGATGGATCAAACCCTTGCCAGGGATACCGCCCGGGAGTCGGCAGATCTCCACGAGCAAACCGCACCTTCCGGGCGCCCTGGGGAGCTTGTTCGGGCTCGACCAGTAGCCACACGCGATCCAGTTCTCTCTCGTAATCCAACTTGTAGAACGTACGGATCACGTTCGCATTGCCATTGGGGGCTCCCAAAACTGTCGTCACATCCTCGAGGCAATGAAAGACTGGTGCCCGTCGAGCAATCCTCGACGGCCAGACCTTCAACTGTTTTTGGCCATCCCACAACTTGCCAGCAGCCATTGTGGTTCGCGAAGCCATCGCCGAATTGATCTTCGTCAACTCGGCGATCCAGTTGTCGTTCTTCTCGCCGGCCGAAGCAGCCAGCCCGCCAATCTTCTTGAAAGTCCCTTCCAGCTTTTTCTTCTCGCCTTCGATCCCATCGGTCAACGCCCCGGTACCACTGCTCCAGCCAAACGGTGCCAGGACCAGCACGATGACAAACAGGATCCAGAACTTGTGAGCCAGAACCGGTTTCAACTTGTCCATCTTTTTCCTCGTCGTGCCCCATTGGAGGGCTGTGTGTCATTTCCGTGTCTTAGCGGAAGTGCCGGAGTGTTGTTTATGGATTCAGTTCAGATTGTTGTCAGGTGAGGTCCTACGTTCTTCACCTCAGCAACCGATGGTCACGGCATCCCTGGTGCTGCGGCCGGTGCTGCGGCTGGTGAACCTGGCATGGGGCTTCCCCCCCCAGGCGTTGCTTCACCAGGTTGGCCAGCCGTCGCAGCAGCAGCGTCTTCTGCCGCCTGTCTCACGCTGGGTGGTTTCGGTATCCACGCAAATTCCAATTTAAAGGTGGTCTTGTCAATCTTCTCGAACTTGGTGGGCTTGCCACCTTTTGTCGACCTCTTGGCCGTCCCGATGGCTCCAAACGCCGGCCGACCACCTCCGGCTGCCCCACTGGCATCGCTCATTTTGACCCGACCCGTCGGGTCAAAATTGACGATCGTCCGACTGAGCTTGGTCAATGTCGCGTGCGTGATTCCCAACTTCTTCATTTTCGGCTTCCAGAGATTCGACAGTACCGTGTTCTTCACATAGAACTGCAACTGGTCGGTCTCCTCCGGCCCCTTGTGGTAGTGCTCGCCGATCAGAGTGAAAACGTAGCCACTTCCAGCGGGCCCCTCTTCCCGTCCATTCGGGTCCATGTAGGCGCGCCCGTCCTGGGTCGCCATCACCTTGTCGAACCATTCGGCCTTCAAGTCACCATGTCGTTTGTGAACGATGTAGGAGATGTGAATCCGGTTGCGGCGAACCAGTTGCTGTATGTCCTTCTGGTTCCCCACTTCCCTGGGCAGGCATTCGTTGATCGCCCGAAACACCTCCGGAATCAACTCGCGATTTTCCGCCCCTCCCAGCAGGGCTTGCTGCCGTTCTTGTTCCAGGCCGAATTCTGAAACCAGCGTGTCATAGTTGCCCTGCGTTCCCGTGATTTCATTGTAGACCTTGTCGCTGCTCTTGGATGCCGCTGCCACCGCCTCGTCGCGAACTGATCGATCAACACAACCTCGGGGCAGAACATCGACGGCCAGGCTGGCCAGCAGAATCGATGCTGCGACCACCGCCCAGGGTTTCTTCTTACGAATCAACCGCGCCGTCTTGATCTCGCTGGGCAACAGCGTCGTGTGCACGGGTGTCACCCCCAGCGTCTGAAGCGCCAGACCCAACGGCACGGCAAACGTCAAAACATTTTCCTGGAAATCTCCGTCATTGAGAACTTTTTCACCAATCACGCCCTGCAGCGATTCCACCCGTTCGACCGTGTATTGCAGGCTCTGTTGCAGGAACTTCTGTAGGCCCGCCAGTTTGAATCCATTGCCACAGCCGAGCACCCGTACGATCTTCGCATCGCGATTGACACTCGAGAAATACCCGATCGACCGCTGGATCTCCGACACGTACTCGTTGAAGACCGGACGCAGAGCCTGGAAGACCGCTCGAGGGTCCTCGGACTTGGTCGCATTGCACTTCAGGTGCTCGGCCTTCGTGAAGGTCAGCTTCATGTCCTTGGTCAGTGCCCGCGTGAAATGATTTCCTCCCA
>CAWVUS010000428.1:0-2880 GCA_963933195.1 uncultured Planctomycetaceae bacterium
CTCTGCCGGGTCACAATCCGAAGTACCCCGGCCTGCAGGTGACCGTCTACAACGCGTACGAGGACGGCAAGCCCATCCCGAAGAAGAAGAGGATGGCGAAGAAGAACAGGAAGAAGATCCCGGTCGAGCCCGATCCGACCCAGCCGTTGCTGGTGGTCGAATCAGTCGATTTCGAGGGGCCGGTGTTTGACACCTGGCCGCCACGAACCCACTCGCAGATCTTCTTTCAGACTTCCGGCAAGCCCGACGAACGAACCTACGCACGCAAGATTCTCTTGCGATTTATGACCCGAGCCTACCGCCGTCCGGTCGATGAATCGGAACTCACCACGATGCTGGCCCTCTTCGACACGTTGCGGGCACGTTCCCCGTCGCTGGAGAAAGCTGTCGGCGATCTTTTGGCGGTCGTGTTGATTTCGCCGGAATTCCTTTACCTGGTCGAACCGCGGGATGACTCGTCGGGTCGACAGCCGTTGGGAGAATTTGAACTGGCCTCGCGGATGTCGTACTTCCTGTGGAGCACGATGCCGGATGACCGGCTGTTCGACCTGGCTCGGGCCGGGAAACTGTCCGATCCGTCGGTTCGGCAGGCCGAGGTGCGACGGATGTTGGCCGATCCCCGGGCCTGGCAATTCGTCGAGCACTTCACCGACCAGTGGCTGGATCTTCCGGCGCTGGATCGTGTTGCAGTGAATCCCGAGTTCCATCCAAAATTTGACGACCGGCTGAAGCAGGATATGCGCAGCGAGACACAGCACTTTTTTGCCGAGATCCTCAACAAGGATCTCAGTGCGATGAACCTGATCGATTCGGACTTCACGATGCTCAACCGTCGGCTGGCCGGTCACTACGGGCTACCCCTGCCGTCGAGCGGCGATATGCAGCGAGTCGGCCTGTCGGAGGGATCTCATCGAGGAGGTCTGTTGACACAGGGCAGTTTCCTGCTGAGCAATTCCAATGGCGAGGATTCTCACCCGATCAGGCGAGCGGTCTGGCTGCTGGATCGCCTGCTGGATGATCCCCCTCCTCCTCCTCCTCCGGATGTTCCCGACCTGGAGACCAACAAGCCGAACGTCGCCAAGTTGTCGTTGAAGCAGCAACTGGAATTGCATCGCAAAAAGGAAGCCTGCAACAACTGCCACAAGCGGATTGACCCGTGGGGAGTGGTGTTCGAGAACTTCAATGCGGTGGGGCAGTGGCGAACCGTGGTTGCCGGATCGAAACGGCAGCGACGGGCCAGGCAGCCGGTAGACGCGGTGGTCGAGTTGCCCGATGGGACCGGGGTTGATGGTGTTGATGGGCGAGGCGGAGTAAAAAAATACCTGGTCACGGCCCAGGGGGAAGCGTTCGCTCGGGCACTGGTCAAGCGGTTACTGACCTACAGCCTGGGGCGGTCCCTGGAGTACTCTGATCGCCAGGCGGTCGATGCCCTGACCAGGCGTTTCATCAAGAGTGATTATCGGCTGAAGGAGTTGATCGTGGCGATCAGCGGCAGCCAACCGTTTGTCTCGAAGTGACAGCAACTTCGCGAGAGGTGTGAGATGTCGACGTCATCGTGGAAAATCAGTCGCCGAACCTGCCTGCAGGGATTGGGTGTCAGCCTGGGGTTGCCGTTGCTCGACGGGATGGTTCACGGTGAGCAAAAGACCCGCCCGCGTCCCAAGCGGATGTGCTGTGTCTATTTCCCCTTTGGCGTCGCGATGCCCAAGGACGGCACGCCGGATCGTCCGTGGGGCTGGTTCCCCACGGGCCAGGGAGCCGACTATCAACTGACCAACCCGCTGAAACCGCTTGCGGCATTGCGGAACGAGTTGACCGTGCTGGGTGGGTTGTCGCATCCGCGGGGTCGTTCGATGGGAGGCCACGACACCGGCGACACCTTTCTGACCGGTGCCAAGCTCTCGGGCAGCAGTTTTTCCAACACGGTTTCGATGGACCAGTACGCCGCCGCGTTTGTCGGCGACCAGACCCGTTTTCCGTCGTTGACTCTTTCCAGTGACGGTGGCGTGGGCGAGCCCACCCGATCGACCACGCTCTCGTTCACCCGCACCGGTCGCCCGGTTCCCGCGCTGGCCAGTCCACAACAGATCTTCAACCGACTCTTCGGTACCGGTGACGGATCGACCGAGGCCCAGCGGCGCCGTCTTGAGCAGTCCGGTAGCCTGCTGGACCTGTTGCTCGAGAATTCCAAATCCCTGAAGCGTCGGCTGGGGACTCGCGACAAGAAAAAACTGGACGATTACCTGGCCTCGGTTCGTGCGGTCGAAAAGCGGGTGCAGCAGTCGCAGCGGTGGCTATCGATTCCCAAGCCGAAGATCGATCCCAAGTCGATTGACCTGGCGGTCGACCAGGACGCTCCACGCGAGTACCTGCGGGCGATGTACGACCTGTTGTTCCTGGCCTTCCAGACCGACACCACGCGGCTGGCCACCTACATGATCGGGCAGGTTGCCGGTGCGACGACGATCGCCAATGCGTTTCCGGCCTGTATCGGGCTGAAGGGCAACTGGCACGGCCTGGCCCACGGAGCCGGCAAGGTTGGCGGGGCCGAGCGGCTGGGTCGGTTCGACCAGTTCCTGGCCGAGCAGTTCGGGTATTTCCTCCAGCGGTTGAACGAGACACCCGAGGGCGATGGCACGCTGCTGGACCACACGCTGGTTCTCTATGGCAGCAGCAACAGCCGCACGCACCAGAACCGCAACTACCCGTTGGTGCTGGCCGGAGGCACGGGGCTGGGCCTGAAGCATGGCCACTACCGGCGGTACGGGAACGCCGTTCCCCTGTCGAACCTCTTTGTCACGATGCTCGATCGCATCGGTGTACCGGTCGAGGGGTTTGCCGACAGCACGGCCGAAATGTCGGACCTGTTGGCCTGATCGG
>CAWVUS010000429.1:0-2819 GCA_963933195.1 uncultured Planctomycetaceae bacterium
CTTCTTCTTCCGTTGACTGGCCTTCTTCTTTTCTTCCAGCTTTTTCTTGTTGGCCTTTTGGAACAGCGATCCAATGAAACAGATCCCGAGTATGCTGATCACCAGGAGGCCCCAGCCCCAGTCCTCGTAATGGAGTTGGCCAAGGAACAACCCATAACCCGCAGCCCAGAGCCCCAATTGGCCGATGGTCTTGTGGAGGATAATGTTCTTTTTGGTTTCGCGAGTCAGGTCAAAGATGGCTACCTGGGCCACGGCCAGGGTGACCAGCGTCAGAATGACCACGGTGACGATCAACTGTAATGACAACGTCACGAAGCTGACTCCCGGTTCGGCGGGTTGAAAGCCGAAGTGTTGCTTGAGGGTGTCGGCGATTTTGATCGATTTTGTGGAGTTGTGCCACTTCCCGGGCGAGGTCGTGGACGGTTTGAGATGAGATGCGGAGTATGAGCGGGTACTATCGAAAGATGGTTGTTCCGACCGGGGATTGACAGACGACAGCACCGGCTCGCCGGACCTCGTTGTTTTTCCTGGACAACCAGGTCGAATGGTTGAACCGCTGATGAACGAACCGGATCACGACGTCCCGAAAACGAAACCGGGTCTCGATCTTCCCCGGGATATTTGTGGGCGGATCGCCTGCGTGTTGGCTGGCCTGTTGTTTGGGGTTTGCGGCACATTTGCGCTGGTCAGTCTCATCGGTAGTGGAGCTGGAATAGGCAAGTTCGTGTACTACGAACTGTCGGCTTTCGCAGCCGTGTTCGGCGTGGCACTCGTGTTGTGGGGACTCGCGGTGCCGCGTTGGATCGAGGGCCTGGTGGATCGCGTGGTGGGGCACGTGATGCTGGTCTTTGGCCTGCTGTTCCTGCCCCTTGTCGTTGAATTCCTGGTGTTCGCTTTCCAGGGAAAGGTGTGACCTGGCCGGAGGCGCCCGGGGCAACCAATTGTGGTTCCGGTGTTGCTCGGGTAGGGTCCTGCAGTCGAATCGTGGGGCGCACCCCGGTTCGCTTTTGTGCTCGCGACATTTAACGATTGCCGAGGTGTTTCATGGCCAGGTTGACATCTGTGACGTTGCTGACGGGATTGGCGATATGGGGTCTTGTCGTGGGCATTGCCGCGGCTCCCAGGTCGGTTCCTGCCCCGGGCGGAATCATTGTGACCAGCGTTGTCGATTACGGGGCGGTGCCCGACGACGACCGGGATGACACCAGGGCCATCTCGGCTGCCATTGCCGCGTGTTCGGGAAGCGACACCCGGACCCTGTATTTTCCGGGGGGGACTTACAATCTCTCGAATCTCACCGTTCCGTCCACGATCAACGTGATGGTCCCCAACGGGGCGATTCTGAAGATCGCGGACAAGGCGACCGTCAGGATCAACGGACCATTTACCGCCGGGTTGCACCAGGCCTTTGCCGGTGCCGGACAGGCGCACTTCGGTCCCGGTGCCGTCGGAGAAGTGTATCCCCAGTGGTGGGGTGCTTCGCCAGCCTCCTCGGACAGCAGCCCAGCGATCAACAAGGCGATCAACTCGGCACCCACGCTGCCTGGTGTGAATGTCCGGCTGACAGGCCAACTCAACTGCAAGACGACCATTCACGTGAACCGGCACCGGGTGAAGCTGATTGGTGATGGCATGTACTCGACCCAGTTGACGTTCGACCCGGACACTCCCAAGGCGTTGTTTGAATTCTCTCATCCGGACAAGAGCGTGATCGCGCAATGTGCCATCCGGGACATCGGCCTGCTTGCTGTCGGAGCCTACAAGGACACCAAGCGTGTCCAGAAAATTGGCATCCGGATCGTTGATGCGGACATCATGGAGGTGCGAAATGTCGCCATTCACAACTGGGGTGGCAGCCAAAGTGTCGGGATCCAGGTGCAGGGACGAGAACTGATCTTTGTCGAAAACGTGACCATTCTTGCCGACCTGCCCATTCTCATCGACAAGAACCCCGGCATCGACTGGATCTCGATCGATCATTCCACGTTCCGGAACACCTACCTGCTGCCGATGGATCCCAACGGGCCCTCGGTGAAAATTGCCTCGGGAGTGGCCCTGCACAATGTTGTCTTTGACGGGACCAATGCCTGGGTCGGGGGCAAGTACGGTCTCTACTGGGAGGATGACCAGACCAAAGGGGTCAGCATGAATCTCTCGGTCAAGAACGTACGGATGGAAAACGGTACGGCACACGGTGGTGCGATGATCCACATTGTCCACAACTACAACCTGGTGAATCTCGTCCTGGAGAACATCTACGGGTGTGGGGGCGGTGTCGGTGGTATTCACCTTCGACGGTGCACCAACGTCACGATGCAAAACATCTTCTACACCCCGGTCCGGGGACAGGCACCGGAGGGATATGTTGCCACGGCACTGGACATCGACGAGAGTTCCTCGAACATCGCGCTGATCAATACCTTCTGGAACGGTGGACTGATCAAGACCGGGAAGCTGATCAAGCCGTTCGGCACCCACTCCAATCCAGCCCGGTACGGCAACCGCGTGATCGAGGTGTACGACCGGCCCAGCAATGGACAGGGCGAGGGGCTGGTGGTTTATGGCACCAAGACCTGGTCTCACAGTGGCGAGTTGGCCGATGGCGCCGCGGTGCCCCTGCCGATTGGTGCGGGTTCCAAGACCCGGGTGGCCACCGTCACGGTTTCGGCGTCCGACGGGGCGGCGGTCAACCAGGCCGCACAGTTCATGGTGGGCGGCAACGGAAAGACCATCAGGATTGCCGGGACCCAGAAGACGAGCGCCACCTCCACGGAGGGGAACCTGTGCCTGGTACCGGGAGACACTGTGAAGGTCGTCAA
>CAWVUS010000430.1:0-2745 GCA_963933195.1 uncultured Planctomycetaceae bacterium
ATTGTTGCGAGAACGCCAGGTGTTCTTCGAAATCGATATCCTGCAACCCCAGCATCTGCCCGACCCGGTCAAACATCCGCTCGGGCCGCATGCGGAACTCGGGCAGGTTCAACAAGGCCGATTGGATCGCCACAACCGTCTGCCTGAGGACACGTCGATTCTTCCCGTAACCTGTGATGTAGCGGTAGTCGAAGATCCGCAACTCCACCTCGTCGGTTCCACCAACGCAGACGTTGGTCAACTGGCCCTTGCGGCCCTTGTTCAACAGCGGAAACTGTCCCAGTTGCACCTTCAGGGACTCTTCTCCCTCCGGAGAAAACTCGAGATTCAATTCGGCAGCCACGCCCGAGAGTGTCTCGGTCCGTTTTTTTGCGTTCGCTCGACGCACCAGGAAGATGATCAGCAGAATAATCGGGATAACAATCCAGCTTCCGCAACAAAACAAAAGGCCAATCAAGTCCTCCGGTTTGTTCTCATCGCCGGCCTCCCTCTTATCCTCCGGCCGGCGAGCCTCATCGCCAGCCTCTTGTGACGCACCCCCATTCTCCTCATCGGCTTCACCGGCGGTGGCCGCCGGAACAACCTCCACAGCGTCAGCTGGTTCGGAGACGTCCTGTGCGCAGACAAGAGCGGGGAATGCCAACAGTATCAACCAGGTCAGCCGTTTCACGATATTCTCCAGCACAAACAGCAAGCGAGAATCAGTTGCGATCCACGCGGTATTTCTTCTGCCACTCGGCCGGCATCACACTGACGTCCGAGTTGTCCCGATAACGCGTCCGCAGATTCTCCAGTCCTCGCTTCAATTCGGCAATCGTATCGGCGTACTTTGGCTTGCCGTAGAGATTCTTCAACTCGTCGGGATCTTTCTTCAGGTCATACAGTTCCCACTCGTCGAACTGGTAAAAGCGGATCAACTTGTAACGAGATGTCCGGATCCCGTAGTGCTTGGCCACCATGTGATAACTGGGAAATTCGAAGTAGTGGTAGTACAGCGAGTCTCGCCACCGGGGTGACTCTCCCTTGAGTAACGGCACCAGCGAACGCCCCTGCATGTCGTCGGGCACCTTGACACCGGCGACGTCCAGAAACGTTTCGGCATAGTCGAGGTTCTGGACCAGGTCGGTGTTGACCGACCCCGGCCGGGTCACTCCGGGCCAGCGGACAATCAGCGGCATCTTCATCGACTCATCGTACATCCACCGCTTGTCATACCATCCGTGGTCTCCGAGATAGAAACCCTGGTCGGAGGAATAAATCACGATGGTGTTCTTCTCGAGCCCCGACAATTTCAGGTACTCCATGAGCCGGCCGACACTCTCGTCGACCCCCTTGATACACCTCAGGTAGTTGCGGATGTACCGCTGGTACTTCCAACGAACGAATTTCTTGCCCGTCAGTCCGTCGCGGACCAGTTTCGCGTTTTGATCGGCGAACCCCGCTTTCCACGCGGCCAGTTGTGCGGGCGTCATCTTCATCAGGTTCCGAAAACCCGACTTGTCGACCGACCGGCCCTTGTTGGGATCCCAGCCATTGACCGGCGGTCCGAAAAGGTCATAGACGATGTTCAGGTGCCCATCCACCTCCATCTCCTGGTGCCGTGCCGGGCTGGCATTGTCCTTCCAGCGGTCAAACAACGTGGGGGGCTCGGGGATCTTGATGTCGTTGTACAGCGAGAGGTGCCGCAGGGCCGGCATCCAGGTGCGATGCGGCGCCTTGTGCTGACACATCAGCATGAAAGGCTTGCCCGAGTCTTTCCGGTTCTTGAGCCAGTCGAGTGCCATGTCGGTGACGAGATCGGTGCAGTGACCGTCAATCCGTTTCCGCCCCTCGACGGTCTTGAAGTCGGGATTGTAGTACTGGCCCTGTCCCGGAAGGATCTGCCAATGGTCAAACCCCTGCGGATCCGACGAGAGGTGCCACTTGCCAATCATCGCCGTCTGGTAGCCGACCCGCTGCAGCAACTTGGGGAATGTCTGCTGCGCGCCATTGAACTTGTTGCCGTTCCGCATGAAACCATTCAGGTGGCTGTGCTTGCCGGTCAGGATCACGGCCCGGCTGGGACCACAGATCGAGTTCGTACAGAAACTGTTCTGAAACAGCATTCCCTGGCGAGCCAACCGGTCAATATTGGGGGTCGGATTGACCGACTTCAGCCACCCGTCGTAAGCGCCGATTGCGTGGGGAGCGTGGTCGTCGCTGAAAATGAACAACACGTTGGGGCGTTCGGCCGACAGGGCCGGTCCAACCGTGATGACCAACAACACCAACACCCGCAACAGGCAAGAACGAATCAACATGAACAAACAACTCCCCGCAAAATCACGCCATCATCAGTGGTCTTGAACAATCGAAAAACAACCCGGGACTATTCCCACTCGTCGATCTGTGTCCCGGCACCGGGTCCGGTCTCCGAGATGCCGCCATCCAGTTGATAACCGCCCACATCCGAATCGGGACCTGCCTGAAATCCCCCTTCAGCGGTGGCGAAGTCCGGTCCGGGAAAAATGCGTCGATACAGCAACGCCTGTGTGAATAACGAGACAGGGATCACCAGCAGGACCGGCAAATAACACAGCAGCACGGCCAACATCGACACGAGCCCGTTGAGCACCGTCAACCTGAACACGTTCCCGAAGTTGGCCCAGACGGCACGAGCACTGAGCTTGACCGCTTCCCACCCCGAGAGGTTGTGGTCGACGATCAGCGGGTAGGAGAACACGAACAACATCGACACACACACCA
>CAWVUS010000431.1:0-2740 GCA_963933195.1 uncultured Planctomycetaceae bacterium
AAACCCAGTGCCGTCTCCAGGGAGTTTCTCCCCTTCCAACCTTCTACAACGTCGGGCTCTCCAGCGAGACCTGTTCGGGGCAAACCGAGCCGGCTCACCCCTTCCCAAGGCCCGACGTCCACGAACGACTGGACCGCGCGTTGAAAAGAATCCAGCCCGACGTGGTTGTCTCCTGCTACGGAATGAACGATGGCATCTACCACCCCTTCTCCGAGAAGCGGTTTCAGATCTACCAGGACGGAGTCAACCGGTTGATCAAGAAGGTCCACGCCAGCGGCGCCAAGCTTGTCCTGATGACACCCCCACCGTTTGACGCGGTACCGCTCAAGAAGAAAAAGGGCGCATTGCGGCCCGCTGGTGCCAAGCAGTTTGCCTACTTCGCAATTTATGAGCACTACGATCGCGATGTCATTTCCAGGTTCGCCAAATGGATTCTTGAACAAAAAGATCGGGTCGAGATGGTCGTCGACCTGCACACGCCAATCACAAAACACCTGGCCGAACAGAGAAAAAAGAGCCCCCAGTACACGCTCTCGCCCGACGGGGTTCACCCCAACCCACTTGGCCATCGCATCCTCGGCGACACGGTGTTGTTGGCCTGGGGCATCCCCTCGGTCACCGAACCCGACCCAAAACTGTTGAGACTTATCCAGCAAAAGACCAGTGTTCTGCACGACTCGTACCTCTCGACAATCGGCCACAAGCGGCCTGGCGTCCGCAAGGGGTTGCCAATCGACCAGGCGGAACTGAAAGCGGCCGAGTTGCTCAAGCAGGCGGCTCCATTGATCAAGAAACAGCGAGCCCCCGCATCGAGCCAGCGGCCTTCGACCGGCGGCACCATTCACCAGGTCCACTACCCCGCACACATCCAGACCGGCCACCTCCGTATCGGAGTGGACTACTACTTGTGGGTTCCCACCGGGGTGACCCAACTCCGGGGCGTGATTGTTCACCAGCATGGCTGTGGCGTCGGTGCGTCGATCGGTGGTCGGACCGCTGCAGACGACCTGCACTGGCAGGCACTGGCAAAAAAATGGAACTGTGCGCTGTTGGGATCGATGTACGAACCACGTCGTGAAATCAACTGCCGCTGGTGGTGCGATTCTCGCAATGGATCCAACGATCGGTTCCTGGAAGCCCTCGAGCATTTCGCGTCGGTCACCAAGCACACCGAGTTGAGAACAGCCCCCTGGTGCCTCTGGGGCCATTCCGGTGGCGGTTTCTGGGCCAGCCTCGTCCAGGCCCGTCACCCCGACCGGGTCGTCGCCATCTGGTTTCGCTCGGGCACGGCCTTCGGCTACTGGACCAAGGGGGAAACACAAGCTCCCAAGCTCTCCAAGGCCGCCTACGGCATCCCGATGATCGGCAACCCGGGGCTCAAGGAAAAAGGCGATGCGAGATTTCACACCGCGTGGGACGGCCTGCGCGACATGCGGGCCGCGTACACGAAACGCGGCGCTGCCTTCTTCGAATTCGCCCCCGACCCGAGAACTGCTCACCAGTGCGGTGATTCCCGTTACATGGCGATTCCCTTCTTCGACTTCTGGCTTCGCCATCGCCTGCCAACATCGGGAACAGCCGGCCAGCGACTCCGTCCGACTGCTCCCGCGGTGCAACTCTGGAATAGCCAGATGACCGCCAAGCTGAATGAATACAGAAAAACCGGAGCAGTCTCCGATACCACCCCGCCCCCTGCCCCGTCAGCCGTGCGAGTCCGACAACTCGACTCTGGACAACTCGAAATCAGCTGGGATGCCGAGGCCGACTTCGAGAGCGGCATTCGGGCGTTTGTGGTCCAACGGGACGGAAAGCGAATTGCCCAGGTTCCCGAGACACCGCGCAACCCATACGGACGTCCACTGTTCCAGGGCATGACCTACCACGACACTCCACAGGCACCGTTGGCGGCCATGCGTTTTGTCGACAAGACCACTGTCTCGTCCGATCCCGGCAATATTCCGAAATACTCCGTCCGCACCATCAACACGGTGGGGCTCGAATCCACAGCAACTTCAAGCCGATAAACGGCAGGAAGTACCGCGCGTCGCACCACGTTTTCCAGTATTCTGCCGCCTATGCTCATCGGCAGCATCAATGACGTGTTTGTCCATCTCGGACAGGCCCTCGTCCTGGCATTTCTCGCGGTGGCCTTGCTCGCCCTGGCCCGCGTTGCCTTCGAGTTCACGACCTCCTTTGACTCGACAAGCGAACTGGTCGACCATCCCAACACCGCATTTGGGATCTACCTGGCCAGTTTCCTATCAGGAACGGCAATCGCCCTGGCCGGCACCATCTTTGGTCGACACGGTGACCCACTGCTCTCGGCGTCCACTGCCATGTTCTGCGAGGGCGTGCTTCTGATTGTGCTGATGAGACTTGGGATCGCGGTCAACGACCGACTCGTACTGACAGGTTTTAGCCTCGCCACCGAAATCTCGTCCGACCGCAACCGCGGCGCCGCTTTCTGCGTGGGAGGCTCCTGCCTGGCCACCGGATTCATTCTCAACGGGTCCCTGACCGGTTACAGCGACGGGCTCGTCACCGGTCTTCGCGACACGGTGATTCTCTGGACCATCGGCCAGGCCATCCTGCTCACCGGGGCGGTTCTCTACCGCCGATTGTGCCGCTTCGACATTCACCAACTGATCCAATTTGATGACAACGCCGCCGCCGGACTGAGATTCGGAGCATTCCTCACCGGACTCGGACTGGTCATCAGGGCCGCCCTACTCCGGGCCCC
>CAWVUS010000432.1:0-2739 GCA_963933195.1 uncultured Planctomycetaceae bacterium
AATCGCAAGTTCTGGTTCATCACGGCCAGCGACAGCCAGTTCACCAGCATTCCCCAGATGATCCCGATCGCCAAGGACTACGCCCAGGTCACCTCGGCGGCGGGCGGCCCGGCATTCCTGACCACGGCCGGAGACCTGACGATGAACGGGTCACAGTTCGAGTGGGACATGTACGACCGGATCCGCGGTTCCTCGAAGATCCCTGTCTACGAAGGGTTTGGTGGACACGACGGCAACTGCCTGGACCCTCGTTGCACGGTCAGCTTCGAACAACGGATCGGTCCTCCCTATTACTCCTGGAACTACGGCGGCGTTCATTTCATCCAGTTCGTTACCGAGACCTCGTACCTGCGTTCCACCGCCCAATTGCGGCAACGGGACTGGATGGCAGCGGACCTGAAGGCTTTGCCCGCCGGGACACCCGTGATCGCGGTTTCGCATTATCCGTTGTCAGCTTCGTGGTTCGACCAGCGGAAGGCTGAAGGCATCAACGTCATCTGCCAGATTGGCGCTCATTATCACGTCGTCCATGCCGGGAGCCGGCGTAGCACGCCGATTCTCAACAGCGCCCCGGCTCGTGGACGCGACTGGGGTGCTTATTCGCGAACCTATCGCTGGGTGTTCATCTCGCCAAAGGGAGTCCGTTCCCAACTCCGGGTGGCGGGGCAGTACAAGCGTTTGCGAGTTGTCGCGCCCGGCTCGCAGGCCGTTTCCGGGCGTCAACCGTTGGTGGTGCTGGCCTACGATACGGCACTCGAGGTCAAGTCGGTGACTTGCCAGTGGACGGACCCCGACGGCCGGGTGACCGCCAGCCCGCTCAAACAGCAGGGTGATTGGTCCTGGCACGGTTCTTTTGAACCCGGTGTCGCGGGGCGTTGGCGATGCGACCTGGTGGCGACCGATGTCACCGGCGTGGAATGGAAACGCCAACAGGAATTCCAGGTCGGGTCCAAAACAGCACCCAAGCCCAGTATCGGTGACGATTTTCCCTGGGTCCTGTCGGGCACCCCGCCCCGTCGTCTTGCCAGTGGCCCGATCCCCCCGTTGCGGCCGCTGTGGGTCACACACACCGGTAGCGTGCATGTGCTCCACAATTCTCCGGTGACGGCCGGAGGGCGGGTGTTTGTTTCCGTCGGCAATCCCAATGCGGGTTCACCGGGAGCGGGGGTCCTGTGCCTGGACGCAGCCACGGGAGAACAACTCTGGAAGACGGATTCCCCCAGGGGAGACATTCGTGGGCCGGTGTCGGTTCACGACGGCGTGGTCTACGCCATTCTCGCCGAAGGCTGGGTTGCAGCCTTTGCCGCCGACACCGGTCGGTTGCGTTGGACCCGTCCACTGAAGACGTCGTACAAGGATGGTCGTCCCCTGGCGATTATCAACACGCCTCCCGTCCCGACCCCGAATGGCCTGCTGGTCAACGACTGGCAGAAGCCACTGTGGTTGCTGGACTACAAGACGGGAAAGCCGATCAAGCAACTGGCCGGAGACGTGGGTGCCTACGCGGCCTTTGCCACGATTTTCGACGACGTGCTTTACAGCGTGCGTCGTGGGGGCGGGACCGCTGTTCGTTTTCCCGGTGGTGAACCGGTTTGGACCATCAAGGAGACGTCCCGGTCGACGTCGGCCCCGATCGTTGTCGACGGCAAGCTGATCTACACCGGCTCCTCGGGAATCCGTGTCCGCGACGCGGGCACCGGAAAACTGCTCTGGCAGAAAAGTCTCACCGGTGCCGGTTACCAGAACGCGGTACCGGTTGTCTGGAACGACCTGATCCTGGCCAATGGTGGCGACATGAGATTGCTGGACCTGGAGACGGGTGACACCCGGCACACGGTGCCATGTGGCCGCGAAGCGGATCGTTTTCTGCGGTCCCGTCGCCAGGCTTTGGCCGGCAGTTCGACGCCGATCGTTGCCGGTGACCTGGCCTTTTTCGGCCACGACGACACGTCGGTTCGTGCGGTGAATCGAACTGGTGAGGTCACCTGGGAGCACCGGCTGGGAACGCCGATCAAGACGTCACCGGTCGTCACGGGAAACCTGTTGCTGGTGCACGATTTCGCCGGCAACCTCTGGTGTTTCGCCGGCAGCCAAAAATGATCGGTGTTCCGACAACCCGCACCGCGCGACAGGAACGGGTGATCAGTCGGGCAGTTTCCTGAACTCCCTGGCGTGAACCACGCCATCGCGGTCGATCACGACCTGGCCGAAGGTGACACCGCGTGGACTGCCGGGATCCTCGCCCGGTTTAAAATCGAGTCTCTCGGGGAGAATCAGTGAGCGGTTCCGCTCGGCCTTGGTGCCGTATTTCATTCTCCAGCCGCTGGAGCCGTATCCCAGCAACAGCACCCCGGTGCCGGAACTGCCACCCCCGATGGTGTTGGGCTGGACGCTGACATGAGCCTCGTCGGTCGTGCCGTCGTACCAGGGGGCGAGGATTGACGTGATGCCGTGAGTTTCGATACCGGTGTGACACAACTCGATGATCGGCCGCGAGACCAGGCACGCCTGCACGTAGGTGACGATGGCCTTGTCGAGGCTGCTGAAGTAACAGTCTTCGACAGTCACGCCGTTGCCTCCCATTTTGCGACCGTCGCCGAGTTGGAGGCCGATTCCCCTGGGGCTGTTCGGATAGGTGTGACCGATCCGACACTCGCGAATGGACACCGACAGGGTGTTGTGGAGGAGGATTCCATTGGTGAAACCGTTGACACTCACCCGGTCGATTCTCAGGGACCG
>CAWVUS010000433.1:0-2718 GCA_963933195.1 uncultured Planctomycetaceae bacterium
CCGGTGATCGGCCCGGTGATCGGCCTGGTGACGACGGGGGCCAGGAATGAAGCCCGCAGTCCGACAGACCCGCAGTCACCTGATGGATCTTTTCGCCCGGCACGGGTTTCATCCCCGTACCGATTTTGGCCAGAACTTCCTGATCGATCTGAACCTGGTCGATTTTCTTGCCCGTGAAGCCCGGCTCGGGTCCGACGACGTGGTCCTGGAAATCGGCACCGGAACCGGCAGCCTGACCGGACAACTGTCCGCGTTTGCTGCGGCGGTGATCACCGTCGAGGTCGACCACCGGATGGTCGGACTTGCCGCCGAGGTGATCGAGGACCTGGACAACGTGACGCTGTTGCACCGCGATGCCTTGAAGAACAAGAACCACTTCGCTCCGGAGCTGCTCGAGTTGATTGACGAGCGTCTGGCCGAGGAAGCCGGACGGCGGCTGAAACTGGTGGCCAACTTGCCCTACAGCATTGCCACTCCGGTGGTGTCGAACCTCGTGGCCACTGACATCGATTGGGAACGGATCGTGGTGACGATCCAGTGGGAGCTGGCTGAACGGATGACGGCGGGACCCGGGACCCGCGATTACGGGGCGCTGTCTGCTTGGCTGCAGTCGCAGTGTCACGTCAAGACGCTCAGGAAATTGCCTCCGACGGTGTTCTGGCCCCGGCCCAAGGTGCAGAGTGCCATCGTGCGGCTGGTGCCCGATCCGGTCGGAAAACGGCGGATCATCGACCGGATGTTTTTCCTGGATTTCCTCCGCCGCGGCTTCCACCAGCGACGCAAGCACTTCCGCGGTGTGCTGGCCGGGATGTACCGCAAGCAGATCTCCAAGGCTGATGTCGATTCCGCGATGGCCGAGACGGGGCTCCCCGAAAAGGTCCGGGCAGAACAAATTGAAGTTGCTGGTCTGGTGGAATTGGCCAATCGACTGTATCAAAGGGTCAATTCATCACAGGACGAGAAGCAGGGAGTCTGACATCATGGACAGTCGGATCGCCTACCGGGGCTACACGTTTGATGACGTGTTACTCGAACCACTCTACAGCGCCATCCTGCCATCGCAGGTCAATGTGTGCAGCCGACTCACTCGGAACATCCCGTTGCACCTGCCGGTTGTCAGCAGCCCGATGGACACGGTGACCGAGAGCGAGATGGCGATCGCGTTGGCCCAGGAGGGGGGCATCGGGATCGTCCACAAGAATATGACGATCGAGCAGCAGGCGCTCGAGGTCGACAGGGTGAAGCGGAGCGAACACGGGGTGATCGTCGACCCGGTCACACTGCCCCCGGACGCGACGGCCGCCGAGGCGGCCCGGATCATGGACGAACGCAATATCGGCGGTGTTCCGATCACCGTCGATGGCTTCCTCAAGGGCATCCTGACTCGCCGCGATCTTCGTTTTCTGGATTCGCCGGAAACGAAAATCGAGGAAGTGATGACTCGAGAGAACCTGGTGACCGCTTCTGAGGACACCACTCTCGAGGACGCTCAGCGGATTCTGCTGGAAAACAAGGTCGAAAAACTTTTGTTGGTGGATCGAGATTACCGATTAAAAGGATTAATCACGATCAAGGACATAGACAAGAATCTCCGGTTTCCGCTCGCTTCGAAGGATACGAGGGGGCGGTTGCGGGTTGGTGCTGCGGTCGGTGTGAAGGATTTCGACCGCGTGGCAGCCCTGTTGGAGAAGGGTGTCGATGTGTTGGTCGTCGACAGTGCCCATGGGCATTCGAAGAACGTGGTCGAGACGGTCAAGGAGATCAAGCGGCGGCACGAAATCGACGTGATTGCCGGCAACGTGGCCACCACCGAGGGGACCCGTGACCTGCTAATGGCAGGAGCTGACGCAATCAAGGTGGGAATCGGTCCCGGTTCAATCTGCACCACGCGGATTATTTCCGGGGTTGGCGTTCCACAATTGACGGCCATCGTGAACACCGCCAAGGCCATCGCGGACACCAATGTTCCGATCATTGCTGACGGAGGGATTCGTTACAGCGGAGATATCACAAAAGCCCTGGCCGCCGGGGCCCACGTTGTCATGCTCGGCGGGTTGCTGGCCGGGCTTGATGAGAGTCCCGGCGAGTTGATCCTGTACCAGGGTCGTAGTTTCAAGCGATACCGGGGAATGGGGTCGCTGGGAGCAATGGTCCAGGGAAGTAGCGAGCGTTACAGGCAAGGCGGAAATGAGACGGGACAACCGAAAGAAAAGAAACTGGTGCCCGAGGGTGTCGAGGGGCGTGTTCCTCACAAGGGACCGCTCAACAACTTCCTCTACCAGTTGATCGGCGGTCTTCGGGCCGGCATGGGTTACCTGGGAACAGAGACGATTTCGGAGTTGAGAACGGAAGCACGATTTATCCAGATTTCGCCAGCTTCGGTTCGGGAGAACCACCCCCATGATATTGCGATTACTCAAGAAGCACCCAATTACACGGCGGAGCATTCGCCGATGGAGACGTCCTGATCGCCGAACTGGCGATCTGGCAATGGCGCTGGCCGCGCTGTTGGTCACGACCGGGATCCAGGCCGGAGAGCCACAGGTCGCACCAACGTTTGCTCCGCCACGGGTCGTGATTCGCGGGCTCGCCCAACCCGAATCCGATTCATCGATCAAGGCCCCGGTGATCAAGGCCCCGGTGATCAAGGCCCCGGTGATCAAGGCTCCGGTGATCAAGGCTCCGGTGATCAAGGCTCCGGTGATCAAGGCTCCGGTG
>CAWVUS010000434.1:0-2665 GCA_963933195.1 uncultured Planctomycetaceae bacterium
AGCCTGGGGTTGCTGTTTCCCTGGATGTTCTGGCTCTCCCAGTCACTGGGAGCCAAGCAGGGGAATTCCCAGCACGTGCGATTGATGACGTAGGGATAGGGATAGTTGCGGATCGTGTTGACGAAGTTGTCGTACGGCCCGTCGGTGTTGTGTGGAACGTACTTCAGGAACCTTTCGCTGCCATCGAGTTCCTGGACGAGTTCCCTGGGAATGTCCGGGTCGTCGGAAGTGAAGACGTTGAAGATCGAGGTGTCAATTTTCAGGTGATTGCCGGCCGGTGTGTTGCGATTGAAGATCTCGCTGAAGAAACGAGGACTGACCGTGTTGAGCGAATCGCAGCACGGCATGCGAAAAGCCACAGGACGGTTTCCGGGGATCTTTCCGAGGAGGTCGACACACCGGTCGTAGGTGGACTTGGCGCGAGGGAGGTCGCCAGCGGTCAGAAGAGGGCAGGGGTGATCGATGGTGTGGACTTCGAACGAGAGCCCCTCGCCAAGCCAGCTCTGCAATTGTGGATGATCGGGGCGGACCGAGTTGGTCATGATGCTGACCGGTGCACGACCGTCGATCTTCTTCAGCCGTTGCAGTATGGGCCGCAGGAACGCCTCGTAGCGGCCGGGGTCTCGCATGTCGTCAATGGCCAGGATCACGACCGCCTCGACACCCTCCTCGCCGACCCATTGGGGCGTGATCAGCTTGGGCGAGTTGAGTCCCACGTGGTATGGGGAGTTCCTGTCGAGGTGGGCCAGGTGGTTGCCCTGGGCGAACACACAGACAGTGTGAGCCAGCAGCAGGGGCAGGCTCAACAGAACGTGACACCAGGGAAGGTGGCGTCGGGCGGTCCAGGATCCGGACATTACTCAGGCCCTTGTCAGCAACTGTCAGTCGGTGCGGCTGGTGATTTCCAACAAGTGGAATCCAAACTGTGTTTGAACCGGACCATGCACCTGGTTCAGTTCGCCGCTGAAGACAACCTGGTCGAATTCCGGGACCATTTGCCCGGGACCGAATTCTCCCAGGGCACCGCCATCGGCACCAGACGGGCACTTCGAGTGCTCCTTGGCAGCATCGGCAAAGTCCAGACCCTCTTCGATCTGTTGCTTCAGGTTTTCACAGAAGGACTCTTCTTCAACCAGGATGTGTCGCGCGCTGGCTACTGCCATGTTCTCAAACTCCTCGTGGTGTTGATCGTGTAATAAGTTTCCAACGGGTCCAGTGTAGTGAATCCCGGCGAGCTTCTCGCATGTGGCAACCACTCGCCCGGAGCACGTGGTACCATTCGTTGACGCGGCCGACCCGAGACGGACTCACATCCTGTCCAGTTCTCGGATGTTTCCCGATGCTGGTCGTGATGAGGACGAAATGTCGAAGGCATCGTCATGCGGTGATCGAGTGGTGCGATGGGGGATTGCGATCCCGGCGACCTGCTGCCTGTTGTTCGTTGCGACGGCAGCACGGGGTGCATCCACAGAGAAGGGCACCGAATTCTTTGAACGGCGGATTCGCCCGGTGCTTGTCCGCGAATGTTACTCGTGCCACTCGTCGGCGGCAGCCGAGATCAAGGGGGAACTCCGGGTCGACAGTCGGGCGGCGATCCGCGCTGGTGGCGAGACCGGCCCGGCGGTGGTTCCCGGACAAGTGGGCAAGAGCTTGCTGATCGAGGCCCTGGAACACCGGTCACTGAAGATGCCACCGGAAAAGAAGCTCTCCCGGAGTGTCATCGCCGATTTCCGAAAGTGGATCCAGCAAGGTGCCAAGGACCCGCGCGATCGGCCGCCCTCGGCCAACAAGGCGGCCGAGCAGTCCTGGGACCTGGTGCTCTCGGAACGACGCAATTGGTGGAGCCTGCAACCGGTAGCCGATGTTTCAGCGCCACGGGTGGAACACAACGACTGGTCACAAAAGCCGATCGATCGGTTCATTCTCTCGGGGTTGCGAGACCGTCAACTGGCGCCGGCACCCGATGCCTCCGCGTTGACCCTGTTGCGACGCTTGTCGTTTGTCCTGACGGGTTTGCCACCGACCCCGGCACTGGTCCAGGGGTTTCCCGATCGGTACGAGGAAAATGCGGAACGGGCACTGGGCGAACTGGTCGATGCGTTGCTGGAGTCTCCTCATTTTGGAGAACGGGTGGCGCGTCACTGGATGGATGTCGTTCGTTACACCGACACCTACGGATACGAATGGGACAACCCGGCCAAGGGTTCGTGGGAATACCGTGACTACCTGATCCGTGCATTCAACACGGATGTCGGGTTCGATCAATTGATTCGGGAACAGATCGCTGGCGACCTGCTGTCGCGACCGAGGATCGACCAGGCCAGTGGCCTCAACGAGAGCCTGATCGGACCGATGTTCTATCACATGGGCGAACACCGGCACGGCGACAATGTTCGAATCAACGGTGTTCGCGAGGAGATGGTCGATAACAAGATCGATGCGTTCTCCAAAGCGTTTCTCTCAATGACGATTGCCTGTGCGCGGTGTCACAATCACAAGCTCGACGCCGTGTCGCAACGCGACTACTACGCGTTGGCCGGGATGTTCATGACGCCCCGTTGGACCACCCGTTCAGTCGAGTCTCCAGGCCGACACAAGCTGGTGATCGACAAATTGAAGAGATTGCGGGAGCGGATAGGTGGACACATGCGGCGGGCGTGGAAAC
>CAWVUS010000435.1:0-2646 GCA_963933195.1 uncultured Planctomycetaceae bacterium
GAGATGTGATGCGAGTTCTGCTGGCGGTGCTGTTGGTCGGGATCGCTGGGTGTGGGGTGGGGGACTCGCCGCCACCAAAGACTTTTCCGGAACTGCCAGAGGCGACGAACAACAAGACAGAGGCGACGAACAACAAGACCAATCTGGATTCCAAGAAAAAGGAACTTGAACGCCTCCTCAAACCCGAACCCCACGACATCGTTCCATCCGTGGAGGGGAGTGTCGTCGTCACGAGGGTCGACCAGTCGTCGTCGAAGATCTACCAGGAACTTCCAGAAATCAATCTGGACGGGATCAACGAAGAGGTGGCACCGGTCCTGCTCTCGTGGTGCAACAAAACCAAATGTCCGTGCGGATGTGGATTCTCCTTTGCGGCCTGTCGCAACGAAGACAGGACATGCCCGGAAAGCCGAAAGAAGCTCCGATCGATAGTCAACGACCTCAAGAAACAGAAAATCGGGACCTCATCGGAGGCCAACCGTTTTTTTTCCGAGTTGTCAGAGATGGCTCTGGAGGAACCGCGGGCCAAGATCGATTCGGGCGAACAGGGTGACGCACCCGAGGTTAGCCAGAAGAGAAAGTCGCAACTGGTGCTGCAAAGTGTCAAACCAAAGACCGGCAACGGAGAACGCGCCATTCGGTACGGGGTGACCAGGGAGGATCTTCGTATGATCCGGCGAGTCATACCACCGGGAGCGGATGTCGCGCCGGTTCGAGTTTCCGACTTGACGGCCCGCTATGGTGGGCGGTCTGTGCTTTCACGAGTCGTAGCGTGTAACGAATTGCTGACCTCAGTGTTTCCAATCAAGACAACACGTGGACGATTCATCGGTGCCGCGGATGTCAAGAATCTGAACAATGTTGTTGTCCTCGGCACGAGAGCTTCCCGGGCGTTGTTTCCCGGCCAAGACCCAATCGGTAAGAACATTCGGGTCGGGGACCAGTACTTTCTGGTCATCGGCCAGGTGACGACGAGCCGCCCCTCGATTGGTCGGGGATCCGATTCGAAGGCTGTGACGGCCAAGCTCATCGCCGCCTCCTACAGCATTTATGTTCCCGTCTCCACGCACCGATCGAGGTTCGGAGACAGCGTGATTGTGAGCCCGGAGTCCTTCGAGTCCGAAATAGTCGAGTTGCATCAGGTCTGGATCTTGCTCGACAATCCGGCGTCCCTGATCACGGTGCGGCGAACGATCGCTGAGAAAATGAAGGCATCACACAAGGCGATGGATTGGGACCTTCGGATGATGGTACGTCCGACCCGCTGAATACATGGGGAGAGATCATGGCTGGTTCGAAGTTCTGGGTTGTGCTGGGTGGTTTTCTGGTAACGCTGTTGGCCTACGGTCACTCGGCGGCCCAGAGGCCCACCGGCCAGGCCAAAGGCCGCCAAGCTCCTCAGGCAAACAGTGTCGAAAAGCGAGTCAACTCGACCGTGCGAGAACCGGGCGAGTTGATCGCTGCCGCACGCATCGAGTTCAAGAGTCCGGTTTCGAGCACGATCGAGCAATTGGTGCCAAATGGCAGTGCCGTCAAGACCGGCGACTTGTTGATGACAATCGACACGGCGCCGTTACAGGTCGCCCTGCTCAAGCAGAAAGTTGCACTCAACAGGGAAAGAGCGTCATTGGCACGGGCCGAACGAACAGCTGCCTTGATCAAGGAACAATTCGATCTGGAATCGGCTGCAGCGAAGCTGAGGGTCGTGGTTGCCGAGGAGGCCGAGGCATCGGCCCTGGAAAAGGGCGGACAGGTCGACCTGGATGTCATGCAGGCCGATGCGAAGATCAATGTGGCTCGCAAACAGATCGAACTGGCGGACGCGGCGCTCGAACTGTTGCCGGCCGGGAACGCGGAGGAGTTGGGCCTCAAACGGAAACAGATCCAATTGACCAGGTTGCAGGCCACCGTGACTCTTGGGGTTGAGGAGGCTCGCAAGAAACTCCTGGCGGGACCGATTCGACGACAGCAGGCTGCCGAGTTGAAGTTGGCAGTCGTCGAAGCCCGCTCGGCAATCTTGACACTCCAGAAAAAACACAGCGACCAAGTCGGCGACGTGGAGGTGCAAGTGGCGGAACGCAAGGCAAATTGCTTAGTGGAACAACAGAAGCTGGCACCGATTGAATCTCAGATCGCTGGTTGTCGCGTTGTGGCACCGTCGGATGGAGTGGTCACGTACGCCATTACGAGGAGTCGATTCGGTGCGCAAAGGGCCGCGAAAATTGAGGTCGGCGGCATGACGACGAAGGGGCAGCCCGTAATTCAACTTGTCGACATGTCAAAACTCCAAGTGCAAGTGGAAGTCCACGAGACGCGGATCAAGCGAGTGAAACCGGGCCAGCCGGCGACGATCGAATTCGATGCGCTGACAGGCCGCACGCTTCGAGGACGAGTTGTCCGGGTCGGGAGCCAACCACTCCCGACCTCGTGGTATCAGCTGAAGGTCACGAACTACCACGTGTGGGTTGCGCTCGAGCCGTCGAAGGCTCCCGGCTTCCTGAAACAAGTCAACCTGGGCATGAATGGCGTGGTCGAAATCACGACAGCGGAGCCGTAGGTGGCGGTGAATGGTGGTGCCCAGGTCCTCGTGACATACGAACTCTCGCGTCGCGATGAAGTCGCGATAACCGGAGTCACGCCGCAAGC
>CAWVUS010000436.1:0-2642 GCA_963933195.1 uncultured Planctomycetaceae bacterium
CCCGGCGTCGAGCTCACCGACGACAGTGGCGAGGGCATCGTGACACTCGAGACCCTCTCGGATCCTGCAACCTCCGACCCAGCGGGTGGTCCGATCCAACTGGTGGGCCGCACCGATTGCGACCGGATCGTGGTCTTCGATGGCAACCCGCGTCTGGCCGGCACGCTGGCGTCGATCTCGGTCGACGATTGTACGGCGACCACGCTGATCGGTCGTATCGTGACCCGCGAGATTCATCACGCACCGGTGGTCGAATTGCCCGTGGTGTAGGGCGGATATCTCCGGAGTGTTCAACGCTTCGTGTCGTCGGGAACTCTCCTGGAGCGGCGTCCGGCCCACTTGTTGATCCTGTTGTGTCGATCGGTCATGCTGTCGCGGTTGTTCGGAGAGCGGTCGGAGGCAATCCACCCGGTTCCGGTGGGTAACGGTCTGGTGGAGGCTGGTCAATGAAATACGTTCTGTTCACCGACAACCTGGCCGACATGAAAATCGAGCAGGTCTGCCGGGAGGTCAAACGGCGAGGCTTTGACGGCCTGGACCTGACGCTGAGGCCCGGTGGTCACGTGTTGCCCAAGGACGCCGAGATGGGGCTGTCCCATGCTCACCAGGTGGCACTGCGCGAGAAGATCGAGATCCCGATGGCCTCGACGGGGATCAATGGAACCGACAGCCCGTTCGCCAGGGACGTGATCGCAGCGTGTGCTCACTACGGTGTCCGCCAGATCAAGCTGGGGTACTGGCGTTACCAGCCCTTTGGGTCATTGCTGAAGCAGATCGATTCGGCCCGTCGAAAACTCGAGGGACTCATCAAGCTCACCAGCCGGTTCGGTGTCCAACCCTGTGTTCATGTTCACTCGGGACGGATCCTGGCCAATGGCGGTTCGATCCTTTACCTGATCCTCAAGGACTTTGATCCCCAGACGGTGGGTGCCTACGCCGATCCGATGCACATGACCGTCGAGGGCGGTCTGTCGGGCTGGGAGATGGGGCTGGATCTGATCGCGCCATGGGTGTCGCTCGTGGGGGTCAAGAATTTTCACTGGCAGCCCAACGGTCGTGACAAGCACGGCCAGGCGCAGTTCCGCCCGGTCTACGTTCCGCTGGCCGATGGCCAGGCCCCCCTGCCGGGATTCGTGTCCCGGTTGAAGGAACTGAAGTACGACGGAACGGTGTCGTTGCACAGTGAGTACAAGGGCGGGTCGAGTTTTCGGAGCCTTTCCAGCCCGGAACTGCTCGACCAGTCGGCCAGCGACCTGAAGTATTTCAAGGGACTGGTGCGGTGAGCGGCGAGCCGATGTGTCCGATTTCCGGATCTAGCGGTTGTCATGAGTTGGATCCCGATAAAGGGCACTTCTGGCAAGGCTTCTGATTGACCACCTCCGGCGGGCTCTTCTAGGATGAAACGAGTGCGACACGGAGGTTGTCTGATTCGAATCAGTTCCGGGTCCCGGTGATGGCGCCACAACGAGTTGTCCTGGTCAATCCGCCGGCTCTGGCGATCGTCGAGCCGTGGTATGACCGTCCCGACTGGGGTCGAATCGGGCTGGCCTATCTCGCGGGGTGGCTCAAACGTGACCCGGACGTCGAGGTCGTCGTGGTGGACGCCAAGCTCGAGCGTCTCACCTTCGAGCAGGTGCAGTCGCGGGTGGCCTCCCTCGAGGCCGACGTGGTCGGGTTCACCGCATTCACCAACGAGATCAAGCCGGCTGCCTACACGGCTTCGCTCATCAAGGACCTCCTGCCCAAAGCGGTGACGGTGATTGGTGGGGTCCATGTGACCGCCCTGCCCCGTCAGACAATCGAGGAATTTTCGAGTTTCGACGTGGCCGTGATCGGAGAAGGGGAACGGACGCTCGAGGAACTGTGCGCGGCGATCCGTCGTGGTGAAGATTGGAGTGATGTGGCCGGCCTGGTCTATCGCTCCGACTCGGCAACACCCGACGGCCTGGTCCAGACGATTGCCCGGCCGAGGATGCTGGACCAGGACCTGTTGCCTTTACCGGCCTGGGACCTGTTTCCTCCCATGAAGTCATTCTGGTTGCAGACGGTTCGAGGTTGCCCGTTCAACTGTGTCTTTTGCATGAACCACAACGGGCGGATTGCCCGGTCGCGATCGGTTCAGAATGTTGTTGCGGAGATCCAGTGGTTGCTCGACGAGTATGGCATCGGCGATTTGAGGTTCGGCGACGAACTGTTCACCGTCGACATGGACCGGTCCCGTGAATTGATGGAGGCGTTGATCGAGGCGGGGTTGTCCGAACGGATTCGCTGGGACTGCCAGACTCACGTGAGATTTGTGGACGAGAGCCTGTTGCGACTGATGAAGCAGGCGGGCTGTTATCGTGTCGAGTTGGGAATCGAAACCGGGGACGAGGAGAAACTGCGAACCCTTGGCAAGGGGACCAATCTCAAGATGATCCTGGCGGCCTCTGATGCGGCTCGCCGGGCCGACCTGTCGTTCGGAACGTTTTTCATCATCGGGCAGCCCGACGAGAATCGTGATTCGATTCGCAAGACGGTTGACCTGGCGGTCAGGATGAACCCGGATCTGCCAATGATCGGCCTGATGTGCCCCTATCCCGGGACGGAAGTCGGCCGGATGGCGGCCCAGGGCGAGGGAGGATACCGGTTGGTGACCACCG
>CAWVUS010000437.1:0-2638 GCA_963933195.1 uncultured Planctomycetaceae bacterium
GGTGGCTTCCTGAGACCGACCAATCTGCCCGGTTGGAAGCCGGGAGCTTTCGGGATGACCATGTACAACATGGAAGGGGAAATCGACGAACTGCGCATCTCCAGGATCATGCGATTTCCGGTGGCCGACAAGCTGACGATCATCCGCCAGAAGCTGCCCGATGCGGGCCTGGGAGTTCCCTACAAGATCCAGCTGGGTGCGGATGCTGCCGAAGGAAAGACCCGCTGGAAAATGATGTACCCCACCAGCCTGCCGAAGGGACTGGCCCTGGACAGGACGGGCCTCCTCCACGGAACTCCAGAAAAACTGGTCCAGGGTCGGACGATGACGATCCTGGCCAGCGACCAGGCGGGGCACACAGACAAACACACGTTTACGCTGACCGTAGCACCTGGACGGGTGGTCTCCGAATCGCTCCCGTCCGCCTTTGCTGGAAAGGCCTACCAGGCCGGGTTGAAGTCCGAGCACCTGGTAAAGCCGGTGCGCTGGAAGGTCGTTTCAGGATCGTTGCCCAGGAACCTGGCTCTCGACCGTCTGACGGGAACAATCGCTGGCACTCCTGTGAACGTCGGCACAACCACGGTGGCAGTGGAGGTGACCGACGCCAGTGGGCACAAGGATCGCCGCAGCCTGGTGTTCCGTGTCCTACCGGACCGCCTGCGAAAAATTACCTCCGACAAGCAAACCGTTGCCCTCTACGACTGGCAGGGTCCCAGTGGCCGCCTCATCCCGGAGCGGATCGCTGGTGGGGAGGCTACGACCTTGACCTACACCAACATGGGCGCTGATCGCCGTTACCACTGGACGGGCCGGGAAGGTCGCTTTCCCCAGGAAACCGGACACGGCGAGCACGGCTTCGTGTCGCTGGGCTATGGGACCCCCAGGCTCGACATGAAGACCTGTTCCAGGGCATGGACCGTTGAAGCGTGGGTTCGTCGCGGGGGCCCCTACCAGGCTTTCGGCGATATCCCCCTGAAAAAGTTCGACTACGGCCACATTTGCGGTACGTACGACAAGAGCCAACGCGGCGTCTGGGAGTTGTATCTCTCGGAGATTGATTCGCCCAACGGAAGCATGGCACCCGGCGTTCATTTCCAGAGTGCCAAACACACCTGGAAAGACCTTCATCCCTGGAAACGCCGCAAGGGAATCGTAGCCAAGCTATCCGAAGTCGGGATAAGCGACACCGAGTGGCATCACGTTGCCTGGCAATACAGCTACACCGAGGACCTGCACCAGTTGTTCCTGGACGGCAAACTGATCTGGCAGATGAAGAATCCGGACGGCCGCAAGCTGGTCAACGATCGCAAGCACGATGCGCAGTTCAGCGTCTTCAGTCGGGTGGGCGGCCGCGTCAAGTATGGTGGCGACTTCAACTACCTGGGTTTCGGCAACTTCTTCGGCCAGATCGGCGAAATCAGGATCTCCAACGTACGTCGTTACCAACGTTGATGACCAACACCCCCCCGACGCCGGGGCGTGGTTCGGATCTTGCGGATTGAACACCGGGGCTCGAGTGACCAAGCGTGATACAATTGAGCCACGGGGATTCTCTTGGAGGATTCTCTTCACCGAGTGCTGAAGGTTCTGCCATGAAACGACTGCCTGTCTGTTGGCTGCTTGTTCTTTCCGGCGTGTTTGCAGCGCAGACGGCTCGTGCCCAGGATGAATCGAAAACCGAAGAGCCGCGTGGAAAGACCGTCAACTACTTGACCGAAATCAAGCCGCTACTGCGGGACAAGTGCTTTTCCTGCCACAGCTCACGCAAACAGGAAGGCGGACTGCGGCTGGATGCAGCGAGTCTTATTCGCAAGGGCGGTGAAAGCGGTCCTGGTTACGTCACCCGCTCGGCCAGCAAGAGCCTCATCCTGAAACGAGTCACCGCGGACGACGACAACCGGATGCCACCCGCGGAGGACGGCTCGCGACTGACGGCCAAAGAGGTCGCAAAGCTGACAGCCTGGATCAACTCCGGAGCCACAGCGCCCAACGAAGCGATTCCCGAAGATCCATCCCGACACTGGTCCTTTCTGCCACCCGTCAAAGCCGACGTGCCGAGCACTTCGGCTGGCTGGATTCGCAGTGCCATCGACCGTTTTCTCGCGGCCGAGCACCACCGGGTCGGTGTTACCGCAGTCGGCGAAACGTCTCGGTCGATGCTGCTCCGGCGAGCTTCTCTTGTCCTGACCGGACTCCCGCCGACCCTGGAGGAACGCCGCGGGTTTATCGACGACAAATCGCCGGCGGCATTCGAAAATGCAGTCGATCGCCTGCTGAAGAGTCCGCGCTATGGCGAGCGGTGGGCCCGGCACTTCATGGACATCTGGCGATACAGCGACCCATCCGGCTACGGCAAAGAATTCCGCGACAGCCGCCAGCACATCTGGCGGTGGCGGGACTGGATCATCGAGTCGCTCAACAGCGACAAGGGTTACGACCGGATGATCGTCGAGATGCTCGCCGCGGATGAAGTGTCGCCCGAGGATCAGTCGTCCCTACGGGCTACCGGGTTCCTCGCTCGGAACTGGTACAAGTTCAGCCGAAACGTCTGGCTCGACAATATTGTCGAGCATTCTTCGAAGGCGTTTCTCGGGATCACCGTGAGCTGTGCTCGTTGTCACGATCACAAATACGACCC
>CAWVUS010000438.1:0-2612 GCA_963933195.1 uncultured Planctomycetaceae bacterium
ACCGGGTCTGGGATGTCTGGCAGGTCGAAGGACCGTCGATGGTCTGGTACTTCCGTGGCATCCCCCACGTGCACACCTGGGTCAACATTCGTAAACCTGCATGAGCCCACGAGTCCCCTGGGGCGGGACCGAACAACTGTCCCTCGCAAGGAATCCACGATGACTTCGTTTGGCCAAAGCAATCGGTTCCTCGGTGGCGGTCCGCAGGGAAAACAGGACTTCCTGTTCAAGATGTTCCTGGGCTCACTGGGAATGATGGCAGCCGGACTGATGTACCTTGTGTTCACCGGGCATGGCCGCGAAACCTGGCTGGTCGTCTCGGGCACCATGCCGTTCTACATCCTCGTGTCGCTGATTCTCATCCTCGGCATCGGCCTGTGGGTCAAGCAGGACAATTTCACGTCCGCGGAACTGGCATTGTTCATGGGAATCGCCATCCCCTGTTCGTACATCACGCTGGCTCTCTCCTTCCTCTGGTTCACGGACCTGGGACAAGTTGTGGTCTGGAACTCCCAGGTCAGAGAAGTGATCTGGAAAGAGGCGTATATCGACGAGGCCGACGACGAGGAGGACTCGGACTCGTCCTACTCGGCCGAGTACAAGATCGTGACAATGGCTGACGAGACCATCTCGATCACCAGGGAGAACTGGCTCGCTCACGTTCAGTACAACGGCGGCAACGGCCGGATCATTTCACGTCGGAACAGGCAGGCCGATGCGGAGGATTATGGCACCGGTTCCGACGGCGACCGGATACCCGAAATCCACACCATCCGCTGGGATGGTCGGGCACAGACGGCCATCCCAACCAGCCATGAACACACCGAGACGAATTACCTCCAGGCCGCCGACACGTCGCTGAAGATCAAGGGTGTCAAACAGAACTACGTGGACTACCTTGTCGATTATCCAAGGGTCACCTCCGGGTCATTCGGCCCCATCGATTTCGACCGCGTCATCGAACAGAAAACCGTCGTCGGCGGTTCGTTTCACCACATCGTCGACCAAGAACTCGACAGGGCGTTGCAGGCTCTGGGTGCAAAAAAACAGTGCAACATCATCGTCTACGTTGTTGGCACCGAAAACGTCGGATTCTTCCAGGCCCTGCGTGAACACTGGAACGAGGGAAAGAAAAACGACATCTGTGTCTGCATCGGGTACACGCAAAAAACCATCCAGTGGTGCAAGATCATGACACTCACCGACAATTCGCAGTTTGTCGAGAACCTCGAGCGTGATATCCGCCGACTCAAGACGCTCGGAGGCAAAGGTCCCGACCTGGTGAAGGTCATCCTGAAACACGTCAACGCTCCCGGCGGGGCCGGTTACGAGAGAAAACCGATGGCGGATTTTGAATTCCTGGCATCCGACGTCTCGATGCCGTGGTACACCCAGGTGTTTTCGTTTTTTTGGGCGTGTGCATGGCTGTCCTTGACCGTGATCATCTGTATTCGTAATTAGTGCCAGAACCCTTTGATGGTTTCTCCCTTTTGTCGAGGAAAAATGCGATGTTGCCGGCCAAGCTAATCGGTGCCGTATTGCTGATCCTGTTGGTCCTGACAGTCAGCATCGGGGGATGCACATTCTCGACCTACAACACGCTGGTCGACGACGAGGAAGGCATCCGCGCCCAGGAAAAACAGATCGACATCGCGATGGACAAGATGATCAAGAAGATCGAGGGCCAGGGGTATGCTGTCACCGACTTCAAAGAAACGATGATCCAGGTCCTGACTGAAACGATCGGACAGGGTGGACGCGCCGCCGCCGGCGGCAAGTTCTTCAACGCGGTCTCGGAACGGTATCCGACGGTTCCCTCAGCGGTGTGGTCCGACCTGGCCGCGACGATGAGCGCGGAATACGAATCGATGGCCGCATCCCAATCGACCAAGGTCGCCAAGGTTGAATCCCTTCGCAAGCACCTGCGTCGGCCACAATACCTCCTGGCCAAGAGCCTCGGTGGCTTCCCCACGATCGACCTGGACGAACACGACAAGCTCATCCTTGGTTCCAAGGCCCGGGAGAGTCGAAAGACCGGTATCATCGAAACCGTCGATCCGTTCGCCAAGGCAAGAGCGGCCAGCAAGAAAGCGAAGGACGAATAAAGGCTCGTGTCAGACCCTGCTGCCCCTTCCGGCCCAACACCACCGAGTGACGAGGACCTGCTCGCCGCCATCCAGATCATCGAACAGGTCGCACTGGATCGCGGGCTGCTCGCACGGATCGACGAGGAGAACCGCAAGCGGGTCATCCAGGCTTCCGAGCGAATCGCGCGTCCGGATCGCAAGTCACGCAAGCGACTGCTCAGGGAACTCAAGCACCGCGAGCAGGCCGACCTGGCCGAACGCAAAGCTGCCGACGAACACAAGTTGGCTCGCACCGGAATTCGCACCCAACCCAGTTCACGTCACTACAAGAAGGCATGCCCGCCGGCTCCCTTCACCCCGGAACTCCCGCCGACGGGCCAATGGGACCCGGAGAACTACATCGACCAACTCGACGTCCCGCGCAGCTGCTACATCTGCAAACGCGATTTCGAGCTGGTCCATTATTTCTACGACGCGCTGTGTCCCGACTGCGCAGAATTCAATTGGGAACGACGACAACGGACC
>CAWVUS010000439.1:0-2611 GCA_963933195.1 uncultured Planctomycetaceae bacterium
GATCATCACTTGATCGCACATCGCGATGCGGTGCGGCTGACGCTGCATCGTCCGCAGCCGCGAGAAGTTGCCATCCGGTTTGACAAGCCGTGGGAAGGCAACACCAGCGGGTATCCCACGGTGATGCGTGACGGTGACATGTTCAAGATGATCTATCGCGCCCATGCCATGATCTGGAACACGGGCAAGCTGCAGATGGCTCGCAGCCCCGTGGTCTGTTACGCCGAGAGCCGGGACGGGATCAAGTGGATCAAGCCGGCCCTGGGCGAGTTCCCGTTACTGGGCGCAGTTGCCAAGCAGGTGGACGATCCGTTGGCCAACAACATCGTCTGGCCGGGCAGCAGTTTCTCCGGAAGTTTTGTGCCGTTTCTGGACAGCCGTCCCGGGTGTCCGCCGATGGAGAAGTTCAAGGCGGCCACCGGAGATCGTCGCGTGGGGCTGCATCTTTTTACTTCGCCGGATGCGATCACCTGGCGCAAACGAGACAAACCGCTGTTCAACCGCGGTGCCCTGGATTCGATGAATGTGATGTTCTGGGAACCCCGCCTCCAAAAGTACGTCGTGTACTACCGAACGGTGGTTGACGGGATGCGAGCGGTTGCGATGACCACTTCGGTCGACCTGCACGCCTGGTCGAAGTCGGTGCCGTTGGAGTATCCCGGTTCGCCTCGCCAACAGATGTACACCAACGGTATCCATCCCTATCACCGTGCACCGCACATCCTGTTCGGGTTTCCGACCCGGTACACGGCACGGAAGATCACGGGGCAAATCCGATCACTGGAACCGGTCGACCTGCGAAAGGAACTGGCGGCGGCCTACGCCCGGGTGGGATCGGACCTGACCGACGGGCTGTTCATGAGCAGCCGTGACGGTGTTCGATTTCATCGCTGGGACGAGGCGTTCATGCGTCCAGGGCCCGAAGCCGGTCCCGCGACGACAAACTGGATGTATGGCGACAATTACCAGAGCTACGGGCTGTTCGAGACGGCCTCGGAACGCGACGGGGCACCACGGGAACTGTCGATGCTCTTTCGCGAAGGCTATTGGCGAGACGGCTCCTCGCGGTTGCGTCGCTACACGATTCGCCTGGATGGTTTCGTCTCGGCCCGCGCGCCGTTTGCCGGCGGTGAACTGGTCACGAAATCACTGCGATTCTCCGGTGACAGGCTGGCACTCAACTACTCGACCTCCGCAGCCGGCAGCCTGCGAATCGAGATCCAGGATGCGGATGGTCGGGCCATTCCGGGATTTCGACTCGAGGACTGCATCGAATCGATCGGCGACAGTGTCGAGCACATCGTGCGGTGGAAAGGTGGCCCGGACGTCAGTTCGCTGTCCGGTCGTCCGGTTCGCCTGAGGTTCGTGTTGAAGGATGCCGACGTGTACTCGTTTCAATTCACGCCAGAATGATCGGTGCAGGACAGACGCGGCGGCAGTTAGTCGAAACAATTGCCCGGACAGTCCGGCAAGCACGTGGAGTGTCACCACTCCTCACTCGAGAAAGAGAACACATGAACACTGATCCCAATCGTCGCGATTTCATCAGCGCGTCTGCAGGTGCCGTCCTGGCCGGGTCCCTTTTGCCAGGCCAGGCGACTGCTGCCGGGAAGACCGGCAACCTGCAACTGGCCACGTTTCGGTTTGATGTCACGCCGCCGATGAACCATTCGCTGTGCGGTGGCTGGATCAAGCCGGTTGTTGGTGTCGACGACCCGCTGGAGGCCATCGGTTATGTCGTGCTTGGTGCCGGGCGGCCGATCGTCGTGTGTGCGGTGGACTGGACGGGGATCCTCAATTCGGCCCATTTCCAGTGGCGAACGGCCCTGGCCGATGCGGCCGGGACGACCATCGACCGTGTGGCGGTCCAGTGCGTGCATCAGCACAACGCGCCATTCGCCTGCATGGATGCCGAGAAGATCATTCTCGAACAGGGCGACCTGCCACACATTGTCGAGCCGGGTTTTTTCCGGCGCTGTCTTGATGCCGGGCACAAGGCTGTTGCCGCGGCGATCAAGAGGTCTGTTCCGGTGACCCATGTCGCGACCGGTGAAGCACGAGTCGACCAGGTCGCCGGCAATCGACGTATCATCGGGTTGGATGGAAAGGTGATGTCCCAGCGTGGCAGTTCATCCACCAAGCCAGAGCATCAACGTTACCCCGAGGGATTGATCGACCCGATTCTCAAGACGGTCGCCCTGTATAGCGGAAAGAAGAAACTGGTCGCGTCGCACTACTACGCGTGTCATCCGATGAGTTACTACGGCGATGGCCGGGTGAGTGCCGATTTCTGTGGCCTGGCGCGACGACGGCGTGAGCAGCAGGATCCCGGTTGCGTGCACCTGTACTTCAACGGCTGTGGTGGCAACATCGGAGCGGGCAAGTACAACAACGGTTCCAAGAAAGCCCGGGTCGAACTGACCCAGCGAATGTTTCGGGGCATGGTGGAATCCGAAACCGAACTCACCCCGCGGCCCATCGAATCCCTGGCATGGGAGACACACGACATCCTGCCGCCATTGAATCCCGCTTTCGACGAGGACCAGTTGATGGCCGGGATCTCGAACAAGAAGAACCGGGTCGTCTCGCGAAACCGTCCGTCCTACACCGT
>CAWVUS010000440.1:0-2603 GCA_963933195.1 uncultured Planctomycetaceae bacterium
GGTCGCGATCGCTCGGGCACGTTCTGAGGCCAGGGCGGCCCGGCAGCAGCGGGCTGTCGACGCCGACGGGATTTGACTATTCTGGATTGACCGATAGATCGCGGGACGGCGATCCGGCAATGGGCGGAATGTTGAGGCGGTTTTTTTGTGACAAAGCCCTACCGGCAATTCGGTGGGTCCGGTCGCCTTCAACTCATTTTTGAGCCCCAAAAACAAAGCCAACACGTGAACAGACCCGTGCGAATCACCAGCGTCGTCATTGTTGCAGTGGCCAGTACTCTTCTCCCTGTGGCTTCTTCCGGAGCGCGCGGTCAAGAAGTCGTCAATGTCGCGAAGGGCCAACAAGATGTGCTCTTTGCCTTCGATGATGTGAGTATCGAAGCAACACGTGGACTCAAGCTGGAAATGGTGGTCGCGGAGAAGCACCCAAACAACCCTGTCATCCCAAGGGGCAAGGCCGGAGACCCGGATTCTTCTCGAGCCAGTACGCCCGCGGTGCTTTACGAAAACGGGCGTTGGCGAATGTGGTATCCGGCACAGCCGATCGGCAGCACCTGGTATCACTCGCGAGTGGGGTACGCCGAAAGTGAAGATGGCATCACCTGGCGAAAGCCGGAATTGGGATTGCATGAGTACCGCGGGAGCCTCCGGAACAATCTCGTCAAGTCGACGCGCGGAATCAGCACGGTCTCCGTAATTGTTGACAACGATGCTCCGCCGGATCGCCGTTATGTACTCGCCGGCGAAGACATGAGTTGGTGGAAGACGTGGTCGTTGACCGCTCCTTGTACGACGCGTGTGGATACCAGCCCGGACGGCTTGCACTGGAAGCCGCTGAGAGACAAACCGGGCCTCCTGTCGCAGATGAACGAGACCTACGTCATCTACAAGTTCCAGGGCCAGTATCACATCGGAGGCCATCAGGTTTCGCCTTTGGTGCGTCTTCCGCTCCAGACATACCCCAACGGCAGAGTTCACATGCTGGGTCCGCGGACAGCTGTCGTGTGGCGGTCGCCACGCCTTGATCGCTGGCCGCTGGAAAACACCAAGGCCTTCTTCAAGCCCATGCGATCGTCGTCACCTTTTCGGAAGGGCTGGAACGGTGAACAAGTGCATATGGGGGTCGCAGCGATCAACGCGTACCGAAATGTGTGCCTGGGGGTTTACGGCCAGTGGCATCATCCTCCCATCGAGGATGAAGACGGCTGGCAGGACAAATACGATGGCGGTGCCGTCTCGTGCGACCTGGGCCTGGTCATCAGCAACGACGGCCTGCATTTCCGTGAGCCTGCGCCCGGATACACGCTGGTCGCCCGCGATCAAGAACTCCGCTGGGATCGTGATCACCGGGACAACAAGAAGACGAACATCATGCTCATGCAGGGTTCAATGGTTAACGCCGGTACGCGAACGCATCTTTTCTATGCCGCGTCGACACCCGGCGGAAATGTGGCAGCGGTGCACGCCAACATCGGGCTGGCCACCTGGCCTCGCGACCGGCTCGGCTATCTGAGCCTGATCGACGAAAGGACCACCGGACAATTCGTGTCACGCGCGGTGGAGTCCAAAAGCGGCATGAAGCTGTTTGTGAACGCCGATATCCCGGATGGTTCGTCATTACAGGTTTACGTATTGGACGAACACGGACTGGATGTGCTCCAGCAATACGACGCGGCAGACGGAGGCAAAGTCAAGAACTCGGGACTGGACGTTGCAGTTGCCTGGAAAGATCAACAGACCTTACCCAAGGGTCGCTTCAAGATCCGATGTGAACTCACAGGCAAGGCCAAAGTGTTCGCCCTGTATCTGCGCGAGACCCGCCCTTCGACGTCAGGTGGCCCGGCAGCGGCGGGCTGATGACGGCGACAGGATCTGATCCATTCTGGCCCCCCCCTGGGTGGGGGGCCATTTTGTTTATCTGTTGGAGTACGAACCTCGCACCTGCCAGAAGTCGCTTTGGCTGGGGTTTCACCCCGATCAGTCGGGCCGATGGGATCGTGCGGCAGTTCATCCGCTGGGCCGTCGAAATGGAATACGCAACCCCCGAGGTCAAATGGGGCGTTTGCGATATGAGACGCCGTCGAAGTCGAGACTCTGTCATTTCGTGGCCCGGGCCTTGCCGATGACCGACTGCAACGTCACGGGCACACCACCCTGCCGTTTGCTTTCGTGCGCGGCTTCGAGAAACGCGAAGATCTCGATCGTCTCCGACGCTTTGACGGGTGGCTTGCCGGTCTTGAAAAACTTGGCGATTTCGATGGCAACGCCTTTGTAGCCCATGTACTCGCCCTGCGGGGCGATCCAGTGTTCACCTTTTGGGGCGAGTGCAGAAACGGCCTTTGGTGGAACCCAGTTGATTGGCACTCCGTATCCGTAGTTGCCGGTTCGGAGGATCCCCTTGTCACCGAACACGATGCCGCTGTACTTGATGGCACCTTTGCGAATGGCTCGCCAGGTTCCAATGCGCCCGTCGGTCCAGACCCCGGTGACGAGGTCAAAGTCACTGGTCGAGACGCGCGTCACCGAGACACAACCCGGACCCATGATCGTGAACAGGGTTTCGGCGCTGTGAACGCCATGCCAAAAGAAATCCGAATGATGCG
>CAWVUS010000441.1:0-2596 GCA_963933195.1 uncultured Planctomycetaceae bacterium
TGCCCGATGCCGCGTCGTAGGACAGTCCGGACGGATCCAGTGACCCGTTGTGGGCGAACGCCGTTCCGAATCCGCCGTAGTACTGGGTGTCGAGTCGGAAACGTTCGGCGGTGACATCCAGTGCCGAGAGGTAGAGCGTTTCGAGCTGATTCTGGTGTGTCGGAGAATGCATGTATGCCAGTTGGACCGATGAGTCGATGTCGAGAATCAACTCTCCGGATTCGGTCAACTCGGCGTAGTCACCGAGAGTCTTTTTCCAGGTCGGGTTCTCCAGATCCTCGCGCTGACCGTTGTCGTTCCAATGCTCCCATCCGGCCATTCCATTGACCTCGAGCATGTACTGCTGGGAGGTGGGATCGTCCTCGGGCATCGGCGAACGATCCGGGTCGTTGGGATCGAAGAACCGGCTGCGAGGATCCATGTCGATGGCGTAGTCGGCCGCTCGCCAGCGTGGGTCCGCGTTCCGCTCGGAGATCACGCTGTAGGCATCTTCGTCGGCCTGGATGCGATACTGGGTCCGCGAGCACCCGGTGAAGACCAGGCAGGCTGCAGCGAACATCAGCACGGTGGTTCGACAAAACAACGGATGCGTCCAACGAGTCATCAAAAAGAATCCGTCCAATCGCGGCGTTTTGGACGTCCGAAAAGAGAAACCGCTCGTTTTTGTAAGATTGACAATCTGGTCGCCGCGCGCAGCGTGAATGCCGTGCTGGGCGTATCCCCTTGTCCGGTATCGTCCTGCGGGTCACGTTGACTTTGCCGATTGTGTGGAATCGGCAGGGGAAGCCGATCACTGCCCGAACCACCTGATGTCGTCTCGCGGTGTGTTCGCCCCATCCTCTTATAGAGGGCCACCTGCAATTGCTGCCGGGGACCACAATTTCCCTGTCCATTTTTGGCAGCACTTGGCGGAGATTGGGTAGTCCTTCAGACCGATAACATCTTGTGTCTGCCAATCTGGGCTCGTCTCTCGCCACGTCATCCGGTGGGAGTTTCGTGTCGTCCAATTGTCAGGGGCAGGGGGGAACTCTCGAAACTCACAACTTGAACCGGAACGCCAAGTTGAGGAAACTGTAGGAATGTCGTTGGAGATGCCACAGCAGGTTGAAGAGAGTGGGGCGATGACCGGATCGCTCGGAGACGGGAGCGGATCTCCCGAAACGACTCGTTCCGCGCCAAGGTGGGTGTGGTTCCTGCTGTTGCTCGGCCTGGTCGCCATTGCGGGTACAGTCACCCAATTGATGTTCCTGGACTCGCCGCCGGTTGTGGTCATCGATCCTGACGCGAGCCACACGGTCACACGTGGTGAACTGGTCGTTACGATCACAGAAACCGGAACCGTTGAGAGTTCGCGGAACACGGAGATCAAGTGCGAAATCCGGGGTGGCTATGGTGGCCGTGGTGGTCGCAGCACCGTCACCTACGTGGTGCCGAATGGCACCACGGTCAAGGCCGGAGACGAACTGGTCAAACTGGATACCAAGAACATCGAAGAGACTGTCAGCCTGGGTAAGACGGACACGAACAGGGCGAAGGCTGCCCTGGCAAGAACCAGGACGGACGTGGCGATTGCCCAGGTGGCCATCGACGGGTACCTCAAGGGCGAATACCGCTCGCAGATGACCTCGCTGGAGAAGAAACTGGCGGCCGACCAGCGAAACATCCAACACGCCGAGGCGATACTTGCAGACATCGAGTTGTTGTTTGCCCGCGGGTTTGCGAATGATCTGCAGGTCAGAGCGGCCGAGTCCACTGTCCAACAGGCGGAGTTGGAACTGAATGTCACGAACACGGAAATGGATGTTCTGAAGCGGTTGACCAAGACGATGCAGTTGGAAAGGCGAAAAAGCCAACTGATCGCGACCAGGGAAAGGCTGGCTGGTCGAGAAGCGGGAGTGGTGTTGGAGCAGAGCCGTCTGGAACTCGCGATGCAGGAATTCGAGCGTTGCGTGATCAAGGCACCTCAGAGTGGCCTGGTGATTTATCCATCCACCGCAAAATGGAAGCGAACTCCCGACATCACCGACGGAGCCAGTGTCCACAACAACCAGGTCCTGCTGCTCATGCCCGACCTGGACAAGATGCAGGTCAAGATCAGGGTTCACGAGTCGATCGTGGACCGGGTCAAACCGGGACTGGCCGCCAGGGTGGAACTGCCAGACCGGACACTGGACACCGAGATTTCTTCGGTGTCTGCGGTCGCTCGTCCTGCCGGCTGGTGGGACGGGAACATCGTGAAATACGACACGGTCATCGACCTGCACTCGATTGAGGGGCTGAGACCGGGCATGTCCGCCAAGGTGGAACTGGTCGTGGCACGGTACAAGGACGTGCTGTCGGTGCCACTCAGCGCGGTCGTGGAGACCGACCAGGGACAGTTCTGCTGGGTCGAAACCGTCGACGGTCCGCAACGGTGTTCGGTGACGCTGGGTGACCGAAATGACAGGTTCGTCATTGTTCAATCGGGGCTCCAGGACCAGCAGAAAGTGGTGGTCCAGCCCGTGGCGACCGTCGCCGATGCACGGGCGCTCCTGGATTCCAAGATTGTCCACACGGTCAAGCGGGGAACTCTGCCGGTCACCATGATCGAACAGGG
>CAWVUS010000442.1:0-2500 GCA_963933195.1 uncultured Planctomycetaceae bacterium
GTTTGCCCCAGCGGACCCGGTGAGCAAGCGAGTCGCTGGTGATGGGAGTGCATTGTTTGCGAGAGAATCCAGGAAGCGGTTGGCCGGACCTGGAGTCGATCAACTCGACTTCAATCCGGCTGCCTTCTGCACAGGATGCGTTGACGTGCAGTTCGGCAGCACCGCCCCGGACGGCGGGAATCGTCGTGACGCTTCCCTGGTCCCGTCCGTCCTCCAGTGCCAGGTCGGTGAAACCGTCAAGACGCACTGTCGCCAAACCGCAGCCCCGTTCTCCTTCAATCCGTTTCGTTCTGCTGAATCGGTAGCCTGAGTAATAGACCTTGATCTCGTCGTCGTCGACGAGTGGCACCGATGGTGCGATCTCGTCCGAGTCCCATTGGCCGGGATCGCCTCGTCGAATCACCTCGGTTCCAGGTTCGATATAGCTGAAGTTTTCGCCATCCCGGCTCATTGCCAATTCGATGGTCTTCTCCTCGCCACTGCGCTGGTATTGGTAAAGAGCCAGGTAGTACTGGTGATACTTCCAAACGACCACGTCGTGAATCTGTTCGACCTTGCCATTTCTTACGACCGGACGGGCTCGGGCCCATGGATCGAACACGGGGTTGCGAGGATCGGCAGTCCACTCGATTGCGTCAGAACTGTAGCCGTAGCCGCCGCCGCGTCGGTCGTTGTTGAGGCCAAGGAATCCATAGGCCTTGTACTTTCTGGCAGGGTCGGATTCATCCGGATCATGAAACATCGCCTGCGGCGAGAATGATGACGGCATCCCGCCCGGGTACCGGATACCGCCGCGACTCGCCTCGCGCCAGCGCAGTCCGTCGGGAGACGTCCAGAGCGTCCAGGTTTGCTCGTCGACAACTTCGGCGGCATCCCTCCGCTTCCGCACGGGCCGACCGCCGGTCCACGTCAGGAACTTGTACCGACGGCTCGGGTCCGGATCGGCGGCATCGATGTGCATTCCCGTGGGAACAATAGGACGAAAGATGGGCGTTGCCGGCAGCCCGGCCACGATGTTCGTTTGGTCGTTCTCGCCGAAGGGCGACAATCCCAGGGGTTTCTTCTTGAAGTGAATGCCGTCGGCGCTTTCCGCGTATCCCACCCGAACGTACGGAATCGGCCCGCTCTTGGGCCATTCTGAACCAGGTTCGCGATACAGGCCGGAATACCATGCCCGGTAAACGCCGTTCTGCCTGACCACCGCAATGTTGGCGGCACCCTGCGAGTCGAAGTCGTTCCGACGTCCGCCGACAATCACCGGAGCGGCCCGCTTGCGAGCCGCGTTGACCTTCAGCTTGACGCCGTCGATGTGCTGGACCTCCTTCAGATCCAAAAAGAGAACCTTGTTGCCAGCCTCCGACGTGAGCGACGGGACAGGAACCGCGTAAAACCTGGCGTCTGAAAACCGGCTGCGATGCCCGATTGTGAGTCCAATCGAGGACTTGTCTGGGCCGAGCCCGTGTTCCACGCCAAGCCAATCGACCGACAGGTGGTTGTCTTCAAACCGGGCGGTGTTCCGCGTCAGCCAGTAGCCATTGAGGATCGGGCTCCAGCGTGTGCCCAGCCATCGCGAGTAAAAGACGTGCTGGCGTGTCGAATCGATGAAGAACATCCAGGGCACGCCATGCCGGTCAACGATCAACCGCGGCGAGTGGACAGTGTCCCAGGTCAGCCGGCTGTCGAGGTCCGTCAGCGGATGCGACTGGCGGACCTTGTCTCCCGCACCCAGGAAGGTGTACTTCAGAGAATCTCCCGATTCGTGTACGGCAAGAACCCGGCTGGTACTGATCTCGGCGAGAGCCGGCCGGTTCCCCGGGTGACTCCATTCAAGCCGCCATTCTCTTTCAGTGTCCAGGTCGGCAATTCTGCCACGCAGGTAGTGCGTGCCTCCTGTGGTGTCGCCGCACGCCACGTGGAAGAAAGCCCCATCCCGGGAAATGAGCAGCGAAGGCGGATACAACTTCTTTCCACGACCGATCACGAACGAGCGCCATGCTCCATCACGCAGTGTCCCCAGGTGCACGGTCACTTCCGACCCCTTCACAGCATCGGTCGTCCAGGTGAGCCAGATCCGACCATCGGCCGCTCGGCAAATGTCTCCCGCCCACGACCCGGTGGCGGCGAGCACCAGGGATCCCTTCCGGCCATTCGCGGGATTCCGCCACTTCGGCCTGCCTTGTCCACTCCGCAACAGCCGCACATCCACAACGCTGTAGGCGGTCTGCCCCTGGTCGGTCGTGCAGACCAGGTGGAGTTGGTCCCGGGCATCGACGGCCAGGCCCGCGGAGAAGAATGATGTGCCCTCTGCGTCAGAAAGTGCAGAGGTGGGCCACACTGCTGTCGTCGAAAAATCGGAAATCGATTCCGGATGAGGCTTCCGCGAAACCTTCAAGGTGAATCCTGGTCCGTCTTGAAGTCCAGGTGTGGGCAGCAGCAGGTAGCAGAACCCCTTGCTGTCGCGAGCCAGGTGTCTACCGATGCCCCGCTTGTATTCCAGTTG
>CAWVUS010000443.1:0-2453 GCA_963933195.1 uncultured Planctomycetaceae bacterium
GGTGCCATCAGGAAACTTCGCTTGGCCGAGAATGACTGGGGGAGTTCGACCGTCATTGCGTGACGCCACTGGGGGTGAATCTCCTGACCGATATACAACTTGGAACTGGTCATCTCGTGTCGATAACGCGAGAAGTCATGATGATCATGCCCCACCCGCCCCGTCCTCGCAGCGGGAATGAACCGCCTTATCATTCTCGTCAGGTCGATGAAGTACTGGCTCCAAACTCGGGATCGCATGAAATACCGAAAGTCGACCCAGCGAGGTAGCTGGTCCTGCTCGACAGCCTTGGTCAGCAAAATTCCTCGCACCTGGTCCCAGGAATCGAAACGTGTGTTCCATTCCGCGTTCAAGCTCTCGAGATTGTTGCCGTACTGTTCCCGGCACCATTTCTGGAAGACCCTGGTCGTTGTTGCCCCGAAACCGGAATTCTCGCGGCCGTCAAATTCCCCCGAGAGGTAGTTCTCACCTGTCAACGTGTAAAATGGTGAACCGAAACGGGCTGCTTGCCTGTACTGGTCGATCCGGCCGTTGATGAATTCGGCGCCCATGTATTGCATGCGAAATGGAAACTGCTCTGGATTCAGTTTTTTGCCTGTCCTGGCCACCTCGCGGAACATCCGGCTGAGCTCGGCAAGATCCAGGTCTGGCTGCTCCTGGTTCGGATCCCGGTTTCGGTCCTTGGGACTGAGAAATTCTCCGTGGTGTTCCGCGTAAGCGACACTCTGCAGATGGTGACGGGCGTTGTGCACAAACTGGTGTTGCTGGCTGTAGATCAGGTAGGTGAAAGTGGAATTGATGCCATGCTGCCGCATCAAACGGCCATACAGGTCTCCCTTCCAGTGGCCACGGCCCGGCGTGGGCGAGAAGATCAGCATGAACATGTAATCGTCGAACTCGCGATTCGGAATCGGCACCGGAATGGATCGTTCGTCGACGATCCCGCGGTCGTCCCTGATCCGGCAGGCAACATCCCAGAGTTCCGAGAGTGGATTCTTGACCGGGATCGAGAACCGGCCGCCGGTGGCCCCGTCGGGGTGGAGCGTTGCTTCGGCTACCGTCCGGCCCCAGGTGTCCATGGCAATGACTTCTGCCGAGACGCCTTTGCCAAGGGGATGCGAAAAATCAACCTTCCCCGAAATCACCTGGCCAACCTTGTACCAAGGCTGGTCCACCGTGATCTTCTCGACACGTTGTTCGTTTTCCACTCGCAGGCTGGTGGACGCAAAATCGACCACCGCACCAGTCCTGTCGAGCAGTCGGACATCGACCAGGTAGTCACCACGAGGCAAAACCGGCAATTTGAATTCGGACGGCGATGCAGATGGCAGCCTTTTGTGGAGGACGTCCACTCCGCCACGCGATCGGAGCGTGTAATCCACAAAAGCAGCCTGCTTTGTCCCCGCCGTGGTCGTGACGCGAGCCACGGTCATGGCCCCGCGGAGAACCGTCGTATTGGGAACCTGGTCATGCCAGCCCAATCGTTTGGTCTTTTCATCGACAGGTGCACGCAATTCTGTTGGTGGTGAGGAAATGGTGATCCTTGTTTTCACCACGGGCTGGCGGTTGGCACTCCACAGCATGCAGCGAGCAAGGATTCCGAAAGAGTGGTCGTAGGCGACCGAATCATGGTCGCCCAGCGGATGATTCCAGTAAGGCGTAAGGGAATTGCTGTGCCTACGGGCTATCTGCTGATCAAAATAATCGAGTCCCACGACACGGCCATTCCCATGCTTGGACGTGGTCACGCAGAGAGCAGCCTGCGCCCGTGCATGAGGTGGAACTCCTACCAGCGGGGTGAACTGATCCCCTGACTCGAACATGTGAATCGGCAGGGTGTCGAGGGGTGTGGAATGCCGGATCCAGTCCGCCAGTGAACCACCATCGCCGGTTTTGAAGAGTTGCTCAAAGACCTCGTCACGACCACCCACGACGGCTGTTCGATTGTTGTAACCCTCTTTCAAGCGATGCGGGGTCACATAAACAAGGCCGCTGCCACGTGCGACGTGCTGAAGAATCCGTTTTCTCAACGTTGCGGGAATGACTGCCCAGGAGACCTTGCCAATCACGATCACATCGTACTGATGGTCGAGGTCAAGCCGTTCGTGGGCGATACGTTCTAGTACCAGCTTGGCTTCAACCCCGGCCAGGGGTGTTGTGTTGTCTCCCTCGCCATACCCATTCACCCAGGCCGTGTGGCCCGCGTTCATGATCACCGTGTAATCAAGCTGTAAACGCTGGGCGATCTCCACCACCTCGCGGGAATCGCCATACGGCAGGATGAACAGTCCCTTGACTGGCCCACCTGCCAGAGGACGCGCCCACTTGACGTGAGGTGTCTGGAGCGTCCCGGGCAATCGATCGTACGGTTGGTTGGGATCACCGAACGGAGGTGTGGCACTGACTGTCGCTGAAAGAGAAATCACCGCGACAGCGGTGGTGATCACTGCACA
>CAWVUS010000444.1:0-2424 GCA_963933195.1 uncultured Planctomycetaceae bacterium
AGGCGGTGAAGTTCATCCACGCCAACAAGTCGCGGCCCTTCTTCCTGTACCTGCCGCACACCGCAGTTCACTTGCCGCTGGTGCCAGCCAAGCGATTCCGTGGCAAATCGCGGGATGGACTCTACGGCGACTGGGTCCAGGAGATTGACTGGTCGATGGGCGAACTGTTCCAGGCCCTCGACGAGTGCGGGATCGACAAGCAAACACTGGTGCTGTTCACCTCCGACAACGGATCGGCCCGGGCCAAGCAAGGCAGCAACCTGCCATTGCGTGGCCGCAAGGGACGCACCGACGAGGGTGGCATGCGGGTGCCGTGCGTGGCTCGCTGGCCAGGCAGGATTCCCGCCGGCACCAGCAGCAAGGCCATCACCAGCACCATCGACGTGTTGCCCACGCTGGCTCACCTGGCCGGTGCCAAGCCACCCGGCGACCGGAAAATCGACGGCAAGAACATCTGGCCTATCCTGGCCGGAAAGGCCGGCCCCAAGGCCGGACACGACGCCTTCTACTACTACCAGATGGACCAGTTGCAGGCCGTCCGCTCGGGGCCTTGGAAAATGTTCGTCCCGATGAAGTCCAAGAAACGCAACTGGGGCAAGGCCGAGCCGACCCAGCCGCTGAAACTGTTCAACCTGGCCAAGGACATCCACGAGGACAGGAATGTGGCGACCGACAATCCGGCCGTGATCAAGAAGCTGATGAAGCTGGTCAAAAAGGCCCGGGCCGACCTCGGTGACTCGAATCGCCCGGGCAAGGGCCAGCGCAAGGCCGGCTGGGTGGCCAAGGCATCACCGCGACTGCTGAAGGCGGCGACTCCCTAGCCGGAAACAATTGGTCCGGAACACCGATCCGGTCAATTCCAGTACGACCGGTCCAGCGCCCGGAAGTTGATGGCTTCCGAGAGATGGTCTTCACCGATGTCGGCATCACCCGACAAATCGGCGATCGTCCGCGAGACACGGAGGATCCGATCGTGGGCTCGAGCCGAGAGACCCATCTGTTCCATCGCCAGCTTCAGCAGTTTCTCGGCCGCTCCCTGCAACCGGCAATGGCTCCGGATCTCCGGAGGACTCATGTTCCCGTTGGCCCCGGTCTCGGAAAAACCATCGTCCCCTGCGAACCGTTCCAACTGAACCTGCCGGGCCGTCTCGACCTGGTTGGCCATCGCCTGGCTGTCGGTTCCGGCCGCATCGTCGGACAGTTCGTGAAACGGCACACCGGGAACCTCGACATGGATGTCGATGCGGTCCAGCAACGGGCCACTGATCTTGGCCATGTAGCGTTCGACCTGCGACAACCCGCAATGACATTCTCGTCGCGGGTCACCACGGAACCCACACGGACAGGGATTCATCGCTGCCACCAGCATCAGGTTGGCCGGAAAGGTCATGCTGCCCAGCGCTCGTGAAATTGTCACCTGGTTCTCCTCCAGTGGCTGCCGCAACACTTCCAGCGTCCGCCGGTTGAACTCGGGCAGCTCGTCCAGGAACAACACGCCATGATGAGCCAGGCTGATCTCACCGGGCGAGGGCCGACTGCCGCCGCCGACCAGGCCCGCCTCGCTGATCGTGTGATGGGGCGCGCGAAACGGCCGTTGCAGCATCAGGGGTCGACCGGGCGCCAACCGGCCAACTGCACTCCAGATCCGGCTGGTCTCCAGGCTCTCCCGCGCGGTCAACTCGGGCAGGATCGTGCCCAGCCGTCGGGCCAGCAGGGTCTTGCCGGTTCCGGGTGGACCGATCATCAACAGGTGGTGCCGTCCAGCGGCCGCCACCACGACAGCCCGCTTGGCCGTCTCCTGTCCCTTCACATCCGAGTAGTCAATGTTGTAACGACCATGGGCGCCAATCGCTTGCTCCCAGCTGAATGCTGCCGGTTCGATATCGATGGCACCGGCCAGGTACCCGACCGCCTCGGCCAACGTCCCCACCGGGATCGCGTCCAGCCCCTCGACCACCGCAGCCTCCGGAGCGTTCTCCAATGGCACGACAATCCCACGACGTCCGGCATCGCGAGCCTCCAGGGCCATCGACAACACGCCGCGGATTGGTCGCAAACGCCCGTCGAGGGCCAGTTCCCCAACCACCGCGAAATCGTCAAACCGATCCCCCTGCAATTGCCCACTGGCCGTCAACAGGCCCAGCGCAATCGGCAGATCGAACGATGCCGCGTCCTTGGGAAGATCGGCCGGTGAGAGAGAAATCACGATTCGGTCACTGGGTCGGACGTAACCACTGTTGACCAGCGCACGTTCGATCCGGTGAGTGCTTTCTCGAACCGCAGCCTCGGCCAACCCGACCAGGATCGTCCGCGGCAAGCTGCCCGCGGAAATGTCGACCTCGACCTCGACAGCCCGTGCCTCGATCCCAAACAACGAATACGTGAACAACTTCGCCAGCATGGCAAACACCTCGGGCCCGCGGA
>CAWVUS010000445.1:0-2386 GCA_963933195.1 uncultured Planctomycetaceae bacterium
GTTTCGTCGATCGCAGTTTGCATGCTGTTGGTGACAACATCAGCGTAGAGGATCACTTCGGCGTTGACGTGTCTCGCCGACCGGCCAATTGTCTGAATCAGGCTGGTTGCGCTTCGGAGGAACCCTTCCTTGTCGGCATCGAGAATTGCCACCAACGAAACCTCCGGAAGATCGAGGCCTTCACGGAGCAGGTTGACGCCGACGACGACGTCGTGGGTCTTTTCGCGGAGGCCTCGTAGGACGGTCACACGTTCGATGGCATTGAGTTCTGAATGAATCCATGCCGCCTGGATTCCCTCCTCTTTCAGGTATCGGGTGAGATCTTCGGCGAGACGTTTGGTGAGTGTGGTGACGAGTACACGTTCGTTGCATTCGGCGCGTTTGCGGATTTCTTGAACGAGATGGACGACTTGTCCGCGGGCCGGGACGATGTGCAGCGTGGGATCGACCAGGCCGGTGGGCCGGATGACCTGTTGTACGATTTCTCCGTCGGTGTTTTCGAGTTCCCAGTCACCGGGAGTCGCGGAGACAAAAACGGAATTGCCTCGCCGAGAATCGAACTCGTCAAATTGCAGGGGGCGATTGTCGAGTGCCATAGGCAAACGAAACCCATGGTTGACCAGGGTGGTCTTACGGGAATGATCACCGGCGAACATGCCGCGAACCTGTGGGATGGTGACATGCGATTCGTCGACAAACAGGAGGTAGTCGTCGGGAAAAAAATCGAGGAGCGTGTGTGGAGGAGTCCCGGCGGGTCGGCCTTCAAGGGCCCGGCTGTAGTTTTCGATTCCCGGGCAAAATCCGGTTTCGGCGATGAGCTCGAGATCGTATCGTGCCCGGGCCGAAAGTCGTTGTGCCTCAAGCAGTTTCCCTTCGGTTTTGAGTTCCTCGAGACGCAGGTCGAGTTCGGATTGAATTTCCTGGATGGCAGCATCGATACGTTCTGGCGGCAGCACAAAGTGCTTGGCCGGGTAGATGTACATGTCGTCTTCGCGGCGCAATTCGTCGCCGGTGAGCGGGTCAATCCAGGACAATCTTTCGATCTCATCGCCCCAGAGTTCTATGCGGTATGCAAATTCCTCATAGGCCGGCCAGCATTCCACAACGTCGCCGCGGACGCGAAATTTCCCCCGGGTGAGGTCGATGTCGTTACGTTCGTACTGGATGTCGACCAACTTGAGGAGCATCTGGTCTCGATCGATCGTTCCACCGACGGAAAGATGGACCATCATTTCCAGGTAATCCTTGGGTGAGCCAAGGCCGTAAATGCAACTGACACTCGAGACGACAACGACGTCGCGTCGACTGACAAGTGCGCTGGTGGCCTGGAGCCTCAATCGGTCGATTTCATCGTTTATCGAGGCGTCCTTTTCGATGTAGATGTCGCGTTGGGGAATGTAGGCCTCGGGCTGGTAGTAGTCGTAGTAGCTCACGAAGTACGAGACGGCGTTGTTGGGAAAGAACTCGCGGAATTCACTGTAGAGTTGGGCAGCCAGAGTCTTGTTGTGTGACAGGATCAGGGCGGGGCGATTGAGGCGAGCGATGACGTTGGCCATCGTGAAGGTCTTGCCCGACCCGGTGACCCCCATCAGGACCTGGTCTCGTCGCCCGTCGGTTATTCCGTCGACCAGCGAGTCGATGGCCCGCGGTTGGTCACCGGAGGGGCTGAAGTCACTGACGAGTTGGAAATCGGGCATTGAAGCGTTGGCGGTCGGAGGGTGTTCCGCTCAGTTGTCGGTTGGCTCGACTGAGTTGGCGTCGTCGCTTGAGCCGGTCCCGGTAGAGTCGGCTGGGTCTGGTGGTGGCTCGGGGGCGGGTTCCAGGGGAGGCAGAATCCAGATTTCGCCGTATTCGGCTTCTTGCTGTGCTCGGAATCCGTGGTGTCTTAACAGTTCCAGAATGGCCAGGAACATGCCAATGACCTTGCTTCGTAGCGTTTCATTTCCGAACAGGCTCGTGAAGGCCACCTGGCTTTCGCTGCGGACGCGTGCGCCGATTCGTTCGGTGTAAACGGCGATCGGCGTGTCGTCATACAGGATGTTGGTTTGCTTGGTCTCGTCCTGCAACTTGAGAACTCGCCCGAGGGCACTGACCAGGTCCCACAGTTCTACTTCTTTGATTCGATCTCGCGAGGCATCACGGCCTGTCCGAGGGCGATCGTCGGTGAGCCGTGGATAACGTTCCTGCCACTCGGCGGCGCGATCTTCTAGTCGCTGTGCCGCATCCTTGAACTTGCGATATTCCAGCAATTGTTGGATGAGGTCACTCCGTGGGTCCTCTTCGAACTCTGGCTCGGTGTCTTCTTTGTCCTGCGGCAACACCATCCGGCTTTTGATTTCCGTCAAGGTGCTGGCCATGACGATGAAATCCCCAACGATATCGAGGT
>CAWVUS010000446.1:0-2381 GCA_963933195.1 uncultured Planctomycetaceae bacterium
CACTGGCTTGATGTGTCGCGTTTCGCCGAGTCGATGTCGTTGCGTGGAAGGTTACTCAAACATGCCTGGCGTTATCGCGACTACGTGATTGAAGCGTTCAATGCCGACGAGCCTTTCGATCAGTTTCTAACGCAACAACTCGCAGGCGATTTACTAGAGGCATCATCAGTCGACGTACAGCGACGGAACCTGATCGCCACAACGTTCCTGGTGATGGGTGACGCGCTCCTCGAGAACCAAAACAAGAGCCAACTCGACATGGATGTTGTCGATGAACAACTCGACGTCATCGGAAAAGGCCTGTTGGCACAAACGATCACCTGCGCGCGTTGTCACGACCACAAGTTCGATCCCATTCCCACCAGTGACTACTACGCGATGGCGGGGATTCTCAAAAACGTCCAGGGACTAAAGCACTCGAATGTTTCCACGACCATGGAAAGACCCTTGCCGATTACGGAAGAGGCAAAGCGAGAATCGGAAATTCGCAGTTTGTCGGTTGCCAAACTGCAGAACGAACTTAAGACGCTGAAAAAGAAAGACGGCCTCCCTCCTCTCCAGGCCAAAGACGTACCGGGGATTGTCGTGGACAACCCGGAAGCCAAAGTTACCGGCCGGTGGTCCAAATCCAGCGGTGTTACAAATCACGTGGGTTCTGAATACCTCTACTCCGGCGTCCCAGGCAACAAGGTCATTTATCCCGTGACTTTTCCTGATGGAGGCAGGTACGAGGTACGGATTACGGTTGCGCAGCATGCCAATCGTGCTCCGAAAGCTCTTGTGATCGTTCGCCACAAAAACGGAAGCAAATCCTTTCGCATCGACCAGAGAAAGGCCCCGGGTGCGTTCAACAAGGTCAGGTCAGACGGCTATTTTCAATCTCTTGGTTTTTTTGAATTTCCACCTGGCCAACGGGACGCTGTTGAGATTTCGGTGAAGGGTGGCGGTGGCGTCGTCGTCGCGGATGCGGTCCAGTTTCTGCCAGTTCCGGACGACACCAAACTGACAACCCTCCCGAAATCTCAGGCAGGGAAAAAACTGTCGCCTGCCGAACAACAGGCCCTCAAGACCAGGATTGCAAAACTGAACGAGCAGCTGTCTGCACTCCAGAAACGAAAACCCATCCGGGAGATGGTCAATTCAGCAGTCGAAAAAAAGAAGCCGACGGATTTGAAGATTCACATTCGCGGTAGCATCGAAAACCTGGGGGCCATTGCTCCACGGGGTGTGCTGCAGGTCGCAAACTATGGACCGTCGCCAGCGATGCCCACCGACAGTAGCGGTCGCCTGGAGCTGGCGCAGTGGATCGTCGATCCCGCCAATCCGCTGACATCACGCGTGATGGTGAATCGCGTGTGGTACTGGCTGATCGGCGCGGGACTGGTTCGCACCGTTGACAACTTTGGCACGACGGGTGAATCGCCGTCACATCCCGAACTGCTGGACCATCTAGCCGTTCAATTCGTTCAGCAAGATTGGTCGGTGAAGAAACTGATCCGGACGATTGTGCTTTCCAGGACTTACCGTCTTTCGTCCTTGCGAGGCGAGCAACAGGAAGACCCGGAGAACCGACTGTTGTCTCACATGAATCGTCGTCGCCTGGATGCCGAGTCACTGCGTGACACGATGCTGTCCTTGGGTGGCACCTTGAACCCTGGAATGGGAGGGGCCACGTTCCCCGCGGGTCTGAAAACGGACGTCGGCTTTCAGTTCAAGTCGCCTCGACGCAGTGTTTACGTACCGGTATTTCGTAGTAGTTTGCCTGAACTATTTGAGGTGTTCGACTTTGCCAATCCGAGCTTGGTAACCGGCCGACGCGACGTCAGCACAGTCGCTCCGCAAGCACTGTTCATGATGAACCATGCGTTCGTACGGACGCAGGCGCGGCTCACTGCGGAACGTCTTTTGGGCGAATGGCGACCGTCAACAACTGATCGAATCGATCACGCATACCTGCGGATCCTGGGACGCCACGCGACAGAGGCGGAGATAATGCTCAGTCAGCAGTTTTTGAAATCTGTCATCGGCAGGACAGGCACGCCCCAGATTGATGCCTGGACACAGTTGGTACAATCAATGTTTGCCACCATTCAATTCCGTTATGTCCGGTAAACAAGGCCTAATGTCATGACGCCCCGTAACAATGGCATGACACGACGAGCAGCACTTCAGCAGGCCGCCTGTGGTTTCGGCAGCCTGGCGTTAGCCGGATTGTGTGCTGACTCGGTTCAAGCGGCGAATTCGCTCGCTGCCAAAGAACCTCATCTCCCTCCGAGGGCGAAGCGGATCATTTTCCTGTTTATGCAGGGCGGCCCAAGTCACGTCGACACATACGATTATAAACCGGCGCTATACAAGAATGACGGCAAGAAAATGCCGTT
>CAWVUS010000447.1:0-2299 GCA_963933195.1 uncultured Planctomycetaceae bacterium
CCCCTGTTTTGCGACACCCGTCGATGGAATTTCGTTGGGTGTTGCCCGGGAACCGGCAGTCGTTGCCTTGGTAGGTTCTCACGACTAAATTGGGGCGATCGACCAATTCGGACCATGTCGTCCGACAGTTTTGGCTCCTGCACACGTGTACCGTGTGCTCTGTCGCAGGGTGAACACGCAATGAGACGTTTTGTCAGGCTTCGCACATGTGGCTGGCTTGTGGCCGCTTCAGCGCTGGTTACAGGTTCGGGTTGTCCGTCGGATTCCAACATGTCCGGGAGCGACGGTACGTCGGTTGGAGCACCGGCTGGCACAGCGGACGCGGGAGGTTCAGAACCCGCCGTCGGCCGCAGTGCCGAGCAACAGGCTGAACAAACCCAAAGGGAGCAGGCGGCGGTCGACGCGATCAAGGACGCCGGAGGCCGTTGGACACGACTGGATGGCGCAGTTGTCTCGGTGGACTTGACGGAATGTCCCTTTGCCGACGAACAGTGCGCTTTGCTGGCAGGCCTCGTGGATCTTGGTGATTTGAAGATCTGGGGAGCCAATATTGGCGACGAGGGGATCGGGGAACTGGTCGCATTGAAGAAACTCGAAAGGCTCGGATTGGAGAACACCGAGTTGACCGATGACGGGTTGGCCAATGTCGTGAAAATTTCGACGTTGAAGTCGCTGAATCTGCGCCGATGCTCAAACGTCACAAATGAGGGCCTGGCTCATCTCACTCTGCTCGAGGGGATTGAGCAGTTGCACCTCCTTTACACAAATATCAGTGACGACGCGTTGGCGCATTTGTTGCCGCTGAAGAAATTGAAATTGGTCGATGTCCGAGGGTGTGTTCTGATTTCCGATGGAGGATTGGCACATCTCGGCCAGTTGAAAACATTGCGAAGCCTGAAAATGCGGAACCCGCAGGTCACTGACGACGGGTTGGCATCCATTTCAGGATTGACAGGCCTGACGTCGCTTGTGTTGGAGGACACGGCGATTTCAGATGCTGGCCTGGCGTCTCTCGCCGGAATGACGAGGTTGCGTGAAATCAACCTGTTTCGCACCGGTGTGTCGGACAAGGGGCTGGGCGTTCTGGGGGCAATGCCGGGACTAAAAACGGTGGTCCTTCGAGACACGGCTGTCCAAGGAGCCGGGTTGAAGGTGCTGGCAGGAGCCAAGGGTGTCGAGCGGATTGATCTCAGTGAAACGCTGGTTGACGATGCAGGCCTGGCGAACCTGGCCACGCTGAGCCAGTTGAAGAGGCTGAACCTGTGGTCAACTCAAGTGACCGACGCGGGGGTTGAACACTTGTCGGAGATGACGGAATTGGAGTGGCTCAATCTCGATTCCACTGGAATCGGAGACAAGGGGGTCGAGGGCCTTGTGGGGCATTCCAAGTTGCAGACATTGAATCTTTCGAGCACAAAGGTCAGCGATGAGTCGCTCAAGAGCTTGTTGAAATTGTCTGCGCTGAAACAACTCAACCTCAGCTTTACCGATGTCGGCGAGGAGGCAGTTTCGGAATTCCGTAAAGCGATGCCAGCTTGTGATGTGATCCGTTGAAGTTTCTGTGGGACTGACAGGTTGGTGATGCAACCGTCGGGAGTTGGGGTATGTACGCGGAAACGGCCGGCTGGCTGTTGCAGGCCGCAGGCTCCGACGATTCGCGAGTGACAGAATCGCTCGCCGGGATGGGGTTTGTCGACCCACCGACGGCGATGGCGGATTGGCGAGGCCTCGTAGAACTCGCAGGCGACTCGGTGCTGTCAGTGGGCTTGCTCGAGTCTCTTCTGGGCACGATGGGCCAGACGGCCGCTCCGGATCTATCCCTTCGAAATCTGCGTCGTTGTCTGAGCCAGTGGGGCGATACTGCCGGGTGGTTGGGTTATCTGGAAGAACGTCCCCGGGCCGTGGAAATTCTTGTTCGTCTATTTGCCAACAGCGAATTTCTCACCGGGCTATTGCTGAAGCGGCCGGATTGTCTCAAGCGGTTGGCCGAGTCGAAGTCGCTGGCAGAAGTTCGTAGTCGCGACGAATTTCTGAAGGACATGAACGAGGCGGCTTTGGCAGACGGTTCTGGAGGGATCGACGCCGTGCGGAGAGTTCAGCGGTGGGAACTGCTGCGGATCGCGGCGTGTGATTGTTTTGGGCTGATGGATCTCCGCCGCGTGACGCTCCAGTTGTCGCTGTTGGCCGACGCGACGATCCAGGCGGTTCTTGGCCTTGTCGGTAACGAGGCAGCCGACGGGTCGGCCCTGGCGGTGATTGCCTTGGGCAAACTTGGTGGGGAGGAGTTGAATTACAGTTC
>CAWVUS010000448.1:0-2163 GCA_963933195.1 uncultured Planctomycetaceae bacterium
CCCGCCGACACGCCCCCGAAGCCATAGACGCCACACCCGTTTCCACTCCCCCCTCACGTTCTCCATGCCCATGAACGCTCAACCCCACAACCACCTGCTCCAACCACACGATCACTGGATGAGACAGGCACTGGACCAGGCCCGGGCGGCATTCGAAGAAGACGAAGTGCCCGTGGGCGCGGTGGTGGTCCATGAAGAACGCGCGATCGCCCAGGCCCACAACCAACGCGAAACACTCAATGACCCGACGGCTCATGCCGAGATGATCGCGATCACTCAGGCCGCCGAAGCGCTGGGGAGTTGGCGGCTGACCGACTGCACGCTGTACGTCACCCTCGAACCCTGCCCGATGTGTGCCGGAGCCATCGTCCAGGCCCGACTGCCCACGGTGCTCTTTGGAGCCGCCGACCCCAAGGGCGGCGGCTGCCAGTCGCTGTATGCAATCACCAATGATGAACGGCTCAACCATCGCTCGGTGGTCATCGGCGGAGTACTCGAGCACGAATGCAGCACCATCCTCAGCGAATTCTTCCAGCAGCAACGTGCGCTGGGGAAAAAGTAACGGCCGCCCGGGAGGAGTCACACGTTTCGGCCGCCGAGAGCTGCTGCTAGAGTGGACAACTGGCCATGATTTTTGTGCTCGATAATTACGACTCGTTCACCTACAACCTGGTCCAGCGACTCGGGGAAATCGACCCGGGACTGGAGATCCGGGTCGAGCGGAACGACCAGGTCTCTCTCGAGGAGATCGCCGACCTCAAGCCCGATCGAATTATCATCTCGCCCGGTCCCTGCACACCAAACGAAGCGGGAATCAGCAAACAGGTCGTCGCACGATTTGGCCCGGACATCCCGCTGCTGGGTGTCTGCCTGGGACACCAGTCGATCGCCGAGGCACTTGGCAGTGACGTCGTGCGAGCCGATCGCCTGATGCACGGCAAGGTGTCTCAAATTCGCCACTCGGGCGAGGGCCTGTTCAACGGGCTCCCCAATCCCTTCCAGGCCACCCGCTACCACAGCCTGATCGTTCCCGAAGTGTCCCTGGCCGAAGATCTTCAACCCTGCGCCTGGTCCGACGATCCAGATCAGCCACCCGAATTGATGGGATTTCATCACCGCAGTTGGCCGGTCTGGGGTGTCCAGTTTCATCCCGAAAGCTACCTGACCGAACACGGGGTGACACTGCTGAAGAACTTCCTGGCACTCGAACCCTGCACTCTCGACTAGGCAATCCATGCACACCGTCGACCAGGCACTCGAGGCCATCAAGTTGCACGTCGAACCCGGCCCGGTGGAAACCGTGCCGCTGTGTGACGCTCTCGGTCGGGTCCTGGCCGAACCGATCGACAGTGACATCGATTCCCCTCCATTCGACAAGGCGTTGATGGATGGTTTTGCGGTCCGCGCCGAAGACATCGCCGATGGAACTGCGACCTTGACGGTCATCGACGAGGTCACCGCTGGCCAGGTCGCCTCGCAGACCATCCAACCCGGACAGGCCATCCAGATCATGACCGGCGCGCCGATTCCCGGCGGAGCCGATGCCGTGGTGCAGGTCGAGGACACCAGCATCGAGAACAAGGACCAGCAGGTCCTTGTTTCGATTGATACGCGACCGGTCACTCCCGGACGGAACATGATCCACCAGGGCACATCGATGCGGCAGGGCGACACCGTGATGCCGGCCGGGAGACAACTCAGGCCCCAGGAACTCGGGCTGCTCGCCGAACTCGGACGACAGTCCCTGGTTGTCCATCGACAGGTCACCGTGGGAGTGCTGGCCACCGGAGATGAACTGGTGACGATCGATTGCCAGCCGGGTGCCGGCCAGATTCGCAACTCCAACGAAGCCATGCTCGCCGCACAGGTTCGTGCCTGCGGGGCCGTGGCCCACGAACTGGGCATCGCCCGGGACAACCCCGAGGATCTTTCTGCCAAGATCGCCGACGGCCTGGAATGCGACGTGCTGCTGCTCTCAGGCGGAGTGTCGGCCGGACGACTCGACCTCGTTCCGGCGCAACTCGAGGCCGCGGGCGTCAACGAGATCTTCCACAAGGTGAAAGTCAAACCGGGAAAACCGGTCTGGTTCGGGACGTCGCCGGGCTCCGTCGTATTCGGCTTGCCGGGCAATCCGGTCAGTAGTATGGTCTGCTTCGAATTGTT
>CAWVUS010000449.1:0-2160 GCA_963933195.1 uncultured Planctomycetaceae bacterium
CGGAGGAACTTGCCGACAATCACGTCGGCGTGGCTGCCGGGGAAATACGTCGTGGTGATGGCGGCCACGCGGATGGGTTTTTCGATTCCCACCGGTTGGGTCGTTGCCAGGTTCTCGGGTTGATCCTCGGGCATGGTGGAACCCCTGGGGTCGCTGGTGACCGTTGAGTGGTTGGAGCCTGGAGCCGGCCGGTTGTTGAGGGCGAAAGCGAGACCGACCACGCAGGTGGTCGCAATGATGAACGACAACTGACCGGTGCGAGGGTAGGTCACGATGAAGACTCCACGTCAAGAACGGGACAGTCCATGATTATTGCCCGGGTTGATTCGGTTCGCGACCCAGTTGAGAACGACCGGTGTGGGAGTCAGAATGCCAAGTCATGAGAAGACTGCAACTGGCAATCGGACGAACGCGAGCAGGTCGAGTGATCGCGCGGTGCCTGGTCCTGCTGTTCGTGGCAAACCTGGCGGCCGGGGCCGCATGGGCCCAGGGGCACTCGCTGCAATCGGCCGCCGGCAAGATGACACTCGCCAAGGGTCTCCAGGTGCAGTTGTTCGCCGGCGAGCCCATGGTGCGGCAACCGATCCTGGTCAAGTGCGACGATCGTGGCCGGTTGTGGACGATCCAGTACCTGCAGTATCCCAACCCGGCCGGGCTGAAGCGGGTGAAAGTCGATCGCTGGTCGCGGACTGTCTACGACCGTGTTCCCGAGCCGCCACCGAGGGGGCCCCGTGGAGCCGACCGGATCACGATTCTCGAGGACACCGACGGCGATGGCCGGGCCGATCGGGCCAGGGATTTCGTGGACGGGCTGAACCTGGCCACCGGGCTGGCCTTCGGACATGGCGGTGTTTTTGTCCTGCAGGTTCCCTATCTGCTCTTCTATCCCGACGGCAACCGGGACGATGTTCCCGACGGTCCACCCCGAGTGTTGCTCAAGGGGTTTGGCATGGAGGATGCCCAGTCGTTGGCCAATCACCTGACGTGGGGCCCCGACGGCTGGCTGTACGGGGTGAACGGCAGTACGACAACCTGTCGCATTCGCGGGATCGAGTTCCAGCAGGGGTGCTGGCGGTATCATCCTCCGACGGACCGGTTCGAGTTGTTCTGCGAGGGAGGGGGCAATCTCTTTGGGCTCACCTTCGATGCACTTGGCCGGCTGTTCTACAGTTCCAACGGCGGCCTGTTTTTTCACGCCGTCCAGGGCGGCTATTTCGCCAAGAGCTTTGCCAAGCATGGCCCATTGCACCACCTCTACACCTACGGACACTTTTTCCCCGTGTTTCGAGGGGGCCTGCAGGGAGGACCAACGACCGGCGGGACAATCTACCGCGGCCACACTTTGCCCGCGGCCTTCCGTGGCAGGTTTCTCTGTGGCAACTTCCTGGGGCACACCTCCAGTTCCTGGGACGTGCGATCACGGGCGAGCACGGTGGCGGTCAAGCCGAATGGTGCCTGGTTGAACTCCAACGACACGTGGTTCGGCCCGACCGACCTGTGTTACGGACCCGACGGGGCCGTCTATATCAGTGACTTCCATGACCGTCGGACGGCTCACCCCGATCCGGACGCCAAGTGGGACCGGAGCAACGGGCGGATCTATCGTGTTCAGGCAGCCACCGCGGCATCGACGCGGCCCGTCGACGTTGTGTCACTGCCGAGTTCCGGACTGGTCAAGCTGCTCTCGCATGCCAACGACTGGTATGCGGATCGGGCTCGGATCGAGATGTTTCGACGCAAGGACAAGGCGATTGTTCCTGGGTTGAAGGCGATGGCTCGCCGCCGGGATGATCGACGGATGGCGTTGCAGGGTCTGTGGGCCGTGAATGCATCGGGAGGCCTGGATGATGCGTTTGCTCTCGAAATGCTGTCTCACCCCGGTCCACGGGTGAGGCACTGGACCGTGAGATTGCTGGGCGATCGTCAACAGGTGTCGCGCCGAGTCGGTTCGGCCATCGTCGACCTGGCCCACCGGGAGACCGACCCGGTGGTGCTGGTGCAATTGGCGGCCACGGCAAGACGGTTGCCGGCTGAAACCGGGTTGTCGGTGGTCAGAGAACTGATGCAGAAGAAACCTGGCAAGGCGGATTCGCGTTTGCCGTTGATGACCTGGTGGGCGCTCGAGCAACACGTTGCGGAGAACCGTTCACAGGTGATTGG
>CAWVUS010000450.1:0-1974 GCA_963933195.1 uncultured Planctomycetaceae bacterium
CGACCGCCGATGACGGCGATTTCACCAAGGACGCGGGATTGTATTTTCGGGCTCCGGCCGACGGCGAATACGTGATCGGTGTCCGGGACCTGAATCGTCGCGCTGGCGACCTGTTCATTTACCACTTGTCAGTCGAACCGAGTGGTGCGGATTTTGAAATACACGGTGAATATTACTACGGGATGTTGGCCCCCGGTGGACACGCGGCCTGGTTTGTGCGGTTGAAACGGCTCAACGGTTTCAAAGGGCCGGTGGAAATCCTTGTCGACCGGTTGCCCAAGGGAGTCACATGCGAGTCGGTCGTGATTCCAGCGGGCTTCACGCATTGTGCACTGGTGTTCTCGGCCGAAGCCAAGGCTCCCATCAACGCGTCGTTAGTACGGGTTCGTGGTCGGGCTCGTTTGCCTCGGGCTGGGGGTGAGGTGTTGGTGGAGCGGCAAGCGAACGTGCTGGGGGAATTGCGACGAGCCGGGGCAAGCCGGTTTGTGCGAATGCCAATCCAGAGCCAATTGCTGGGCGTGACAAGGCCACTGGACTTACACGGCGTGACCGCGACTCCATCGCAGTTGACGTTGAAGCCGGGGGCCACGGCCACACTCACGGTCCGGATCAAGCGGAGTCCGGAATACAGTGAGCAGGTGTTGCTGAATATGGCACTGTTGTTCTTCAACCAGGCGGTTGGTCAGCAGTTGCCCCCGGGAGTGAGCGTGCAGGGTGAAACAACCAAGAAGCTGACCGGCGACGCACTCGAGGCTGTGTTCACCCTGCGGGCCACCGACTCGGCAAAAGCGGTGACCAGGTGGCCAATCGCGGTGGTGGCCCGTGTCCCAATTACCTATACGATCATGACCAGCTACGCGTCGAATCCCGTCTTCCTGACGGTCGATGAAGCGGCTGCGGTTGGCACAAACACTGCGCCGAAGGCGCCGTGACGGACCGGCAATTGGGAAGTCCACAGATGACCAAAAGCGTCTTCGTGTTGTTGTTGCTGGGAACGGTTCCGGTTGCTGTTCCAGCGGCGCCCTTGCCGGAGAAAATCGGCGATCTCGGCATTCCTGATGTGAGCCAGTTGCCTCGCGTCGATCGCAGCAAACGGCCGGGGCGGCAGGAGTCGAAGAACTCGGCATTCATTCTGAAGACAGAACCTCATCGGGTTGCCGGAGAGCGTTATGTCATTCTGACCGATCACCGGTCTCCTCTCTTTTTGTCCAGCCTGCAGCGACTCGCAAAGGCCAGGGACGGGGTCATCCTGAAGGTCGACGACCTGGCTTCGCTGGGGCGGGATTCGGCGACACTCGAGTCACTTCGTCAAAAACTGCGGGCGGCCCGTGTCCGTTTTCTGGCCGTTGCACCCAGGAAGAGTTCATTCCGTGAGAACATGGTGCTTGGCTTGTGGGAATTGACGTCGACACTCGACGACGATCCCCTGGTGGATGTCTTTCCGGGAATCCTGTTGGCCTCCACCCCTCAGCAATTCAAGGCACTCGTGGATCGTTCAATCAATCACAAGCCCGTGGCGATTTCGCGTTTGAAGCCACTGGCCATCAGCCAGGTTCCCCGGGCCGAAGAACTGCGGTCGTTGCAGAAGGCGGCAGTCCTGCGGAAGTGGTTCCGACGGTCCAACGTCACGACTCCCATCGTGGCGGTCTACAGTCGACGAGCCGTCGAGGCCGCAAAACTCACAGGGCCAGGAATCTGGAATCTGCAGGCAACGAACCAGCAACCGTTCATCAAGTCGTTTCCCAAGGGGGCCGAGGCGGCTTTTCGCGAGGCGTCGCTAGTGGTGATGCATGGTCATGGAGTTCCGGGCATGTCGTGCGGGGTCGACATTGATGGTCTGCCGGCCGACCTGACCGGCAAGGTGATTCTCAGTGGATCCTGCTTTGCCGCGTCACCGGTGCAGTCGGATTTTCCGGCGCTCCGCCAGGCACCCGGTGGATACGAGGTGAAAAAGAGGGACGCATTTGCGTTGCG
>CAWVUS010000451.1:0-1957 GCA_963933195.1 uncultured Planctomycetaceae bacterium
AAGTGGAAGCTGAAGTGGAAGCTGAAGTGGAAGCTGAAGTGGAAGCTGAAGTGGAGCAATCGGGGGCTGGTTCTGGAGAGACCACTGTGGTCGACGACGGGCGATTGCCGGAGCCTGTCTCTGATGAGCCGTCCGCGGAGGTTGCCGAGTCATCGACAGCGGTAACCCCATTGGAATCCGGTCAGGAGGAGCGAGTTTGGACTGAGGTGACTGGTCGAATCAGCAGCCTGTTGCGGGAACACGTTCAACGAGTCGACCGCATAGCAATTTCCGGGCCAAATCGTCTGGATCTGGTCTTTGCTGCGGAATATGATTTCCACAGGCGATTCTGCGAGCGTCCGGAAGTGATGCGACAACTCGAGGAATTGCTTCAGGACGTGACCGGCGGTCTGGTCCAGGTGAGGTTGATTCAGGAGGAACGAGATCCGGAAGCGGAACCCGAGGAGCCGACGGCAGAAAAGGTTGAGGTCATCGAGACCGATCCGATGGTCGAGGAAGCTCAGAATGTCTTCGGGGCTACGGTTCAGCGTGTCGTGCCTGTGAATCGCCCGGCGGCGGACGATTGATCCGAAGTTATTCGGGTCAGATTGGCGGGATGGAGAGTCGACCGGCAGACCTTGTGGTTGTCAGTGAAAGTCGCCGGGGACGAGTTTTGGCGAAACGCTTTGGGTGAGAGTGAAGGAGGCGAGATGTTCAAGGGGTTGGGAGATATGGCATCGCTGATGAAGCAGGCTTCCCAGATGAAGGGCATGGTCGGTGAGATGCAGGAGAAGTTGGGCCGGGTGCGCGTGACTGGAATGGCCGGTGGCGGAATGGTCCAGGTTGAAGTGTCGGGACACCAAAAAGTGCTCTCGTGCACAATCTCTGAGAACCTGGCGGCGAGTGGTGACCGTGAGATGATCGAGGACCTGGTGGTGGCGGCAACCAACCAGGCGATGGAAAAGGCTCGCGAGGCGGCCGCGGCCGAAATGAACCAATTGGCTGGGGGCCTGGATATGCCGGGACTCTCCGATGCTTTGAATCAGTTCACTGATGGCAACCTGCCGACGGCCTGAATGGTCCTGGCAATACGACGAGAATCTCTACGATGGCCCCTTCGAAATTCGAGTCCACCGATCACCCGTATGGCGAATCGGTGGGACAATTGATCAACGAGTTTGCCAAGCTCCCGGGAATTGGCCGCAAGAGTGCTGAGCGGCTGGCCCATCACGTGCTCGCGACGCCCGTGGATGAGGTGATGGGCCTGGCTGAAGCGATCCGGCAAGTGAAGGAATCGATTCGGTTCTGTGCGATCTGTTACAACCTGACCGAAGCGGAATTGTGCGCGATCTGTCGCGACACTCGTCGTAGCCGGCACGTGGTGTGCGTGGTGGAACAGCCTCGCGATGTCGTGTCCCTCGAGGCAGCCGGAGTCTACGAGGGGGTCTATCACGTTTTGGGTGGGGCATTGGCACCGCTCTCGGGGGTTGGCCCCGAGCAGTTGCGGATCGAACCGTTGTTGCGGCGGGTCCGTGAGGATGGGGTGACTGAGGTGGTGATGGCGACCAATCCAACACTCGAGGGCGACGGCACCGCGTTGTACTTGTCGAACCTCCTGGACAATCTCAACGTCCAGATCACTCGGCTGGCCCGGGGAATTGCCAGTGGCAGTGTTCTCGAATTTGCCAACCGGGAAATGCTGGCCGATGCCATGCGAGGTCGCCAACAGTTCTGACACCAGCGCCAGGCTCTCTTTCTCCCTCCGTGTTCTGTCCGTAGTTTCTCTCTCCCGGCGACCGTCCATCATGGCACTGCAGTTTTCACAGCAAGTGCGAATGGGTCAGCAGATGAGCCAGCAAATGAAGCTGGCTCCGCGGATGATCCAGTCGATGGAAATCCTGCAGATGCAGCGAGAGGAACTCGAGGCAAGGATCGAGCAGGAGAAAGCGGAGAACGTGACACTGGAGGATGCGGAATC
>CAWVUS010000452.1:0-1875 GCA_963933195.1 uncultured Planctomycetaceae bacterium
TTGCCAGGTCGCGTTGACCATTCCCGGTAAAATCACGAGCCACCAACTTGTAGGGGCCGGCGAGTTCCGGAGGTTCCGCAGCGAGGCACGGAACAGTGGCCGCCAACATCAGAAGTGCAATCCTGCGTCGAATGGTCATCTGGTTGATCCTCGGTGAACGGAAATGGTCATGGATCCGGCAGTGAAAACATCAGGCTTGGGAATCCTAACCTAATGACATCGTGTGGTGCGGGGCCCGAAGTTAGAATACGACCACGACAGAGGTTCATGCCTCCTCCGGGGTTGGAGAGTCGATCGGGATGACCAGGACGTTCTTCATAAAGCGTGGCGAGCGAATCCACGGGCCAACCGGCCTGGTGGAAATGCAGCAACACGCCTCGACGGGGCGGCTGCGTCAAGCCGATCTTGTCAGTGAGTCGAAGGATGGGCCCTGGCAACCGGCGATCCAAGTGAATGCCCTGGCCAAGGTGCTGGTTGCGACCCGGGCTTCTCTTGACGGTCCGGAACTCGTGGACCCGTTCTCGAGGAGCGGCTCCCGAAAGACGGTACTGTTGTGGAGCCTGTTGATCGGTGGATTGCTTGTACTGCTGACCGGTGGTGGGGTGGCGGTGGTGTGGCTGTCTGGTTCCGATCCGGACGAACCGCCCCCACAACCGGCAGCAATTCTGGACAAGCCGGAGATTTTTCAACGCGCCCGGAGGTTGGAGGCGGCTGCCCGAGTGATCGATCGGGTCAACTCTTGGGTTTCTGATGCTGGTGAGAGTGACGATAGGGGCCTGGATGAACGCCGCGATGAATTGACGTCCACGGCAAAAACTTTTGGAGACCGGGCTGCTGTCGGAATCGAGTGCCTTCGGTTGAACAAGTTACTCGATCGGTACGTCAGGGTGAGGGTTGAACTCGAAACGGCGCAACAGGCCTTTGTCGATCTCAATCCCAGACAGCCGAGATACCGGGAGCCGACATTGGTGGCCAACGCTGCGCGGAAAATCGGAGTGGCCCGGCTGACGGAACTGGCCGACGATTTCATCGAAGTGCTGCGGGTGGCCCAGGATGATCAGGCGGCAATGGGACGGTTGGTGTCTATGTCCCCGGCGGACTTTGATCGAGCGACGCTGGTGATGCCATTGAAGTCAACAACACCTCAAAGTCGGATGGTGCACCTGGCTCAGCACCATTCGAATCTTCGGGTGGCGGACCAGGCCGGGGCGACGCGGAAACGACTGGCCGCCGAACGGGCAGTTCGTACGGTGATGGAAAATCGGAAGGCGACCACGTCTTCACCGTTGGTTCTGAAGACGCTCGCGAAGGTGACGGAGACCGTCGCCGGGATCGAGGCTCACAATGGGTCGCGAGTGGTCCTGGTGTGGACTCCTGCCATCGACAGTTACTGGCGAGCGTCGTCCGGTGGCTCGGAGGGATTGCCCGCCGCGTTGCAGGCGGTTGGATTGGCCACCTGGTCCAGCGGCCAGGAGTCATTGAGGATTCAGGCTGAAGCTTCGATGCTGCAGCAACTCGTGGAATGGACCGTGCAGCAACGTCAGTCCGCTCGAAAGGTGTCGGCCGGAAATCACATGGAGGAACGTCCGCTGTACCTGGTTTCAAAACAGTCCAAGAAGCGGTACTTGTCGACCGGTAATTGGGAACGGGAGCCGGAAATAATTTTGGGAGGTGAGTTGGGAGTCATAGCGGGAGACAATGACTCGCGGGCCGTGTTGCAGGTCGACTCGATTGCCGTCGGTGCTGCACCGACGGTGGCGACACTGATTCACAATCGGAAATCCTGGGGGCTTGTTGGCCGGGCGATTCGTCGCAGATCTTCGTTTCCGATCACATTGCACCGTCCACGAACTCTGCGGATGGTCGGCGGAAAGA
>CAWVUS010000453.1:0-1801 GCA_963933195.1 uncultured Planctomycetaceae bacterium
TCGAGCGTGTTGGTGAACTGGTAGTCGGCCCCCTGCCCCATCGGGAACCAGCTCCACTTCTGGTGTTCACTGGCGTACTTCTTCTTGTCGGGAATCCCACACCCGTTGGGGAAGTACATGAAACACAGTCGCTTGGGCTTCTCGGCCGACCTGGCTGTCGAATCGGCCATCGCGTCAAGATACGGCAGGGTCAGAGCGACACCAGCTCCCTGAAGAAACGAGCGGCGATCCAGTTGCCAGGACTTTTGTGACATTGCATTTCCCTGCCAGTTGTTCAGCGCCGGAGCCAGTGCCCCGATCGTCTCCGCCTCGACGGCTACTTCTCTTGTCGGCCTATCGTAGTATCGGACCGACCCTCTTTCTTCCCCAATTCCACAGATCGTTCCTGCAGGAACAGGGAACTCTGAACGATTTCTTCCATCACCACCTGCAGCGCCCCGCCTCGACGTGTCACCGCCGCAACAATTCGCTTGATCTCGGGTTCATCAACAAACGACATGTCCCGGCCCAGGGCGTACACGAGCAAGTGTTCCACCAGTGAGCGGGTGAATCCGTGCCGTTGCGACTTCAGGATATGCGCCTTCATGCCGGCCACGCCGTCAACAACCGTCCCATCGGGCAACCGGGCCCTGGTATCGGGATTCTTGCCGGCGGTGCCACTGAGCAAGCCGGCACCGTTGTAGTCCTCGAACACCAATCCGTAGGGGTCCAACTTCTGGTGACAATTCCGGCACGAGACGTTCTCGCGATGGACGGCCAATTGCTGGGCAATCGTCAATCGGGCGTCCTTCTCCTTCTGTTCGAGACCGGGAACATTGGGAGGTGGTGGTGGTGGAGACTCACCGAGAATCCGCTCCATCATCCACACGGCTCGCTTGATCGGGTGAGCGTGCCGGCCATCGGAGTGACCGCTGAGGAACGAACCCTGGGTCATCAAGCCGCCACGGCCCATCTCGGGAGACACCCGGACAGGCCGGAACCCCGTCCCCTGGACTCCCTCGATCCCGTAATACTCGGCCAGGTTCTGGTTGACCATCACGAAATCACTGTCGATCAGCGTGAACAGGTCCAGGTCCTTCTGCAGGCAATGCTGGACAAAACCATAGGTCTCCTTGGCCATGTCCTCCTTGACGAACCGGGTGAAGGCCCCGTACTGCCGGACATCCACCTGCATCTCCTTGTGGCGATACAGTTTCAACCACTCGTCACAAAACGGTTCGACAAATCGTCTCACCCGCGGGTCTTCAACCATCCGGCGAGATTCACCGGCCAGCGATTTCCGCAACGTCCCCGCGGCAGCCAGCTCATAGAGTCGCTTGTCCGGAGGTGAATTCCAGAGGAAGTAGGACAACCGCGATGCCAGTTCATAATCCCGTTGACGCTCGGTCTTTTGCTCGGCATTGGATTCGGCCAGGAACAGGAATTTCGGTGAGCACAGCACCGCCACCAGCACCTCCTTGACGCTCTCCTCGTACCGTTGAAACTCCCCACGAACCCCCTTCCAGAATGCGTGGTAGAGATCAATCTCCTCGGCACGCGGCGGACGCCGAAAGGCCCTGGCCAGGAATCGATCAAGAATCTCCCGGGTGTAAACGCTCTCGTTCTCACTGTTGGGCGAATCCAGGAAGATGCTCGTGTGGCTGTCGGGTGGCCACTTCGGGAAGTAGGGAGCCTCGAATTCCATCGACTCAACCAGCACCCGCGATCCCGGCTGCTTCTGGTCCTTGACGAAATCGCCATTCCAGACGGTCAGCACCATGATGTTGGCCAGGTTGCTCAACTCGGCCAGGTCGACCTGCGG
>CAWVUS010000454.1:0-1719 GCA_963933195.1 uncultured Planctomycetaceae bacterium
TGGCCCGCTACGCGGATTCCAATGGGTTCGACGAGAACGTTGCCCACGGCAACGCCTGGCGGTACCGGGACTATGTCGTGTCGGCATTCAACCGCGACAAGCCGTTCGATCGATTCGTCACCGAGCAACTGGCCGGTGATTTGATGCCGTTTGACGGTGAGGCCCAGCAGCATGATCAGTTGATCGCGACGGGGTTCCTCAGCATTGGCCCCAAGGTGCTGGCCGAGACAGACCAGGCCAAGATGCGGATGGACATCATCGACGAGCAACTCGACACGATGGGCCGGGCGTTCCTTGGACTGACATTGGGATGTGCACGTTGTCACGACCACAAGTTCGATCCGATAGCCACGGCGGACTACTACGGGCTGGCGGGCATCTTCAAGAGCACGCTGACAATGCGGAAGTACATCAAGGTGGCCGAATGGCATGAACACCTGTTGCCATCGGCTGAAGCCAGCGAGTTGAAGGCGAAGTTCGACGCAGCGGTGGCTGCAAAAAAAGTGGGGATAGCCAGTTTCACGGCGGAGGCAGACAAGCAGGCGAAAAAGAAACTGGGCGAGAAGCCCGGTGCCCGGGTGCCGGAGAAACTGGAGACACTGTATCCGGCCGAGACGAAGGCAAAGCTGAAAGCATTGCGGGATGAACTGACCGCGTTGGAGAAGGCCGGTCCCAACCTGCCGGCTGCGATGGGGGTGACCGAAGACAAGGTGAAGGACATCGCGATCCATGTTCGCGGCAACCCGCTCGAGTTGGGCGAGGTCGTGGCACGGCGGACTCCGCTGGTTCTGCGAGGTCCACGGCCGTTGCAATTCTCCAAGACCGCGAGTGGGCGACGGGAACTGGCCGGCTGGCTGGTGGATCCCAGGCATCCGCTGACGGCACGTGTTTTTGTCAATCGCGTGTGGCGTTGGCATTTTGGTCGCGGGCTGGTCCGGACGACCGACAACTTTGGTTTGCTGGGCGAGGATCCGTCACATCCCCAACTGCTCGATTGGCTGGCCTACCGATTTGTCACCGACGGGTGGTCGGTCAAGACACTGCATCGGCTGATCGTGATGTCCAGCACCTACCAGCAGGTGACTTCTGCTGGTGAGAGGACCCTGGGACGCGACCCGGAAAATCATCTCTACAGCCGTGGTCGGGTGCGACGACTGGAAGCCGAAACTGTCCGGGACGCGTTGCTGGCCGCCAGTGGCCAAATGGACCCGACGATGCGGGGAACGTTGTTGAAACTCAAGAACCGGGCCTACTTCTTCGACCACACGTCCAAGGATCTGACCACCTACGACAGCCGTCGGCGGTCACTGTATCTGCCGGTGGTCCGCAACAACGTGTTTGAATTGTTCGGGTTGCTGGATTTTCCTGATCCAGCCGTTTCGACGGGTGACCGATCGACCACCGTCGTGGCCTCGCAGGCCTTGATGATGCTCAACAGCGATTTCGTGATGCAGGCGGCCGCCGTGTTGGCCGACCGATTGCTCGCCGACCCTGGTGATGAGGATCATCGCCTCGAGCGGTTGTACATGGTTGCTTTCGGCCGCGAGCCGACCGACCGGGAACGGGAATCCGACCGGGAGTTTCTGTCGGTGCTGGTCAAGGCTCACTCTCGCGGCGCAGTGGGCCAGGAAATCCAGAGAAATGCGTGGAGCACACTGTGTCACGTCGTGCTGGCCGCCAACGAATTCATCTACCTGAAATAGGTTGCACCAGCCTCGT